>JABXJW010000431.1 GCA_013375395.1 Desulfobacterales bacterium
TCGCTAAATACTACCCACCCAAGGCCAGCTAGATCTAGCTAGCTGCTGCCATGTGACCCCTTTCCGACGTCGGAATTAGTATATAAAGGGTAAGCGCGTCCCATGTGGAACCTTTTGCGTTAAAAACCCTGTTTTAGCTAGCTTTCTTCTTCAACTTTAATTTTTACGGAAGATGTGATGACGCCCGCCAGCATCATTATGAAGCCTAAAAAGAAGGGTACCTCTGCTCTTTGGGCGTAAGGTTTTTCGTATCCAATTGTGAAGCCTAAGAACGTTATAGGAACCGTTGTTGTGTATGCTATGATACCCATGGTTATCATTATTGCTCCCAAGATCATAAAAATCATCGCAGTTGCATCTTTCGAATTCAAGGAATACTCACTTCATCAGCTAGCGCGCGCTATTAAAGAAGTCCTAAGAGCATAAGGTTGTTGTGAATTTTAAAAATATATTTGAGATAGCTAGTTCTAAGCAAAGGGGCTCCATATTCCAAAAAATTGGATAGTCAGCTAGCTAGCTATAAATATCAATTTATCAAAATCTTTTTTGATCAAATACTCTATTTTCAATCGACAAATCTTAAATAAACCTTGTTTTATATTTTTTAACGGAAAGAAGTTGAAAAAATGAGCGAAACAAAATTCATCGGTTTCAGAGAAGACATTGAAATCATCAAGATGGTCGATGAGGTCGCTGAGGCTCGTGGACAGGATCGAAGCTCATTTATCAGGGGAGCGATTAGGCGTGTGTTAGCTGACCTGTCTTTTCTACCGGAGAACTCTAAGAAGGCGCTGGGCCTCAAGGAGGCTAGCTAGCTATGGATAGGACGCTTTTTGCCCAAAAAGCGAACTTGAGGAGGATGGCCATCAAGGACGACCTGTCAAATCTCTGCAAGGGCGGCGTACTGATTCTCAGATACGAGGACGGTGAGCCCATCTATCGGATGACTGAGGAATTCGAACGCGTCATCAATAGTTGCGGATATCTCGCCGCTAAGATAAAGGCATACAGTAAGGATCCCTTCGGCGGCATGGCCCTGCTAGCCCTCGCTGCCTGGTATGGAAAGTCGAAGGCGGAGGAGGCCGTGGGTCTGTGGGGGACCTTGATCGGAGTTTTGAACAAGTATAATTTACACGCCGGCCTGGGGGCCTATACTTGATTTTTGAGAGCAATATAAGTACAGAGAACTCTATTCAGACTTCACAAAGAATAACACTGTCTTCAGGGCTTATTCCAGCGCAAACGGTGAGTGGGACGCGGAGGAGCGCGAAGGGATCCTCGATTCCTATTTTTTTGAAGCCGGGTCAAGTCCAGGCTATGCTGAAGGCTCCGACCAAGCTACGCGACCGTATAATTCTGAGGCTGCTCTACTACTGCGCGATGCGGATCAGCGAGGCCATGGGCCTCATGATCGAGGACATCGACTTCGTGGATCGAGTGATCAAGATCTGCCACGCCCTGACTAGGAGCGGGAAACCCAAGGAGCAGAAGGAGCGGTTCGTGCCGGTTGACGCTGAGACGCTGCGCCTCATCGTGGAGTACGCCGGGGCCAGGACCCGGGGCAGGCTCTTCGACATAAAGATTCGACGAGGCCAGCGGCTCGTCAAGAGGTACGCCAAGGAGGCGGGGATTCCCAACTGGGAAGAGATTTCGGCTCACAAGCTACGCCACAGCTTCGCAACCCACTACTATAAGGAGACCAAGGATCTCCTCGGCCTCCAGAAGCTGCTCGGCCACTCCAGACCGGAGACGACGCAGATCTATGCTCACGTGGACCTCGAGGACGTGGTGCTTGAGTACAAGCGGGTTATGAAGGCCATCTCTGAGAGCCGGGTTAAGCCGGTCACCCTGCAGGA
>JABXJW010000432.1 GCA_013375395.1 Desulfobacterales bacterium
TTCAGGAATTTGAACCGGCCACGCCCAAATTAAAGCCAGAAATCATCAAGGACCTTCTTAAAGAGTTCTATTCAAGCTTGGTAGACGAGCAAATCCGGCACGATTTGGGTGAATACTATACTCCTGACTGGCTGGCTCAATACGTTCTTGACAGAGTTGGCTATGATGGTGACCCCAAAAAGATCGTTGTTGACCCGGCATGTGGCTCAGGCACTTTTCTTGTCGAGTGTATTGCCCGGCTGAGAAGAAAGTGCGATGAGGCTGGGTTCTCGCCTTTGCAAACTCTGGACACAATATTGCATTGTGTTCGGGGACTTGACCTGAATCCGCTTGCTGTGATCTCGGCTCGTGCCAATTATATTCTCTCAGTGGCAGATTTGGTATTTGCATTGGGTCATGACATAGAGATACCGGTGTATCTTGCAGATAGCATTAATGTCCCAGTTGAGAAGCCAGGTGGCATACTCGAATACACCCTTGATACTGAGGTTAAAGACCTCCGATTCGAAATTCCGCTTCATCTGGTGCGAGCTCAGGTGTTGGGAAGAATTCTGCTGAAATGTGAAGATGACATCAAACACAACCGTAGCCCTGAAGAGTTTGTACGTGGGCTTAGAAAGGATCCGAAGCTCAATGGGCTTATTGACTCGTGGACGGAGAAACACTTGGTCAAGTTCTATAGTGCTATCCAGGGACTCCAAAGTAGAGAGCCACCGTGGGATAGCATTTGGTGTCGAATCGTCAAAAACAACTTTTCGCCGAAGGGATTCGGTGAAGTGGACTTTATTGTCGGTAACCCGCCCTGGGTGAGATGGAGCCGGCTGCCGCAGACGTACCGAAAGCGCGTCAAACGCTTCTGCGATTACTACGGTCTTGTCTCAGGCCGCAGGTACACGGGTGGCATCGAAAGTGACATTTCTACGGTTCTCACATTTAGTGCGGCTGATCATTGGTTGCGTGTTGGTGGTCGGCTTGGTTTTCTGATTACTTGGACTGTGTTCAAGACAGGGTCAGCAAGAGGTTTTAGACTCGGCAGCTTGCCGGATTCAACAGCCTTGCGTATGGACAGGATTGAGGACTTGACGGCGCTTCAGCCATTTCCCGACGCATCAAACGAGACAGGAATGTACATAGCGACCAAGGTGGCATCAACCGTTCAGGCCGAATTCTCGGAAATTCCTTGTCGCATATGGACGCCCAGAAAATCAAGTCGAATTAATCCGTCACTGCCACTAATTGAAGTCCTAGAACGAGTCTCGCTCGAGGATGGAGAAGCTTGCCCTGTGGCCGATTTTGGTTCTCCACTTTTTACGGGCAAAAAGGCCGATTACACTGAGGTAGCAGTACTGCGAGGTACTTCAGGTTATCTTCGACGAGCACACCGAGGAACAGTATCAGACTTGGCCCGGGTGTTTTGGGTAAAGGTTGAGGATTACTCCCCAGCGACCGATCGTGCTCTCATTCGAACGTTGCGCGAGGACGAATTACCAAGAGCTCGGTGGGTTGAGCCAGTCGAGGGTGCATGGATAGAGGCAGATGTATTGTTTCCCCTCCTCCGGGGTAGAGATACAGGACGATACTGTGTGAAGTCGAAAGGCTGGTACCAGATAATTCCTAACCGCCACTATTTCAAATTCGAGACTGAAGAAGAATTCGCAGACAAGTACCCTGCGACCTATTCCTATCTAATGAATTATGCAGACCTGCTGTGCGAACGCTCAACCTATAAGCGATACCAGCAAGGTCTACCTATCTACTCGATCTATTGCATAGGGGAGTATCAGTAGATGGGAAAACTCGCTGGAGTGCGGACGCCAGTCCGCCTTTACAAGGCCTAAAGCAGGCTTGCGCCT
>JABXJW010000433.1 GCA_013375395.1 Desulfobacterales bacterium
GGATCTCATTCTTATAACCGGGTCTCTGTATACCGTGGGTGAGGCAAAATCATTCCTTGATCCTGTAAACTATCCAACTGAAGATATTTGATATCCCAGGAACCTAGCGAAGCTCCGCCTTCCCGGCCCGTACCGGCCCGGGACGGGCAAACCGACGAGTTGATGTGTTAAATAATATCATTGCTTGAGGTGAAGCGATGTTGGTTTCGTCTAACGTTCTACGGTTGCGCTGCTGGTTTCGTATGACGTTAACCGTTAACCGATTCGAGCTGCGCAACCGCAACCGTTCTACGATCCCAATTATCTTTTGCACCTTAGTGGCGTTAAAAACTTGACATAAATGTTAAGATCTTGGGCAATGAAGACGTCTAGTGGGCCAGCTTCACTTATGTCAAAGGATACATAGCCGACACCGGGCGTTCGACCGTTTTCCGTCTAAGAGAAGGCTCGGAGGTTGGCGACAGAAAGTGACCTCTCAAACATGGTTGGTGCTTTCCTTTCGCGCCTGTGTCAGAGGTGAGAGGGGGAAATAGCACGCAACCAGGCCACTATTTCTGGGTAACAGATCTGGATGCCTTTCCGCACACTGGTCCTTTGCATAAGGACAGCGGCTTTCAAATATACAACCCGTTGGCAAGTCCACGGGGGAGGGCACCTCTCCTCTGAGTATCTTGGGTCTTCTGCTGCGGTCAAGGGTAGGGATGGAATCCAGGAGTGCCTCCGTATAGGGGTGCTGTGGGTTCTTGAACAGATCCTGGGTTGGTTCTGATTCAAGGATTTTTCCCAGATACATCACATATACTCTATCACTGATGGCTTTTACCAGGGACAGATCATGCGTTATGAACAAAAGGGCCAGCCCTATTTCCTTTCTTAAGTCCATCAATAACTGAATGATTTGCGCCTGAACCGACACATCCACTGCGGATACCACTTCATCACATACGATCAGCTTGGGGCGGATGCCAATGGACCGTGCAATGGCCAAGCGCTGACGTTGCCCTCCTGAGAAGGCATAAGGGAAGCGCTGCATGTAATCGGGAGACAAGCCGACCTGCTCTAACAAATTGGCAACGCCATCCTTGACGGTCTTTTTTGTAAAAACCTTGTGAACTAGAAGCGGTTCTGACAGTATCCTGTAGATCGTATGCCTGGGATTCAGGGATGTGAAGGGATCTTGAAATATGATCTGAAAATCCTTTCTGAAAGGCTTCCAGGAACCCGGTTCCCTGGTGTCTATTGGGCTATCGGCCAGGAATACTTCCCCTGAGGTCACAGGAACAAGGCCCAGAACCGATAAACCCAGCGTGCTCTTCCCGCAACCCGATTCGCCCACAACGGAGACAATTTCTCCCTCTCCCACCCTCAGTGTCACATCGTTTACGGCCTTTACGTAGCCGGTCACTTTGTGGAAAATTCCGCCCCTTATGGGAAAGTAGGTATTCAGGCCTTTGGTTTCCAGCAGATTCATTGGACTTCCTTGTCATAGAGAAAACAGGCGACTTCTTGTCCACCACCATGGACAAATAGATCCGGTTTCTGAATACAACGCTCAAAGGCGTATTTGCATCGCTCTCTGAAACGGCACCCCTCCTCATAATCTTTGGGCTGGGGGACCTGGCCCTGAATGGGATGCATTTCCGGCCGTTCAGTCTGCAAATCGGGCAGCGCCTCCAGCAGTCCCTGCGTATAGGGATGAAGAGAATTACTAAGAAAGGACTCAAGGTCGCTTTTCTCAACAATCCGTCCCGCATACATTACGGCAAGCCTGTTCGCATACTGGGCAATCAGGCTGAGATTATGGGTAATCAACAGGATTGAGGTTCCCATTTCTCTTTGCATTTCCACGAGCA
>JABXJW010000092.1 GCA_013375395.1 Desulfobacterales bacterium
AGCGATACACCCTACGGCCAAACTGGAACTACTCGATTGCTCCATCAAAAATGTGAAATTATTTTTGAGTGAGCCCTAAGTTTCCCGCTTACTGGAGAAAAAAGAGACAGAGCAAAGGAGTTCGCGATGAAAAACAGAGAAGTCTTTGGTAGCGGCAGCCAAAGCAATTCACAAACTATGACACTTCCTGGACGATCGTTTGCAACTAAACTGCATCCAGACAAAAAACGACTTTTTATTGGAGCCTACGGCTTTGAAAAACGTTCCCTAGGATGGGCTATAAGTCAAAAGGACCAAGGCAGTATTTTGAATCGTGCTTTGATGATTCGTTATTCACCTTCAAAAGGCAGAAACCGTATTAAATTATTAAAGCAAGCCATTTCGCATATTGGAGCCTCAACGCCTGTGGACTTCACCTTGAATATTCGCTCACCTCATAGCATCGAAGAATCTTTGTCCCTGAAGCTTGAAAACTTACTGCCTCACATAGATGAAGTAATTGTGGATATTTCTGCAATGACAAAACTATTGATACTGGTCTGCCTTCGTAACCTTGGAAAGTTCAAAGGAACAGTAAGAATCGTCTATTCGGAGGCTGAAGTATACGCACCAACCCAAGAGGAGTATGAACAGTCAAAGCATGACATGGAAATGATAGCAACTTTCCCTAGTCGTGGGTTTGAATCAATCATCAGAATGAAGTGCTTGAGTAGCATAAGGATGCAAGGACAGCCTGTAACAATGGTCGCCTTTACTTCTTTTAATGAGCAGTTGGTTCGGCACATGTTAGGGACTATAAGCCCCCATAGGCTTTTGTTTATCAACGGACGGCCGCCAAGGGAAGATTTCGCATGGCGCGAACGCGCAACGCAAGAAATCCATAAGCGCCTTATCGGAGAATATTCTGCTGACAACCCTTTGAACGATCAGGGATTGCTCGACCGTGTAGCGAGCACGCTTGAATATACAGAGACAATTGATCGTCTTGATGAAATATATAATCGGTTTGGAATCTATGAAAGGATTATCTGTGCCGCAACCGGAAGCAAGATGCAGACAGTAGGACTTTTCTTTGCCAAGATGAAGCATCCTGACATACACATTGAGTATCCAACGCCCGATAGCTACTTTACCAAGAATGGTATCAGCAAGGAAATTCGGAAAGTTCATGAAATCGTGGTCCCACGATTTTCAGAATTTCTGACAAGTTTAAGGGGGTAACGAAATTTCAATCTGTTAAGGCTTTTTGAGGAAACGGGAGGCAAGCCGAAGGCAAAAGAATAACGGAAAGGTTACATGACTAACGTCATACGTTAAGCATTGGATAATCCGCATCTTTTGCCGTAGATGAAGAGGGAGATAATTTGCCCCTTTATGCTTGAAGGGCTAGGTGGGGACTTTTCGAAGCTGGGATAATTTACAAAATGACTGACACACAGACCATACCAAGGGCGATTGAGGTTGGTTTTCCGATTGCGGAGATCAATCGTCTTGCCGTGCGGGAAAGGAATTCCTTTAAGCCCATTTATCAGATGCACAAGTGGTTTGCCCGGAGGGCCTCCTGTGTCTTTCGCGCTATTTTGCTTGGCGCTCTCAAGCCGGCTTTTGAGCCGGACGGCACGCCCGTCGATTTGATGGACGAGTTTTATAAGGACCACACAGATGATCTGGATACCAAAGGCAAGCACATCCTCGATCCGTTCATGGGCGGCGGCACCACAGTGGTAGAGGCGCTTCGGCTGGGTTGCAAAGTGACCGGCATTGATCTCAACCCTGTAGCCTGGTTCATTGTCAAGACAGCAGTGGAGCCTGTTGATCTTGAAGAACTACAAGAGGCATTTGAGCGCCTTGCGGCCCGGCCTGTGGGCTGGAACGAGAACAAGCCATTGCGTGAAACCCTTCTTGGCTTGTACAAAACCGAGATAGAGCCGGGTGTGGAAGCGGACGTTATCTATACCTTCTGGGTGAAGCATGCCGTCTGCACTGATCCCAATTGCGGGCGTGAAGTGCCGTTGTTTAAAGATTACATCATTGCCCGAAAATCTCCTTCTGTCCGTTATTTTAAGGATGTCGCCTGCCCCCATTGTGGTCAAACCTACGACTGGGATATTGAAAATGTGTCGTTAATCATTGATCCCGAGATGATGGTCAATGCTCGAAAGGGAAGCAGCGGAACGGGAAGGCCTATTTCCAAATGGATATACGCACCTCTTGATAGCAAGACGGCTATGCCAACGCTAACATGTCCGCACCCAGGCTGCCATAAACAAGGGGTGCCCAAACTCAAGAGTACCAAGACAGAACGGAAAAAGGTTCCTTACACGGTATTGCTCTGCCCTGCCTGTGAGGCCGTGTGGCAGTGGCGAGGAAATCTGCCGGAAGGAAAATTGACTTGTCCGGCGTGTAACCATTCATACGACCCGCACAAAGGCAATGTGCCGCAAAAAGGTAAATTCTTGTGCCCGTACTGCGGGAACAAGGACAAGATCATCGAAAGCATCCGTATGCTTCCTCAAGGCAAACGTCTGCCGATCCGGCCCTATGCTTTACATGCCTATTTGTGTCCAGACGTTCTTAATGATGATAACTCTGGACACAAACAGAATAACCTCTTTCACGCTGGAGATGATGTTCGAGAAGATACAGAGGTCAGCGCCAATTTGTTGACGGAGGGAGTCAGAGCAAAGATCAAGCAGACTTTACCCAAGAATGGCAAATTCTTTATGCGCTTTTCCGCCTCAGATAAGGCACGCCTTCAACAAGCCGAACAGCTATGGGCAAAAAACAGACACCACTTGCCATATCCAAAAAGTAAAATACCGAGAGGCGCGGAGACCGGGCGACTTTTGGAACACCATTACAACTACTGGCATGAGATGTTCAGCCCTCGGCAACTACTGGCGCTGAGTACGCTTCTTTGGGCAATTATGGCGGAACCCAATGAGACAATGCAAGAAATGTTGATGTCTATAATGACTACGACCCTTGATGCAAATAATCTCTTCTGCCGCTTCAGATCTAAGGCGGGGATGAGAAGCCCCTTTGGCGGATTGTTTTCTCGTCACGATTTCCAGCCCAAAGCTACCACTTGTGAAATCAATGTATTTGGTGCACGTGAAGAATATGGCCCGTATTGCTCTAATTTTGGAAAATTGAGGGTTGGAAAGACCTATAACGTGTCCCCTTTTGATCGACGAATAATAGATCGAAGAACAGAAACAGTGCAATCTAGTGAGTCAACTTTTTCTGGGTCTTGGAATTTGCATTCTGAATCAAGCATGTCCCTTGAGAATATTAATGCAACTCTTGCTATTACCGATCCTCCTTACGTAGGCAATGTCAATTACGCCGAGCTCTCCGACTTTTTTTATGTTTGGCTAAGACTTGCTCTGAAGTACCGTTACCCACACTTTGCGCCTGAATATGCTCCCAAAGCTGAAGAGGTCATAGAAAACCGAATACGGGGAAAGAGGATAGAGGATTTCTATCAAAATCTCGGCAAGGTGTTCTGTCGTGTCCATCAAACCCTTCCTGACCATGGCTCGCTTGTGTTTACCTTCCACCATACAGATCAACAGGGAACCATTTGGGAAGGATTGTTGGAGGCGTTATGCGATACCGGTTTTGAGATCATAGCAGTATATCCGATCCATGGAGAATCCGAATCATCACTCCACTTAATGGACAAGGAAAATGTATCTTATGATCTTATTCATGTGTGCCGCAAACGCCGGTCAGATCCTCAAAAACGGTCGTGGGCAGGAATTCGTCAGGAGGTTCGGAGACGCGCAAGGGCTGAACTGGAGGCCGTTCAGAAAGGCAGATATGGAAATGCACCACTTCTTCCGACCGATGTTCGCCTGATCTGTATCGGAAAGTGTTTGCAGGAATACAGCGCTCATTATGGACACGTGGTTGACCACAAGGGCAACCCCTTAGACTTGCACTTTGCACTTCAAGATATTGGAACCATGGTGGATCAACTGGTGACAAAAGAGAGGCCATTGCCTCCTGAACTTGAAGATATAGATCCTATTTCTTATGCATGGTTTCGGGTACTGTTGGAGATTCGGAGAGAGGTAAAAGTCGATGAGGTAAACAAAGCCTTGCGCGCTATGCGAGTCAGTGCCGATGACCTCAAGAAGGCCGGTCTTATCATCCGCGGAAGAACAGGCAGGGGGAGGACCTATGAGGTTAAGCAGCCCGATGAGCGTTTGAATGCTTTGCTGGAAAAATTGAAAAGTCCCAAGACATCTGGAGGCATCCAGGGTTCACTATTCGATGACGCGGGTGATGCTGTAGTAAGGGACTTGAAACTGGTTGATTTGATCCACTTGTTAATCGGCTTGGCCGATGCAGGTGAGTCTGTAGGGCCCTGGCTGGAACGCTTTTCCGGTGAGCGACCAAAGGTTAGGGCGGCTCTTCATTTCATCGAGGCTGTGCGACCTGATTGGCGAGGCCCGATCAGCCGCATCCTTCCATTGGTCGATGAACTGGCCCTTTTCAGCCACGCTTTAACCCTAAATTCCCCATCTCCTGGCGGGAGGGGATAGAGGGGACAATGCTGTTGACTTAACTGGTTGGGTAAAAAAATCCCCCTAAATCCCCCTTTACAAAGGGGGACTTTCAAAAGCTCCCCCTTTTTTAAAGGGGGCTGGGGGGATTTCATAAGGCACAAAATCATGAACTGCATGGAGTTACAAAAGTTTATCCTCAAGTCAACAGTATTGGGGATAGGGGAGGGGGGAGTGAGTTAATGGCAGGATACATTCTCCTTGAAGAAAAGCAGATGCAGCCGTTCAAGCCTAAGGGATTCCCGCCTAATACGGTCCGCATGGGCTTTCTGGACTACGTGCGAGAGCTCAGGCAAGAGACGTTCCCTTTTCCCGAAGGGCATAAGTTGTTGCTGGTGGGCCTTGAAGAAGTCCTTATTGCTGCGGGCAATAATCTTCAGGAGGTGGAGGGACTTATCCATCATATTTTGGCAAGAAAAGCAAATGAAATGGAAAAGGGCAGGATCAAGGTTCAGATTGTGTTTCGAAGTCCTCTTAAAAGTGCTCGTGATTTCTGGTTTGAAGTTGGCGCTGGCAAACGCATCTCCCTTCAACGCATCTTCGACTCCCCACCGCTTAAAAGCGACCTGGCCGGAAACGAGTATTATTTTGTGGGGTTTAACTTAACCTGATATGACCCAAACCGGTTGGGAGTGTTAGACTATCGGAGGAAAGAGTATGATAATATCGCGCATAATATTGAAGAACTGGCGGAACTTCCGATCTGTAGATATCCGTCTTGCAAGGCGTGTATTCTTAGTCGGGCCAAATGCCTCCGGGAAATCGAATTTCTTGGATGCCCTCCGCTTCCTGCGAGATATTGCCAAATCAGAAGGGGGTGGTCTGCAAAAAGCGGTTAGCGAACGAGGAGGGGTTTCTAAAATTCGTTGCCTGGCTGCCAGAAAACTACCACAGGTAGAGATTGAAGTTCACCTTGCCGAAGCTCATGCCCAAGAAACCCTTTGGAAATATGCAATCGCTATCAAACAACAAAGCAGGGGGCACAGACAACCTTATGTGTTTTATGAAAAAGTGTGGAAAGGTGAGACATTAATCCTTGATCGGCCGGACGAACAGGACAAAAAAGATGAGTTGCGCTTGAACCAGACCCACCTAGAGCAGATTAATGCCAACTCACAGTTTAGAAACATCGCAAAATTCCTTGAATCCGTATATTACTTGCACCTGGTACCTCAGGTCCTCCGTCATCCGGAAATGTTTACCGGCCCTTCAACTGAAGAAGATCCTTTTGGGCGTGGTTTCTTGGAGCGGGTCGTTCAAACACCCCAAAGAACACGCATGTCGCGCTTGAAGAATATCGAAAAAGCCTTGCAATTAGCGGTCCCCCAACTAAAACACCTTGCCGATATCAGAGATGAAAGAGGTGTTCCCCACTTGGAAGCGGTCTATGAGCATTGGAGACCCAAGGGCGCAAAGCAAAGTGAGGATCAATTCTCTGACGGTACGCTGCGCCTAATAGCTTTTCTCTGGTCTATCCTGGAAGGCGATTCTCTATTGTTGTTGGAAGAGCCTGAGCTATCACTTCACCCCGCCCTTGTTCGCAAGCTGCCAGGATTGATGTGGCGCATACAAACCAAGAAAAAGAGGCAAATCGTCATTAGCACCCACAGCCCGGACTTGCTTTCTGATAAAGGGATCGGAGGGGAAGAAGTGTTATTGCTCACACCTGAAACCGAAGGAACAAAGGTTGAGCTGGCGTCTTCAATTAAGGAAGTGCGAGACTTGCTGGCTACCGGGTTTAGCATAGCGGAAGCCGCGCTTCCCAGAACCGAACCAAGGGACATTCATCAACTGAGCCTGTTCAATGAATGACGTCATTCCCATAAATCTTGCTGTTGAAGACCCTCTCAGCGAAATCGTCGTTAGGGTTATGTTGCAGCAATCCGGCCGTCATTATGCCGTAGGAACCTGTTTTGGCCACTACGGTTTCGGTTATTTGAAAAAAAGAGTAAATGGTTTCAACAATGCGGCTCAAGGCACGCCGTTTCTCGTACTGACCGATTTGGATCAAACGGATTGTCCCCCAGTGCTCATAAGGGAATGGTTTTCGAGCCCAATACATAACAATCTGCTGTTTAGAATTGCTGTTAGAGAGGTTGAGGCATGGCTGCTTGCACACCGATCCGCCTTTGCTGCCTTTTTGGGCGTCAGAGAGGCATTGGTCCCCGACAACCCTGATGAGTTGATTGACCCCAAAAGGTCCTTGATCGAACTCACGGCAAAATCAAGAAAGCGTGGGATTCGTGACGCTATCATACCAAGAGCCGGCAGTACCGCGAGAATTGGTCCAGACTACAACGGCCAACTAATCTCTTATGTTCAGAATAACTGGAAAGCTAAGGAAGCGATAAACCACTCTACCAGCCTGAGCAAGGCATTTCACGCAATAAGAACGTTTCAACCCATCTTCAGACTGCAGGGTGACGAATAGTTCAACATAAAAAGAGGAAAGATGGTGAAGAATTGAGGAGTGGCAAGACAAAACTGATCTATAAACAGAGAGAATTCGTTAAAGGGTGACTTATGGCCAAATGCGGATTGTGTTCGACCAAAAAGGGGAAAAGATATTGTTCCCCTCTTGATAAGGTTATTTGTCCAATATGCTGCGCAAAAAATAGGCTGATAAAGATACATTGCAATGAGGAGTGCAGGCATCTGGAGGGGGTTGCCTTCCAGCAAAAACGTTTGGAAGACAAGAGGTTTTCCGAATTAATGAGTAGTGTGGGGCACGGCCAGTACGATGATATCTTTAAGGAGCCTGCCGTTGCGTTCATGGCCTTTGAGGTTGAATCCATGGTGAGGGATGTCTATGTCCGTGGGAACACGAGGATAACAGATAGGCTCGTGTATGAAGCATACAAAAACGTATATGCTGTCCATTTTCAGGGGAATCGGATAGAAGAGAGCCGACTGGATGAGATAACTAGAAATCTGTTGGAACAACACGATACCAACAGTTCTGCCTGGAAAGCGAACATGGGCGAAGAGATGATTGGGAAGGTTTATTTGAGACTAATGATGTCCGTTAAGAACATGACCGGCGGGACATGGGGAGACTACGGTTATCTGAATTATCTCAAGAACAACCTGGGACAAAGCCTCACTGATGAGGAATTTGTCGTTGAAGACAAGTTTGGCAACAGAACAAGACGTGAGATAAACCAATAATTTCGTCTAACAGATTGAGATCAAGAAGACAATTCCCTCATTGCTGACAATAGTGAGGGAGTGCGAGAAGGTCTCTGGAATGAAGCCAAGGGTTGAAATTGTTGGAGATTCGGTGCACGTCACCATATATGCAGGTCCTCCACAAGAATAGCTACAAGAAAACGGATGAATATGCGCTAACCTATACTGTTGAGATGAGGCTCAACCCAATATGACCGAACAAGCCCCAGCATACCATGTTAAACCTGACCTAACAGTAAGTGATCGCGTGGCGGTTCCATCCAGACCTGACTTAGGTACTGGTGAAGTGTTGCGTGTTGCTGAGATTACCGGCATCTACCAGGCTGATGTTGTTTTTGACACTACCGAGGGGCGAAAGCTTGAGACCATTCCCGTTGAGCTTCTGGCAAAAACAGGTGATTTGTGGGATCGGCTTAAAAGTGGAGATTTTGACGACCCGGACGACTATACTTTGAAGCAGATGGCCTTTGAACTCGTTCATGCCAACAACGGCGGCGAGCTTACGGCCAGCCGGGTCAACCTGCTGCCGCATCAAATCTTGCTTGTACATGACCTCGTGGACATGACGGATCGCCGCCTTTTGATTGCAGATGAAGTTGGCTTGGGCAAAACCATTGAAGTCGGGATGGCCCTGCGCGAGCTAATTGCACGACGGGAAGCCGAGCGCATCTTGATTGTCACGCCGGCAGGCCTGATCAAGAACTGGCAACAGGAGCTTGAGACCAATTTTCGACTTTATTTTGAGATCCTTGGACTCGATTTTTCGGACGTCGGCTCAGCCACATGGGAAAATCACCATAGGGTTATTGCATCCATTGACACCTTAAAGATTCCACGCAGAGTTCAAAGGCTGTTGGGGGCACCTCCATGGGATGTGGTCGTATTCGACGAGGCCCATCACCTGTCAAGGAAAAAAACGGGCAAGAAAAAAACCGTAACCCAGAATTACAAATTGGCTGAAATGTTGAAGGAACACACGCGGGATCTCTTGTTTTTGTCGGCCACACCGCATCAAGGCAATGCCTATCAATTCTGGTCCGTCATTCAGCTCCTCAATGATCAGCTATTTGCCGCACCGGACGCGTTGCGAAACCACCGGGGACTGCTTGGCCGGGTTATGACCCGCAGGACCAAGCGCGAGGTGACGGATGTGAACGGCAATCCGATCTTTCGACGCAGGCAAGTCCACACGGAACTCTTTGGCCTGGCACCACGAGAGCGCTATTTCTATGATAAGCTCAGTGATTACTTGCGTGAAGGCTATAATGCGGCAGGCATAAACCAAAAACGAACCACCAGGGAGCAACGCGCTATCGGATTCGTCATGGCCACATTCCAGAAGATCATGTCGTCAAGCCCGCGAGCAATTCATAACGCGCTACGTAGACGCTTGCTCGTGCTGCTTACGCGGAAACAACTGGAGTTGGAGGCAAAAAGACGAAAAGGGGCAGAGGTTGCCGAACAGATCATGCAAACACAGGACGAGATGTTGAATCTGACCAGGCAGATTTTGGGCTTAAAAGCCTCTGAAAAGAGCGAAGCGGAGGCTTACGTGTTGCGGATTCGTCACCGTCTGTTTAAGAAAATCCAGGAAAGTTATGAAACCACTGAGTGGTCTCTTGAGGCAGATGAGGAGGCGGAAGAGGGTGTCTTTGCCGAGGCCGACATTCCAAATGAGATAGACAAGGTCAGAGAACTTATCGGCCTTGTGCCAACGGGAACGGATCGTCGCTTTGACACCATGGTGCGAGCCGTCAGTGAGCTTTCCCGCACAAATCCCGAGGAGCGCTTCATCATCTTCACGCAGTACCGAGATACTCTAGCTTTTCTGCAAGATGAACTCGGCAATATCTTTGGCCGTGAGCGCATCGCCACTATTAAGGGAGGACCGCTGGAAGACAAGATAGCAGCCGTAGAGGCATTCTGGGCCGAGGATGGGGCGCAGTTTCTGATCAGCACTTCGGCAGGGGGCGAGGGAATCAATCTGCAAATCGGCAGGATTGTCTTTAACTACGATTTGCCGTGGAATCCCATGGCAGTGGAACAGAGAGTAGGCCGGGTCCATCGGTACGGACAGCAGGAAACGGTTCAGGTATACAGCCTTATCGCCGAGGATACGGTTGAAGAGCGAATATACACGCTGCTGGAGAGAAAGCTCCAAGAAATAGCCCGCACTATAGGCAAGGTGGATGAAGAAGGCAGACCAGTGGAAGATTTTCGCAGCGAGATCCTTGGGCTTTTTGGATCTCGGCCCGACTATCAGAAACTGTACAAGCGGGCATTAGTGGACAGAAATTATGAGTGGACAGAGGCTGAGATGCAGCGCATGCTCGAAGACGCTGTAAGGTCCCGCGAGGCTTTGGCCGCCTTAACCCAGGATTTGAGTGGCTTTAACCTGGAGCACTTCAGGAGAATAGAAGGAAGATACACGCTGGATGAAATGGGGCAATGGGTTCGCCGAGCTGTCCTGCGGCTTGGTGGCGCTGCAATTCCTGATGGTCATTTCTGGGCCATCCTGCCACCGGATGTTTTGCAGGGCAAATATCATCTTGCGCCCCGCTATGACCGAATATGTTTTGACCGTGGCTTGGCAACACGGACAAGAAACTGTGAAATCGGAGGCATCGGACATCCTCTGGCTGACGCCTTGATTGAGCAGGTCCGAAAGGCTGAGTTTCAAGGAAGTGTATGTGCTCACAGAACCCCCAAAAAAGTCTACGCCCATTATCTTGTTCAACGACGGGATGAAAAGGGGTTTCTCAAAGGCCGTCTATTTAATCTTTGCTATGACTTACAGGAGGGGAGGGTGTACTCGCGCCAGCGCTTTGATCCCCCAAGGAAAGAAACCGGCGACGGACATCCCATAAGCTTGGATCTTAATGACGCCAAAGAGAGGATAGAGGCTTTACTCCGGCAAGAAATTATCACGTGGCTTCCAGAACGACATACGCGGGCGGGTTTACAGATAACTCTGGTGGGGCTGCATTGCGAATAGAGATGTTGAAAGAAGGCAAAATAGCCCTAAAACCTTACAAGGTGGGGGAAGCCCGGGAGCTCCGTGACTTTTTGACCGGCCTGCTCCCCGCAAGCCCCGTCCGGAAGGGCGGGGTCGAGGGGAGCTATAGTGAAATGTTTGTCTTCCTTACCGGGAAGCCCCGTGCGGAAGCACGGGGAGGCTTCACATTCGGCATTGTAAGTATGTCGAACAAGACTGAAGAATGACTAAAGTCCATCCTTTTGGAAGGAGATTTTCTTATGACATTTACGGAACTTCCAGTTGAAAGAGCTAATCGACTTATTAACCATGGCCCAACCGTCCTTGGGAGAAACCTTGGAGACGTTATTGACTAAGTTGACTTACTGCGAGGCGAGATCTTCAAGATAGTGTCCATGGGCGGTAGATTTAGAAAATATGGCGATTCCAAGCGCAAGGCGCAGATCCGCAAGAACCTCCTCAAGCCACCTGGCGAGATCAGTGCCTCGATGCTTAAAAAAGAAACGTAAAACTCTTATGCTTTATGAAGCCTTGAATGCCATAGTTGAGGGAAGGGGCAAAGGCCCAAGTCACAGCCATAAAAAAAAGCGAGATTAGAGAACTTGTTGAACAAGGCGAGGGTTATTTCGTCGAATTCAAAAAGGACATTGGGCAAGGTCTGGACAGGGAAATGGTCGCCTTTGCAAACTCCTCTGGAGGAAAAATAGTAATAGGAGTAGCCGACAATGGCAAGGTTGTTGGTTGTACACTCGACAATTCAGTGCGATCTCGGGTTCAGGACATTGCCAACAACTGCGATCCTCGGATTTCGATACGCCTGTATACAGCAAAATACGAGCGAAAAGATCTTCTGATTATTTCAGTTGAGGAGAGTCATGATAAACCGGTGGGATGCTCAATAGGCTTCTTTTTGAGAGAGGGGCCTAATTCTCAGAAGTTGTCAAGAAATGAGATACTGGGTCTTGCAGCGGGCACAGGTAAGTTTAAATTCGATATGCAGGGAAGCTGAACGTTTAACTATCCAGACGAGTTTGAGGAAACAAAATGGCGACAATTTCTGGAAAGGACAGGAATTAGTTCCTCTGGCAGTAGGGAAAATCTGTTGATAAATCTTGGACTCCCTGAAGATAGAGCGGGATATCGGCTTACAAACGCCGGAGTACTTCTTTTCGGCAAGAGTATTGAACACCATATTCGCCATAGCTTCGTTACCTGTGTGCTTTATAGAGGCACTACCAAGACGAAGATACTTGATCGAAAGGATTTCAAGTCTGATCTTCTGTCTAACTATCAAGATGCCTTTCGATTTCTTCAGCAGCACCTCAGATTGGAATATATCATAGAAGATGGTGGTCCACGGAAAGAAGTTTCGGAAATTCCTCTTGAGGTCTTGCGGGAAGCACTCTTAAATGCAATTGTTCACCGCGATTACTATGAGGAAGGTGCGGGTATTCTCGTGGAAATTTACGACGACCGCGTCGAAATCACCGATCCTGGCCGCCTTCTTTTTGACAAGAGTAAGTTCGGGAAGCTCAGTGTAGCCCGCAACCCCGTGATCTTCGATATTTTCCATCGGCTTGGGCTTACTGAAAGAATCGGTTCGGGCATAGGCAGAATGCGGGAGGCTATGGCTGCACAAGGCCTCGAAATAGAGTTTGATCCAGGGGACTTTTTCATCGTAACTTTGGCACGACCAGAGGCAACAAGCAAAGAAGCTGGGCCCCCCTATGCTACCCCCCAAGTTACCCCCTATGCTACCCCCCAAGCTTTGAGTGAAGTGGAACTGAAAATATTGCGATTCTGTGAGGCGGCCAGATCACGTTCGGAGATCATAACCTTTACAAAGATGAATCCGGATTACATTCGCAAAGAAATTCTCCCAAAGCTCATTCAGAAAGGCTTTTTGGGTTTGACAATACCGGATAAACCGAGAAGTCCTTATCAAAAATATGTACTGACAAAAGCCGGGAAGAACAGTTTTGGGGGGAGGAAGGGGGGACGTACATAAGAAAATAAGTAACTGAATTAGCTAGCTCATAGCTGGAAAGCAGGAGACATCCATGGGAAAGTTTGGGGACATCTTTTTCATGATGGTAAGTCGAGGATAGAGCAATTGAGCGTTGTAGCGGACCCATGGAACCTCAAGTGCAGGTTGGCGTCTAATCCGATTGCCGGAGACCACAGCATCATGGTGGGGGATGTGCTTGCGGTATGGGCTAAG
>JABXJW010000434.1 GCA_013375395.1 Desulfobacterales bacterium
GTGCCCGCCAGAGGCCGTTCGCGTTGTAGTGCACGAGATACCTAAGAACCGTTGGGGTGTGGGAGGGAAACAGCGCTCGCCAAAACGTGGCGAAAGACCATGATAAGGCACGCGCGCGGGTTCCAGGTAGGACAATAAGAAGGAGAATAGAGTTTACTGCATCTGGCTTCCAACGAAGCTTAGGTTGAGATGCATAGAACTCGCGCTTGAAAACAGGTAATAAATAAAAAGATATTCTCGCGCGCGAATATATTCTGTCAGCCGGTGAAAACTATGGAGAGGATCGCATGACCCCAGAGCCTGGAACAGCGCTGCCGACGCCGCTGGCACAATCGCAAGCCTTCATCGACGCCTACAACAGACGTGACGCGGACGCGCTGCGTGCCTTGCTGGCGCCGGATCTCGAATACGTCCGCCCCGGCCCCGTCACCCTGACGACGACGGACGAAGTCATGGCGCAATACGAGATGGACTGGTCGAGGTTCGAGCGCTCAAGAGTTGACATCCGATCCTTCGTTGAGGCCGACGATACGGTCGCTGCCGAGGTCACTATCTCGGCTTCGGAACGTGGGCGGGAGGCGGTCGTGGAGGCGGTCGTTATTCATCAGTGGCGGAACGGTCGGCTAATCAGGTACCGCGCCTATTTCGACCCTTTTCCGAATCTGTAGAACACCCGATTCGCGCGCGTTAAAAATTTATTCCCCAAACCCCCACACACATTTCATTAACTTATCAACTCTAAATTCTGTATCAAAATAGATACAATCACAAAGAACAGAACCAAAACAAATACATTAATGAAAAGACGCGAGACCCTTTTCCCCGCTAAACCACTGCCATACACCGCCCCAGCAAGCCCAATCTCAATTGTTTGACCAATAAACCAGCCAGCAAGCAACCTTGGATCAGCTGTAGAAATCGAGAAAAGACCTAGAACATGACCTCCCCATATCATAGCCCCAACCTTCAACCCAAAGAGAGAGCCTTCACGCCACCCAGTGATATTCATTCTCATCATCAACCATAGCAATAAGGTGTTTAACATTAGAAACGAGAGATAACCAATCGGAATGAGTCTGAATGCTTCCTGTAGAGGTAGCAGAAATGTGCTTGGTTCACTGTATAAGCTGGATAATAATCCTGCGTGTAACAGGAAATCGAATCCTACCACTGAGAACCACCCTGTTAACCAAAGGATGATTATCCGAATGATATTGCTTGGATGGGTTCCTTGATTCACGCGTAATAAGCCTGTTCCAGCGATAATATTGTTTATGTGCGCGCCTTCCCGGCCCATTTATCCCGAAGCACCTGGATGTCGCGCGCGAAATTTAGGCTACTCGGGCTATAGGTGGGCTTTTAGGCGGTGGTGCCTGTTCTGCTGCATAGACCGCGAGGGCGACGGCCTAGAAGCGGTCGTCATGTGTCGATCGATGATGATCCTCTTACACCTGATAATACGAATCAACAAGTGTAAAGGGGATGAGAGGGGACCATCGAGAAAATTCTAAGGATGAGAGCTGAAAGAATAGCAAATATCCCAATCTAGGGGTTAAATTTTAACCACACACACCTCCTCCATCTCACTCTCTCTCCTTATTCACACACCAAGAACATAAACAATATTAGAACCCCTTACTAAAATGCACTTGGAATTCTAAATTGGAGAAAAAAAAGAATCTAACAACGCGCGCGCGTGGCACATCGATCCGAGACTGGTGGCCGAACCAGTTGAACCTGAATATTCTGCACCAGCATTCCTCCCTGTCCAATCCGATGGGTGAGGAGTTCAACTATGCTGAGGAATTCAAGAAACTCGATCTGAGATCGGA
>JABXJW010000435.1 GCA_013375395.1 Desulfobacterales bacterium
CTCGCCCGATCAGTGGCGCTCCAAGGCGGATTCAATTTCATGTTCGTGAAACTCATCACCGAGGAATCAGCCAATATTATGGATGATGAATGGAAATTCAGTACCAAGCTGATTGCGAGTAATATCAATTCCCTTAAAATCTTCAATCCACACCATATCCCCCTGATCCCGAGCCGAGAGCGGTATCTCATTAAAAGCGCTTCCGTCGGTCTCGCATCGTTATATTATTCAACCGCCTCCCAACCATCTGAGCCATACAGCGTGCCGACTGATTATGAACTCATCGAAACAAGTTCCTATCATCAAACTTATTATTCCTCGGATGCCAACCTCTACCGCCAGGTCATCTACAGTGAGAACCAGTTCATCCAGAACGCCACCGATGCATGGGTACCGTATGAATACGAGGAGACGAGCGAGTATATCAAGGTGCGAAACGCGGCAGCCACTATGATCTTCAACAAGACCGACGGTGCAAATGAAATTTACTCCAGCTATGCGGAAGAGACGAGTCCCCGCCTGTATGAGACCTTCACGGCTCAGTACTACAATGTCATCTTGCTCTCTTGGTTTGCATTGGACGTCCAAGACGAGACGTTAAGTCTAACCGAGGGCGCTGATCACGTGAATGTCACGTGGGCGCAGGATCTCTCCGACGGCAGCACCCTCACGGTCGTGTATATATTCCGCCAAGGGGTGCTCGATTACGAGATCACGTTACAGGGTGACGTGAATACCTACCGTATCATCTGGAAGCAAGAAACGCTCACAACGCCTGAAGTCCAGCAAGGGACTTGGTGGGCAACGCTTACCGATGCGCAAGGGGATGTAATCACCCGTCTGGGATGGCTGGATTCCGCGGACTGGCACCGGTGGAATGAGTATGAGAACAATAAGTTCAAGGTCACCTTCGGGGATATGATCCTTGCCTTCGGCTCCGTGACGCTCTCGGCTCGATTGAATATGGAATCCCCGATCACAAAAGATACAACGTTAGATGTCAACTATCCTGGCTACGCGCTCGGGCACAATGAGTTCTTAGAGGTGGAAGAGACCACCTACCAAGAGACCCCACTACAAACGGACGTGTTCACGACTACCACCATAGAGGATTTCACAGTCATTTGGGGTGACGTCTCGGGGAATATTACTTCACTAGAAAATGCAGATCAGGATTATCTGATGTTGACTGAGAATTGTGCGGACGCGCTCTATGCCACCTTCAACTTCTCCATAGATGGCACCTTACCAACCATTGACGAAATCCACGTGGATGGCATTGGCAATGACGGGGGCAATCCTCAGGATTTGGATTGGTTCATCAAGGATTGGACTCACTCGACGTGGGACTGGATCGGGCGTACCTTCTCGGACTTCAATGAACAATACCTTGCAGTCATCAACGACGACTGTGCGGATTACGTCGATGCCAATGGTTACATTTTCTTGAAAGTGTTGGATCTAGCCCCTGGTTGCAATGACCATACGTGGTCCATCGACCAGATCCGCGTCACCTGTCGATCACTAGGGAGGATTTCTGAGACTCCAAGTAGTTTTGTAGTGGACTTAGGTAGTTACACGGGCACTTTGGCGGATGCAGCCTCAGTGGATGGGAGTTTCCTGAAACTTTACGAAGATTCCTCCGACGACATGAAGGCGAAGTTTACCTTCAGCACTGGATTAACGACGGAACAAGTACCCGAATTCGGAATCAATCTTCTAGCCAAAGATAACACCGCGCATGACCTAGATCTCTATGTACGCGACTTCGTGGACAGTGAATGGGATCATATCGATGATTTCAGTCCTTCTTCGAGCGCGGC
>JABXJW010000436.1 GCA_013375395.1 Desulfobacterales bacterium
CATCAGGCTGCCCGCAAGGGCGAGGGGCATGGATGCCCCGAGTCAAATCAAGGGATTGCGCGGAGACGTACATTGGTGCGTCGCACAAGCGATCCCGCAGATTGACGCCGAGATTGCGGAAAAGGGCCATTTATGGATGGAAACTAACTATGGAAGATCACATATGCCGATGTGGGCGGCCTTCAGAGCGGGTACATCGTTTATACCATCACCGGTAGCAGCAACCACCTCGCAGTGTCTAATCAGTGTGGAGAGTGGCCATGTAGCCCCGTTCGGACTCAAAGGGAACCATGGCCAGACGGGGATGGGGACTTGTGAATTGCTCTATTATGATCTTTACTCTACTGACCCTCTCTTCCTCGGCAAGCTTGTTAGGACCATAGCGGGCAAGACGCTCTTTGGCCCCGCTCTCTGTTAGCCCGTCGGCCGAGCCGCCCAGTTCAAGAAATGCTTCCTTAACGTCTCGTTGGTACCAGTTCATTGTTATTTTTGCGCAAGCCCCAAGGCCTCTTTGGCCAGGTCTCTCACAGAGCGACGGACCAACCTGCGATCCAAATACACCGAAATCCGTGCCTCGTCCCGCAAAAGCGCTTCAAGGTGTAGTCGGGCCCCCCCTGCCCCGAGCAAGCCCAACGTCCAGGCCGCCAGGCCCCTGAGTGGGGCGTCTGCAGATTCTAGATATGGAAGAAGATGGGGGAGGGCATCTTGCACCAGATCAAGTCTCACCTGGGCCACCCTCCCAATCCCCCACACAGCGCCCCGCTGCAATGGTTCATACTCAAGGAAATTGCCATCTTTCCGAACATAGGAAATCATGACATTGGCATATTCCTTTGCAAGGCCGGCATGAGAAGCGATGATTTCACCCATGGCTTCGGGTGCACCCCAGCCGATGCCGCCTGACTCATCGTTAAGGCTCCACATGAGTCGGCGCACAACTACCCGCGCCGACTCCATATCCTTTTCGGCAAGACTGGCCACCACTGCACCCATGGCCGTGACCGCCCGCCATTTTGTTTCCTCATCACTGCTGAGAAGGAAGGAAAAAAGGGGATTGATCACCTGGCGGGCAGGCAACTGGCACAACTCGTCCAATCTTTGGTAAAAAGCCTCTGATTGGAGCAGGTCCAACACTTTGTCTTTAAGCTCCCAAAGGGCAAAGAACACTGATCTCCTTTTCATCGCCCACAAACTTTTCCGGACCAAAAAAGCTGATATCGCGGCAGGCACATTGAGGGCATTTGGCCCTTATCATGTATCTTCTCTTGGGTACCTTGTACCTCCCGAAAAAAGGCGTTGTGCTTATTTTTCCAACTTGTCCAACTCATTTGCGAGCACCTCGAGACGAGGCCTTTTATTGATATCATGCACATCTGCGTAGCGAATGATCCCCTTCTTATCGATGACAAACAGGGCCCTTTCCGAAACCCCGTCCGAACGCAACACCCCGTACTTGCCGGCCACAGCACCATGGGGCCAGAAGTCGGAGAGCACCGGGAACCATAATTTTCCGCCACCCGTAATCATCTGATTGGTCCAGGCAAACATGGTGGGGATATTGTCTACCGTGATGCCGAGCAGGACGGCATCGTGCTTGTCAAATATATGTTTCACGATATTGTAGCCCGGCCACTGGTCTGAACAAACGGGCGTCCAAGCGGCAGGTACAAAGGAAAGAACCACATTCTTTTTCCCCAAGTATCCGCCAAGCGAAACGTTTGCCCCTGAAACGGCAGGCAGCGTGAAGTCAGGGGCGCGATCCCCGACCTTGACTTTCAGCACACTGTCGGTTGGCTTCAGAGGCCCG
>JABXJW010000437.1 GCA_013375395.1 Desulfobacterales bacterium
AATCCACACTGCTGCGAGGGCGACACAATATATCGTCGCTTGTGAACTTCAGGTTCGCGCACGCTTTTCAAACGATCAATGGCCCCTCCTGATCAAGCGATTTTTTTGCTCCTATATGTTCTACGCGATGCTTCCAATTAGAACCCAGAAAGTAAAACCTCAGGCTGTCAACTTCAGGATCAATTTCATCAATCAACCTTTGCCGTAGAAATGTCCACTGCGCCGGATCAACAATACACTCGAAAACCGAATACTGAACCCGCTGCCCAACATCCAAGCAAGCATTTGCCACTCTGCGTAAGCGGCGCTGCCCGGCCGGGTCCTTTGTAGAAACATCGTAGCTTACCAGCACAAACATATCTCAGCCTACTTCCATATAAACGTCGGGTAGCCATCCAGGTCGCCGCGCAAACAGCGAGCCAACAATAAGGCTTGCATGTGGAACAACAGGCCGATTGGGACTTTCTCTCCAAGAAAAGGATGGTATATCTCGTCTTGTTTTCGTTTCTGATAGGCAACCAGAACGTCCTTTCTCGTGTCATCATCCATCAGAACGGCCCCGGATTCCATTTCTCTGAATCCTTTCTTCTGGACCTGACACAAGTTTATTAACGAAAGCGTCAAACGATCAGCCAAGAAAGGCCGGAATTCTTCCATCATGTCAAGGGCCAGGCCCGGCCGGCCGGGACGATCCCTGTGCAGAAAACCGACAGCAGAATCAAGCCCCACGGATTCAAGGGCTGAGCGGACATCATGCAATACAAGGGTGTATAAGAAAGATAGCAGGCAATTTACATGGTCCAGTGGGGGGCGGCGATTTCGCTCCCGGAAAACGAAGTCTTCTTTCTGCGAAGTAATCAGATGATCAAACACACTGAAATAAGTGTGCGCCGCTTCTCCTTCAATGCCTCGCAGGACATTCAAGGGCAAGTCCGATTGCAGGCGTTGTAAAGAACCGCGAATTCGCTGAGACGCCTCATGAACCTCGCCGCCATTCAATTTGTCAGGGTGGTCTCTCAGTGCCCGGCGCAAAACGGTGCGGCAGTTGGCAAGCTTGCCCGTTAGTACTGCTTTTGCTATTTGAGCAGAAGCGTTCATATCGTCAGCCCGGCGATATTGTTCCCGCCGCAACAAAACATTGCCAGAAACAGGCCCCTGAACCCTCGCAAGGAAACGTCCCCGCTCCGTCAAGAAACTGATAGCAACATCCCGTTCAGCGCAAAACCCCATCAAAAAGGGGCTGCACATTATGTTCCCAAAGCAGACAATACTCCCGAGTGTGTGGACCGGAATCCGCAAACGGATTTCTTTTTCCACTTTTACTACAACAGTTTCTCCCTCTTTGGCGAGATAAGCGCCCTGTGTAGTGACGAAAAGGGTATTGAGGTGTTTTTTCACGACTCTTGTAATGCCCTGGATAAGTATTGTTTTACAGAATGCTTTTTTTCAACGGTTTTAGGTAAGCACATATTGAACAGCGAACAGCTTTTGCACTTGGGCGTATAAACCGGACTCGGTGTCAAGCCGGATTCAATGAGCCCGTGCAGGCGCTTTGCCGCACTTTCGGTTTCCTGCCTCAAAGCATGATCAAAATCGACATCTTTCCTGCGGCGAGTTTTTCCGTAGAAAAGCGCCCCGCTCGGGATCTTAATATCCAGCATTTCTTCCAGGCACAACGCCTGACCACAAAGCTGCACCTTGTCGCAATTGTCCTTCTTTGGTTTGCCGCGTTTGTATTCCACCGGAAACGGGTGCCATCTCTTTGCTGTTCGTCCTCGCGAGTTTTC
>JABXJW010000438.1 GCA_013375395.1 Desulfobacterales bacterium
CGTCGCTCATATTCAAATTGCTCATCGCCAAAGGAGCCAATATCAATGCCAGAGACAAAAGAGGTAATACGCCCTTGCACTATGCTGCTGGTTGGCGCTTAGTCAACAAAAGTATACTGAAGCTCCTTATCGACAAAGGTGCTGACGTTAATGCCAGGAATTATGCAGGCCAGACGCCCCTTCACTTTGCAGTAAGTTCCCGTCATGCTTGGGCTTGGTATATTAGGGTGGTTGAGTTCCTCCTGGCTAACGGAGCAGACATCAATGCAAAAGATAAAAGGGGCTTTACACCCCTTCAAGTGGCGGCCGCGAATATCCGCCGAAAGGAAAAAAGGAAGGAAGGGGTGGAGCTTCTTTTGAACAAAGGGGCTGTTCTTGAGCAGAAGAACGATCAAGGGATGACAGCTCTTCACGTGGCAACCATAGTGGGAAATAAGGAGGTCATGGAGCTGCTTCTTGACAAAGGTGCTGATGTCAATATGAAACAATGGAGTGGATGGACATCTCTGCACTATGCCGCCAGAGCCGGTAAAAACGATATAGTAAAGCTTCTTATTGATAAAGGTGCCAATGTGAACGCCAAAAACGTTCGTGGTGAAACACCCGCACATCTTGTCGCTGTCCAGAACCATAAAGACACGGTCAAGCTGCTCATTTCAAGAGGGGCTGATGTCTCCTCGATCCAATTAGCTGCCTACGTAGGAGATCTCACTAAAGTCGACGGTTTCATCGACAAAGGAATCAGTGTCAATGCTCAGGATGGATACTGGCTCACGCCTTTGCATGCTGCAGCAGGTGCGGGCCAGATAGAGGTGGCTGAATTCCTAATCAGCGAAGACGCTCTGGTCAACGCAGATGCAGTTGCAGAAGGACCCGGGACGCCTCTGCACTACGCGGCTGACGCAGGTTCCATTGAATTGGCAGAGCTGCTTGTCAGTAAAGGTGCTATCATCGATGCAAGGAACAGAAACAAAGAAACCCCCTTACACCTCGCATCTAAAAAAGGCTACAGCGACTTAGCGAAACTACTCGTTGCTAACAAAGCCAATGTAAACGCCACAACGCAAGATGGATGGACACCCCTGCACTTTGCTGCTGACAATGGCCATAAAAATATAGCAGCACTTCTTATTGAAAACGGCGCAGATATTAATGCAAAGTCTAACGAGCCCAAGGGGACACCTTTGTTCTATGCCGCCCGTTATGGCCACAAAGGTGTGATAAAGCTTCTCATTGACAAAGGAGCCACTATTTCTGAGATTGATGATCTGCTGTATTACATGTGTCAGTACCAACATAAGGACCTGGTAGAGTTTTTCATACAAAAGGGCGCAAATGTCAACTCAGAAGCCTATGGCTGGGGCGATCCTCCGGCTTTGTATTTACTCTGGGATTCTAAATCAATCAACAAATGGGACAAAGATAAGATTGCCGACAGCAACCAGCCGGATATTCTCAGACTACTTTTGGATCATGGTGCCAACCCAAATGCAAAAGACCGATGGGACTGGTCGCTTCTGCATTATGCGGCTGAAACCGAGGGCTATATAGATATGACCAGGATGCTTCTTGACAAAGGTGCAAATCCAAATATTAGGGAATCGATTGGACAAACACCCTTGCATCTTGCAGCGGAGCCAGGTTTTAAAGCAATAGTTGAACTGCTTATCAGTCGAGGGGCTGATGTGAACGCAAAAGACTATTACGGGCACACCCCTTTGTGGTATGCAGAAGACCATGGCAGCAATGCGGTATATGGTTACAGGGAT
>JABXJW010000439.1 GCA_013375395.1 Desulfobacterales bacterium
TTTCGTCCAATCAAATGATCCGCCGACAGCTACCATTGTTTCTATCTCTCCTAATCCAGCTGATTTTGGCCAAATGGTTTATTTCAGTGGTGAAGGGAACGACCCTGATGGATCCATTATTGCTTATAGCTGGGAATCTGACATTGCTGGTCCATTGAGTGTTGACCCTTCTTTCGAAACAGACACTCTATCTGAAGGGGTTCACACCATCACTTTCAAGGTACAAGACAATAAGCTAGAGTGGTCTGCACCGGCAACAGAAACCCTTACCGTGGGGAACCCGCCTAATATACCTCCAACCGCCACTATTGACTCAATCACACCCAACCCTGCCAACATCGGCGAGACGGTTACCTTCACAGGTCATGGGATAGATTCTGACGGTGAGATAGATACATATATATGGGATTCAAGCATTGACGGATTTTTGAGCTACGCTGCTTCCTTTACTACCGATGAACTTACTGAGGGCACCCATACCATCACCTTCGTGGTTTACGATGATGATGGGGCCGCATCTGAACCAGTCACTGAGGTCCTCACCGTGGAGGATATGCCCATTGAGGTGGAGATTGATAACGGAGGATCAGGAACCTCCTCCACCGGGACGTGGAGTACTTCCGGCGGTTCCGATCCATTTGGTTCTAACTCACTATATAGCCGTGATGGGGCAACTTACACATGGACATTTTCTCCCACGGTTTCGTCCTATTACGAGGTTTTCATGTGGTGGACTGAATGGTCTTCCAGAAGCACAAGTGTGCCGGTGGAGATCGAACACGCAGATGGAACAACCACAGTTTATGTCAACCAGCAGGAAAACGGGGGCCAGTGGAACAGCCTTGGCATATTTTGGTTCGAAGCGGGGTTATCCTACAATGTCACCATTACGGCGCAGCCAGGGCCGTCAAGCACCTGCGCGGATGCGGTGAAGTTTGTTAAGACTTACGATCCGGGCGCCAGTCCTCCTGTTGCTGATTTCACCTCAGACAAGACCGCCGGAGGAGTACCCACCACGGTCCAATTTTACGACCAGAGCTTCGGCACGGTGACGCAATGGCTCTGGGATTTCGGAGACGGGGAAACGAGCACCGAACAAAATCCCTCGCACGAATATACAGCAGAAGGAGATTATACTGTTTCGTTGACAGTCACCAATTCCAATGGCTCTGACACTAAAATCAGGGAGAACTACATCCAATTAGCTGCGGGGGTGGAAAATATTTACCTCTGTGATGCATATATCGTGGATGACTTTTTTATCCCGTGGTGCGAAGATATCCTTCGGGATCTTGGGGCAGAGAAAAACAATGGTGTATGGGTTTATACTAATCCTGATAAAGGTATTACCTATTATATACACACTGTAAGAAGCGCAGAGGGGATGGAACTAGCCCTTAAAGAAGAAGGCTCTAACGTCATCTTTAACGGCCACGCAAACTATGGCTTAGGGGCAATCTTTGCGACACCTGAAGAGGTTAGCGCCCAGATAATAGATGATATCCTTTATGTTGATGATGACCGCATCCTCAATATCGGCACTGAAATGGTTTCGGTCAAGGTGGATGGTATGCAACGCGGCCAGGCTTATCCCAACTGGCTTCCTGTCAATAAAAACGGCGACAGTGCCCTTATGGCCTATGAGGCCAGTGAGGGGATGCCTCCCTACAACTATTATTTGAACTACACCATACCTGGGGATCCCACACTATACAACATCGAGCTTGACGGGGACCTTGTTGAACGATAGATCGGAAGAGCAC
>JABXJW010000093.1 GCA_013375395.1 Desulfobacterales bacterium
AATCCCTTGATTTCCTTGACCTTGCGAAAAATTGCTCATTTCTGAATTGGAAACCGACATCAGTGCCCAGAGTTCTGGAATTCATTTATGGATGGGCACTATCTAGTGCCTGAACGAAAACCCTTAACTGC
Source organism: Desulfobacterales bacterium (assembly GCA_013375395.1). GTDB lineage: Bacteria > Desulfobacterota > Desulfobacteria > Desulfobacterales. The sequence goes on from JABXJW010000093.1 coordinate 132, forward strand.
GAGCTGTCATTGCGAGGAGTGAGGAACGAACGACGACGCAATCTCTTTGTTTTCAGGAGATTGCTGAGCCTGTTCCGGTGAGCTGAAACCCCGAGTGTAACGAGGGGGCAGCGAGGAATCTCCGGGTTTTCTGCGGCTTTGCCTCTCTTAAAGGCTTTAAACGGTCTTCCTCGGTTGTTTGGGTCATAAGCTTTTGAACCACCTTGATCATTTGGCAGAATAATGATAGAGTAAATATGAATCACAGCCCAGTCTAAGATCTATGCCCACGGATTTCTGTCGTCTTGTCCGGGCTAGGATAAACCACCAACATGTATCTATTTCACTACAATCTCGCCGAAAAGCCATTTCAGATAACCACAAATCCCAAGTTCCTGTGGCTTGGTGAAAAGCATCAAGAAGCCCTGGCTATATTAAAGTATGGCGTCCTTGATAATAGAGGATTTCTCTTGCTTACCGGTGATGTGGGCACAGGCAAGACCACCCTGATCAATACCCTGCTAATGAATCTTGACAGCGATACTATCGTTGCAACCGTTGTGGACCCGAATTTGGAACAATTGGATTTTTTCAACTTTCTTGCATGTGCCTTCGAAATTGAAGACAAATTTACAAAAAAGGGGGACTTTCTCAATTATTTTGCGCGCTTTCTGAACGATGCTTACTTGTTGAAGAAGAAAGTTTTACTTATTATTGATGAGGCTCAAGGGCTTTCGATAGAACTCCTTGAGGAAATCCGGCTGCTGTCTAACATAGAAAAGGAAAACACAAAGCTTTTGAACATATTCTTTGTGGGGCAGAATGAATTTGAGAAGACATTAACGGGGAAAGGGTGCAGGGCTCTCAGGCAAAGGATTACGATAACACACCAAATCAATCCGCTAACAGAGAGCGAAACAAGTGAATATATCAAGTACCGGTTGAAGGTTGCCGGCACCGAGAAAGAAATCTTCAACAGAAAGGCGATCAGCAAGATATATGCTTTTTCTTGCGGCTATCCGCGTCTCATCAATATCATCTGCGATGATGCTCTGCTGACCGGCTATGTAAGAGGCGTCAAAACGATTAACTCCCTAATTGTAAAGGAGTGCGCACGAGAGTTAACCATGCCTGGTGAAACCAGGCCAAACCACCTTCAAGTGCAGCCCCCAGCAGGAAAACAAGGAAAGAAAACCTTACGAAGGGGAGCCCTGTATGCCTGTTTGCTGCTGCTCATCGCCTTCTTGGGATATCTACTTAACCCATTGGGATACAATTATCGCATCCAAAACCTTAAGAATTACTACGGCAGGCTATCCAGTGGCCTGGAAGGCTTGAGTTCAAAACAGCCGGCTGAAAAAATAAAGATTCGCGTGCAAGAACCACAACAGCCACCAATGGTTCGCCCTGTTTCACAAGCAGAGAAACATGATGCAGGCATGCCGCCCTTCACCACGGATGCCGGACTTCAAGAATCCCTTGCCGATGCCGACAGAAGACGCCGTGCCGCAGTGGTTGCACAAAAAGAAGAGAGGGCCGATGGTGCTAGGCGAGAATCATTCAATAAAGGCGAAAAGCCTTTGCTCTCCGGAGATCTAAAGCTGAGAATCCCCTTTAACTATAATACCAATCAGCTGCCGGCAAAGGCATACGACACTCTTGACAGGCTTGCTTCTGTAATGGTGCAAAACCGTGAGATTGAAATCGTTGTGAAGGGCTACACGGACACGTTGGGAGCTAATCATTACAACAAGAAGCTTTCTGAGTTGCGGGCCAGCACGGTGAAAACTTACCTGGTGGCAAAAGGGATCAGTCCGTTGAGAATACACAGCACCGGCTTTGGAGAGGAAAACCCGGTGGAACCGAATACCACTGTGGCAGGCCGTGCGGCGAATAGGCGAGTTGAGATCAAGCTTCATCCTCACGGAGGGCGGTAAAGCATGAGATTTGATATGCCTCTACGAAGTGCCGCAGATGCTCAGTATCGCACGTTCCAAAACAACCCTGGCATGCCGGCTGCTTGTCTTGAGCCGGATGTCGGCATCAAGCAGCACTTCCAAGGCGCAGGTAAGCTCCTGGAAGGTATAATTGTCGGAGTGCACAAGGGTCTTGTAAACAACAAAAGGATGCGCTTTTCCTCTCAGAAAATCTGCTCCATGCTCGTCTAACTCCGGCAATACTGCCTTCTGGAAACCCACATAGCTCAGATCCCGCTTCCAGCCACCACCGTACTCACTACCAATGAAATCCCTGGCAATGATCAACTTTCGCACCTGGTTGATTACGGCAGACAGGATCTGAAGGGGGAAAAAGTCGGTTTTCAAAAGGCTGCCCACAAGAAACAGGGCCTTGCGAGCGTTTCTTTCGCCGATCGCATTGCTCAGTTCATAAATGGGCTCATGTTTGATTTTCTGTGAGGCATCTTCGACGTCATCGGCCAAAATCTTCTTCCGGTCCCCGACAAAGGTGATCAACTTTTCCAACTCGTTGCTGAAGATGCGCAGGGTGCCGCCGGTCTTCTCGTACAAGGCCTCAAATCCACCGACTGCCATGGTCTTGCCGGCGTTTCTTAAAGTCTCTTTCATGTGAGCCTTCAAGATCTCTTGCTGCCGGCGCCTGCCGGCTGCTCTGTCTCCTTTTGGAACCGAACAGTCAATGGCCACTCCTGTTGTCTTGATGGTTTTGTACAGCCTGAGGCGTTTGTCAACAAACTCGGTGGTGAGAACAAGGTGGTTTTTTGCGGCAAATCCAGTGCTGATCGCCTCGTTCAATGCGCCCGTATCGCTCTCATGAGTTGGCACACCTACCTGCTCCCGAAGGCAATAGTCAACGATCTGATCCAACCAGGGGCCAAAGCCATGTTTGCAGGCCTGGAAGCCATCCCCCAACGTTCTTTCCAAAAGCCCTTCCCGGTCTCCACCGCCCACATCATCCAGCGACAAGCCGGCCACAGTCAGCATATGCATGAAATACCGGGCAGACTCCTTCAGATCTTCTTTTTCAAAGGCTTGTTTTGATCTATTGAAGAGTTCATCGACCGTCACTTTGGAATAGAATACGTTTGTGCCATGAACAGCGATTACCTTTTCACCTGGAAGAAGCGGAAAGGTATTCAAACGTTCGACCGTCTCATGAATGCTCGTTATTGCTCCATCCAGCGCCTCATAGTTTAGGGCCTGCTCATTTGAAGGAACTACGGCGTCCAAGAGGGCCTTGAAGGCCGACTTGTACAGAAATTCGTCTCCATACAGAAGGTAAACCGGGGCAAACACCCCCTTTTTCACCTCCTTTAGGAGCGCCGGCAAATCTTCATGCCTAACTTCGGGCATTCCGCTGCCTCAAGATAATCAACATGGCTGCGGCAATCGCCGCCATGATCAGGCTAATAAGCTGAGAGGTTGAAATCAGATCTCCCAGGAACATGCCCCGGTAATCCCCACGAAAAAACTCTATGACAGACCGCATGAGTGCATAGAGGAGGGCAAAGGTCCAAAATATTTGGCCTTCGAAGGACTTGATACGCCTGAGCCACATGAGCACCGCAAATATTACAAGCCCGTTTAAAGAGGAATAGAGCTGGGTTGGATGAAGGGATATCCCTTTCGGCGCCAAAGACTCGGGATGTGTAAAGGTAACGGCCAACGGGAAGTCGAAAGCTTTCCCATAACAACATCCCGCAAAAAAGCACCCGATGCGTCCCACAAACAGTCCAAAGGCGACGGACGGGGCCATAATGTCCACGGTTTTCCAAAGCGAAAGCCCTTTTCTCCTCATGTACCACCATGCCGTAAGGAGCGCACCGATAAATCCCCCATAAAATACCAGCCCCCCGTGCCATATCCGCACGATCTCCAAAGGATCTCGCTCAAAGGCAGGCCAGTTAATGACGACATACAATACTCGGGATCCGACTATGGCAACTATAAGGACATAAAGGCAAAGATCCAGGATTTTGTCGGTATCTTCGCCCAATCTCCTGGCTTCTCGAATAGCAAGGGCCGTGGCCGACAGGAAGGCCATAGCTACAAAAACGCCATAAGTGTGAACAGTGAAGGGGCCTATTTGAAATAAGACAGGATGCATATCATATTTTTTTCAACAGCACCAAAAAGCACAACACTCCGACTCCAACGGAAATGGCACTGTCGGCCACATTGAACGCCGGCCAGTGTGCGGCGCCGATATGAAAGTCAAGGAAATCAACAACCTCCCCAAAACGAAACCGGTCAATCAGATTGCCCAGGGCTCCTCCAAAGACCATGGCAAGGGCTGCGGCCACCAACGGCTTGCCGGGGGCTATTTTAGTGTAAAGGGAAAAAATGATGCCAAGGGCCAATAGCGAAACCGCCAAAAAGAACAGAGTTCGAACCCATGTTGCTTTGCCTGCAAACAACCCGAAGGCGCCCCCGGTATTTCGGATGTGTGTCAAAGAGAAAAAGCCCGGAATCACCTCCAAGTTTTCATGAAGTGAAAGCGTGTGCGTGACAATCTCTTTGGTTATCTGATCAACCAGGACAATGATTGCGGCAAGAACCAGGAGTGTCGTATATTTTCTTTTCATAATATATTTCCTGTTGCCTCAAGGACTTCCACGCATCGTGAACAAACGGTCTTGTGCGTCTTGTCGGCGCCTACGGAAGTATCGTGCACCCAGCAACGTTCGCATTTTTCTCCAGGGGCGCGTTCGATACGAATAGCAAGCCCGGAGATCCTATCACTTTGGTATGCGCCCTCCAGCGCTCCACCCGGCACGGTGGACACCTTGGAGACAATGAAAACCGTGCGCAGTTCGTCAACGCCGACCTTCACTTTCTCAAGGAATCTATCCGGAAGGCTCAGGGTGACCGCCGCATCGAGCGAATGGCCGATTTGCTTCTGTGCTCTTGCTTCTTCCACGGCCTTACTCACCTCCGCCCTGAGGGCAAGGATAGATTCCCACCTTTCGGCCAACTCCGTGTCAAAGAACGCATCTCGCACTTCCGGCAATTGAGCAACATGCACGCTGGCCGGCCTGCTGTTTGTCTTTGGCATGTGGCTCCACAGCTCCTCGGCAGTAAAGGCGACGATGGGGGCCATCAGACGTGTTAAGGTATCCAGGATACTCTGTAGCGCACTCTGAGCCGAGCGCCTGTCACTTGAGCCTGCAGGCGAAGTATACAGCCTGTCTTTTAAAACATCCAGATAAAAGGCACTCAGGTCCATGGTACAATAATTGTACAGACCGTGATAGACCGTGTGGAACTCAAATGACTCATAGGCTGCGCGAGTTCGCTGCACCAACTCCTGAAGAATGTGGAGTGCAAATCGATCAATCTCAAACATGTTTGTGTACTGGACGGCATCCGCCTCTGGATCAAAATCGCCCAGATTTCCGAGGATGAACCGGCCGGTGTTGCGAATCCGGCGATAGGCATCTGTGAGCTGCTTGAGGATCTTTTCGGATATTCTAATATCCTCACGGTAATCTGATGCCGCAACCCACAGCCGGAGAATTTCAGCGCCGTACCGATCGATGATTTCGCTCGGCGCAATTACATTGCCCTTGGACTTGGACATCTTCTCTCCCTTGCCGTCCACCACGAAACCATGGGTAAGCACACTCTGGTAAGGGGCTTTCCCGCGGGTGTCTGCGGCAGTGAGAAGCGCGCTGTGAAACCATCCCCTGTGCTGATCACTCCCCTCCAAGTACATATCTGCCGGCCAGGCCAGATAATCCGTTCTTTCAAGCACGGCCGCATGGCTTACGCCGGAATCGAACCATACGTCCAGGATATCCTTTTCCTTCTCAAAGGTCTCTGCCTGACACCCCGGGCACATTGTCCCTTTCGGCAGCAAGACGGAACAATCAGCTTCAAACCAGATGTCGGCGCCATGCTGCTCAAAGAGACCGGCCACATGATCTATGATTTCCCGTGTGATAAGTCGCAAGCCGCATCTTTTACAATAAAAGGCCACTATGGGTACGCCCCATGACCGTTGGCGTGAAATACACCAGTCCGGGCGGTTTTCAATCATTCCGAAAATGCGGACACGTCCCCAAGCCGGAATCCACCTAACCTGGTCAATACACCTCAAGGCTTTTTGTCTCAGGCCCGTCTTTTCCATGGAGATGAACCATTGTTCGGTGGCCCGAAAGATCACCGGCTCCTTACAGCGCCAGCAGTGCGGATAAGTGTGCCCTATGGTCCCTTCGCTGATAAGCATCCCAAGTTCTGAAAGTTTGGCAACAACCGCGCTGTTGGCATCAAAGACGAACATGCCGCGAAAAAATTCCACATCCTCCGTAAAGCGGCCTTCATCGTCAACAGGCGAATAGATGTCAAGGCCGTATGCCATGCCCGCATCATAGTCTTCCCGTCCGTGACCAGGTGCGGTATGCACACAGCCGGTTCCCACATCCAAGGTCACATGCCGGGCAAGAATGATCAGTGACTCGCGTTCGTAGATGGGATGACGGCAGGCCTTGTTTTCAAGCGTTTTTGGATCGACTTGCGCCAATATCTCATAGTCTTTGATCCCAAAAGTTTCCATGGCGCTTTCCAGTAGGTCTCGTGCCAGGATGAAAACTTCATCGCGGCCGACATCTACCGCCACATATTCAAAAGCAGGATGCAGGGCCACGGCCAGATTGGCCGGAATGGTCCACGGAGTTGTGGTCCAGATGACCAGGTAAGGCATTTTTCCGTTCAGGGAAGGGAAATCGCCGCTTATGTCTGAGGCAAGAGGAAACTTCACATATATGGACGGAGAGGTGCGCATCTCGTATTCCACTTCCGCTTCCGCCAGGGCCGTCTTGCAGGTGCTGCACCAATAGATGGGCTTCTTGCTCTTAAACAGACTTCCATCAAATGCGAATTTTCCGAACTCCCTTACAATAGTGGCCACATAGGCATGGTCCATGGTGAGGTACGGCCTGTCCCACTCGCCCATTACACCGAGCCTTTTGAACTCTTCCTTTTGTACATCAATGTATTTCTCAGCATAAGCCCGGCACAGCTTTCTCACCTCCGGCTGGCTCATCGCTTTTTTCTTTTTCCCAAGTTCCTGGTCAACCTGGTGTTCTATGGGAAGCCCGTGGCAATCCCAGCCGGGGACATAGGGTGCGTCAAATCCGTTCATTTGACGGGATCGAATGACTATGTCCTTCAAAATCTTATTAAGAGCTGTTCCAATATGGATATGCCCGTTGGCATACGGAGGGCCGTCGTGGAGGATAAATCGCGGTCTGCCCTTGGAGGCTTTCCTGATCTGCTCGTAAAGCCGCATTTTCTCCCATGTTTTGAGAATCTCGGGTTCTCGTTGAGAAAGATTAGCCTTCATGGGGAAGGAGGTTTGAGGAAGGTTTAGAGTCGCTTTATAGTCCATGGCATTCTCCAATATGAAAAATGGCAAGAATTTAGCCTCTTGAAAAAAATTGCAGTTCCATTTCTTTCATAAGGCTAAAATGATAAGAAAAATGAATTGAGGATGCAAATATCATAACATCATGTGTTGTCAAGAGGCTGTAAGGAGTCAGAAGAATCTGCACACAAAAAAAGCCCCCACGCCCGCGCATGGAGGCTTTTTGAAACAGCGCATTCAGCAATTGACCATCAAAGACTCATCTTGCTAGTACATTCCTCCCATACCGCCGCCGGGAGGCATTGGAGGCATTTCTTTCTTCTCTTCAGGCTTCTCAGCAACCATGGCCTCGGTAGTGAGCATCAGGCCGGCCACACTCGCCGCATTTTGCAGGGCATATCGCACAACCTTGGTCGGATCGATCACGCCCGCGGTCATTAGATCTTCGTATTTCAACGTCTCGGCGTTAAAACCAAAGGCATCCTTTTCGTTCTTGACCTTGTCAACAACTACAGAGCCCTCATAGCCGGCATTCTGAGCAATCTGGCGCACGGGCTCTTCCAAAGCGCGCTGCACGATTCTGACACCCAGCTTCTGATCCGACTTGATTTTTATCTTGTCCAGAGTCTGAATACATCGAACAAGGGCCACGCCGCCACCGGGCACGATCCCTTCTTCCACCGCAGCGCGAGTCGCGTTGAGGGCGTCCTCCACGCGTGCCTTCTTCTCTTTCATCTCAGGTTCGGTGGCCGCCCCCACGTTGATGACTGCAACACCGCCAATCAGCTTGGCAAGACGTTCCTGGAGTTTCTCTCGATCATAGTCTGATGTGGTCTCGTCTATCTGGGCCCTGATCTGGCGCACCCGGCCCTCCAAATCGGCGCGCGAGCCGGCGCCATCCACAACGGTGGTATTATCCTTGTCAATGGTAATCCGCTTAGCACTGCCCAGATCGGAAAGCGTTATGCTTTCCAGCTTGATACCCAAGTCTTCAGAAATAACCTGACCACCGACCAGAATGGCGATATCCTCCAACATCGCTTTTCTCCGATCCCCGAAGCCGGGGGCTTTCACGGCGGCGCACTGAAGGGTTCCGCGAAGCTTGTTGACCACCAGCGTAGCCAGGGCCTCTCCTTCCACATCCTCTGCAATGATCACAAGTGGTTTGCCCATCTTGGCAACCTGCTCAAGGATAGGGAGAAGATCTTTCATTACACTTATCTTCTTTTCGTGAATCAGGATGACGGGATCTTGAAGCGAGACCTCCATCTTCTCCGGGTCGGTTACAAAGTAGGGAGACAAATAGCCACGGTCGAACTGCATCCCTTCCACCACTTCAAGTGTGGTTTCCATGCTCTTTGCCTCTTCCACCGTGATGACGCCCTCTTTGCCGACCTTATTCATGGCCTCTGCTATGATGTTTCCTATTGTTTCGTCATTGTTGGCAGAAATGCAGCCGACCTGGGCAATCTCACGCTGGTCCCTGGTCGGCTTGCTCAACTTGGCCAGTTCTGTTACGACCACGTCTACGGCCTTTTCAATACCGCGCTTGATGGCCATGGGATTGTTGCCCGCAGCAACCAGCTTCTGACCTTCGGTGTAAATGGACTGGGCCAGGATGGTGGCTGTAGTGGTGCCGTCGCCGGCCACGTCACTGGTCTTGCTGGCAACCTCCTTAACCATCTGAGCGCCCATATTTTCAAACTTATCCTCCAGTTCGATCTCCTTGGCCACGGTTACCCCATCTTTGGTCACAGTGGGGGCGCCCCATGATTTTTCAAGAATCACGTTTCTACCCTTAGGGCCTAGGGTGACCTTAACCGCATCCGCCAACGTATTTATGCCATTCAAAACGGATTCGCGGGCCTTGATGTTATACTTGATCTCTTTTGCAGCCATGTTACTATATCCTCCTTAAAATTTTTATTATCGGCGTATCGACCAGCTTTGCCTCGCGATCATAATTCAATGCCTTGACTGTGCAACATGCTATTTTTCGATAACGCCCAGAACATCATCTTCACGCATAATGAGGTACTCTTCACCCTCGATCTTTATGTCGGACCCTGAATATTTGCCAAAGAGTATCCGGTCATTCTTTTTCACATCGAGTGGCATCTTGGTGCCGTTTTCCAAGACCTTGCCCTTGCCCACTGCCATAACCAAGCCCTCAGAGGGTTTTTCTTTGGCCGTATCCGGTATGATGATACCCCCCTTGGTCGTTTCTTCTTCTTCAAGGCGTTTTACGAGTATTCGGTCTTGCAAAGGTCTAATCTTCATGGTGCTCAATCTCCTTCTCTATAAATTTTGAATTTGGTTCCATCATCGGTTCCACGTTTCCTGCTAGGTCTCCAACCGGCGCCTCGATGTCACCCCCTTTCACAAGATGTGAAATCTGCAAACGGATTCAAACGGAAACGCGAAAATTTTCAGGAACGAAGATGAAATTCCGTGACTCCCCCGAGAATATACCGGCAAATATAATCACAGACTCAGATTTGTAAAGGGGATAAGGGGAAAAAATTTCGACGTTTGATAAGGGGCTTGCACCGCTCTTGTTGTGGCCCTCCATTTCTATTCCTTGGAGGGGATAAACGCCGGCTTCGGCTTATGGTGAATCGTTTCATCCGTCCTTTTTTGAAGAAGAAGACTTAGTCTTCGATTTCTCAGCTTTTTTCCCTGAGGAAGAAGAGGAACTTGTCGACTTATTCGCATAATCAGTCACATACCAACCTGTTCCTTTGAGATGAAAGGTGCTTTGTGAGATGAGTTTGTGGAGTTTGCCGGAACATTCTTTACATGTTCTCAAGGGCGCATCCGAGAACTTCTGCCAGGTCTCCACAATCCTTCCGCATTTTGTGCACTCATATTCGTAGACGGGCATCCGGCAGCACCCCCCCTCTTAGTATGCATAGTATGCATAAAATAATAAATGACGCTAATTTGTCAAGTGGCAAAATCGACTTTTTAGGCGCTCTTCACACGATCCAGAGGTTCTTGCCAGGCCCTGTAAAATTCAAACACAGCCTCCATGCCGGCCATGCGAGCCGGCTTCAAGATGGCAATAGTCTTTTCATGAACTCGCGCCTCTTCGTCCATCTTTTCTTGTGGCGAGGCATCAAAAGCCTGTAAGAACTTGGTGAACCGAATGACATGGATCAATTCATGGGTCACGATGTAAACGGCAAACGGAAACAAGCGGAGCTCCGGGAATTCATTCAGCGTGGAAAGGATGCTATGGTCCTGAAGGCATATCTTATAAAAATCATACTTCGAGGAACCGAGAGATGTTTCCGCTTTCCGCCCAACGTATCTGATGATCTGTGCAAACGGCCCCTGTACGATCTCCTCCGGAGAAAGGCCGGCCAGCGTCTTGATGTCGTAACGTCGCCGTCTCCATTCAGCAAACGACATCTTGTAGGCGTTGCTGGTCATATCCTCGGACACGGCAACCGCCTCATTAACGACCCTCAACTCGTCTTCCCGGAAATATTGCAGCGCCGCTGTAGTGGCCATTCCTACGTGCTTTAAAGAGCTTTCATGATTATGGGCAACTACCTCTTAGTCTATCTCTTTAACACATTCTTTCAGGTACAGCCACTTTTCTCTGAAGGTCGTCACGATCCCCTTCCGGCAGTCCGCTTCCACAACCAACCAGATTAATCGGGAAAAAGCTGGACATGTATGATCCAATATAATATAGACATGTGGTGTTGCCAAAACCGCCGCAAATCACGTCTGAGCCCTTTGGCAACAGCCTCTAAAACACGCGTTTCGAAATTTCCGCAACCTATCGAACTCGTAGATGTTTTGGGCAATGCCCCTAAGTTTAACAAGAATGGAGGTGATGCTGTGGGAACCGTTGTCAAAAAACGGAAGAAGAAGATGCGCAAGCATAAACACAAGAAGTTGATGGCTCGCACCCGTCACCAAAGAAGGAAAAAATGACAAACATGATATCCTCTGCTTCTTCACCAAAGAAAAGGCACCGCGAATGTACAAAAAAGCAGTGCCTTTTTTGTGTATAGACTAAGATCCCGCAGAATCCGGCGGTCATGCCGACGTTGTTGGCGGCTGCTACTTCCCGCCGGTATATCCTTTCAAATACTTAAAAAATTCAGTATCCGTGGAAAGGACCAGTGAACTGTCCTTATCCAGGGTTTGTTTGTAAAGCTCAAGGGTGTTAACAAAAGAATAAAAATCAGGTGAACGTCCGTAGGCATCAGCGTAAATCCTTGTAGCCGCAGCGTCGGCTTTACCCATAATCTCCTGGGATTTTTTGTACGCCCCTGAAGTGATCCGCTTCATCTCTCTTTCCTTGTCACCCTCGATCTTACGGGCCTCTCCTTGGCCCTCGGAACGAAATTTTTCAGCAATCTGCTTCCGCTCGGCAATCATTCGCCCAAAGACTGTCTTCTGAACCTCCTCCACGTAATTGATCCGCTTTATCTTGACGTCAACCAGCTCAATGCCGAACTTTGCGAGCTTGGGTTGAGCCTGCTCCATGATTCCCTTGGTTATTTTTTCTCGCCCGATCTTGACTGTACCTAGGCCCCTCTTATCCCTAACCTCTTCCAGACCGAGTTCAAAGGTGTCGAGTTCTCGATTCGTTTTTCTCACCGTTTCAATGAGGGGATACGAGGTGATAAAGTTGCGAACCGCAGCATCAACGATGTCGTCCAGGCGACCCAGTGCCCCTGTCACATTATTCACGGTCTGGAAGAACTTCAGCGGATCTACTATCTTCCAGCGGGCAAAAGTGTCCACCCGTATGAAAGTCTTGTCCAAGGTAGGAATCTGTCCCGGATCGCCGTCCCACTCCTGCAGGTTCTTGGGGAAATAATTGGCATTCTGTATGAAGGGGATCTTAAATCTGAGGCCGGGCTCCGTGTCGGGATCCCCAATGACCTTTCCAAACTGAGTCACAACCACCTGCTCGGTTTCGTCCACCGTGTAGACTCCTCCTGAAAACAGAAGGAAGGCAACAATGATGGGTATGATAATGAATCCTTTTGGCTTCATTTTTTCACCCCCTCTTGTTTGCCCAGATTGAGAAACGGAAGCAGATTTTTCTGCTCAGCATCAATGATGTATTTTGCGCCCAACTTGGGGAACAGGTCCTTGAGCGCCTCCAGAT
>JABXJW010000094.1 GCA_013375395.1 Desulfobacterales bacterium
ATTCCATGCGCGAGGCAAAAACCCAGGTCTCGAAAACCTCCTATATTTTCAATAAGTTGTAGAAATTCCGAGACGTTAATTTAGTTGGATTTCAAAAGCGAATTGCATAATGCATCGATATCACCTGAGAATCTTGAGATTCATTTGCTTGTCAGGCATTGCGCTTTGCCTGGCTGTTGTGGGTTGGGGAGCTGGATGCTCGAAGGGTGTGATAGATCGTGGAAAAAGATGGACTTGTTATAGAGATGCCGACGATGCCATGCTACGGCAAGATCATGAGACCGGCATCCTTCTTCATCAACAGTTCCTGGAGAAGGAGCCCGAGAACGGTCTGGCCTTGTACCATCTGGGATATGCTTACGGGCAAACAGGGGATCACCTGAAGGAAGTACTTTATTATGAAAAAGCGATTGCCCTTGGATTCAAAAAAAACCGTATTTTCTTTAACCTGGGCATGGCATACGGGGAGCTGAATCAGATAGAAAAATCTATTGGTACATTTAGGATGGCCCTGGATGTCAATCCGGATAATGCTGATAATCACTTTTGGCTGGCAATGGCCTATCAAAAAAACTTCGCCGACAAACTTGCAGAAAAGGAATTGTTGAAGGCCGTAAAGATCGACCCGGAGCACGTGAATGCCCGATTATATCTGAGCATGCTCTATGCCGATAGGGGTGATTTACAAAAGGCTGCCGAGCAACTTCGAAAGATCCTGGAAATCGACCCAGACCACGGAATGGCGCGCGAATTCCTGGAGAGTATTGAGACGGAATAGCCGACCCCAAAGGCCCACATCAAGAAGTCTCAGCCAGCGGTATGTTCCAGAATCTCTCTTATTTTTCCGGACAGTTCTTTCATGGTGAAGGGCTTCTGAATAAAACCGTTACAGCCTCGTTCCAATATCTCAGTGGCTTCGCCATCAACACTGAAACCGCTTGAAAGCAGGACCTTTACATTCGGGTTGATCCCCTTCAGACGGTCGTATGCTTCACCGCCACCCATATTGGGCATAACGACATCCAAGAGGACTATGTCTATGTTATCCTGGTTTTTCATGTAAACATCGACGGCCTTTTCTCCGTCCCAGGCCGTTATTACACTGTAGCCCATAGCCTCCAACAATGACCTGCCTACTTTCAGTATGATATCTTCGTCGTCTACCAAGAGCACGGTTCCGGTTCCCTCAATGAGTCGTTGAGCGGGTTTGACGGGCTTCGGGATCTCTTTTTCTGACGCAGGCAGATAGATCCTGAAAGTGGTTCCGCGCCCTTTCTCGGAATCGACATTAATATACCCGCCATGACCCTTTATGATGCCGTAAACAGCAGCCAGACCAAGGCCGGTGCCCCGGCCCATCTCCTTGGTTGTAAAGAACGGGTCAAAGACGCGCTGCATGGTCTCTTTGTCCATACCTGCGCCTGTATCAGCGACAGTTAGCAAGGCATAGTTGCCCGGCTTTGGCTCATAGAGTTTGCCGTCGATATCCTCGTGGGTCGCATTCATTGTTTTCAAAACAAGATCCCCACCACCGGGCATGGCATCTGCGGCATTCACAAAGAGACCTAAAAGCACCTGCTCAATTTGCCCTTGGTCTGCCTCTATAATAAATAAGTCTTCGGCAAGCTCTCGACTAACCGTAATCTTCTTTTTGGTTCTGCCGAAGGTTTCAGCGGTCTCTTCCGCTAGCTGGTTCAGGCCAAGGGGCTTGATCTCATATCTGCCCTTCCTGGCGTATCCAAGGAGGTGTGAAGTCAGTTTGGCGCCGCTTACAACTTGATTTTCGATGTGCTTTAGTCGCTCATAATGCGGGTGGGCGGAATCGATATTCATGAGAATTAAGGAGACATTGCCTTGGATACCCATAAGCAGGTTGTTAAAATCATGAGCAATGCCGCTCGCAAGGGTTCCTATTGCCTCCATTTTCTGTGATTGCCGGACCCTGGCTTCCAGGCGCTTGCGTTTGGTAATATCGATTCCCAGCTCCAGGACCAGCGGTGAATCATCGACATCCGTGAAGGGATAGTCATAGACTTGATATGTCTGCCTCTTGTTGGGGGACCACTCCCACGTTTCCGGTCTTTTTGATTCGAACACACGGAATGGCCGACAGAGGCGGCAGGGTTCGTCGCGTCCGGTAAGGGCCTGGTAACAAGGTCTTCCTTCAGGATCTCCAAATTGTTCCCGGAAGCAACGATTGGCAAAACGGATAGAATAATCGGGCGCCAGCAGATAAACATAGGCGGGGATCCCATCCAGAAGGGAAAAGAGCCTTTGCCGCTCGGCTTGTAGCGCATTCTCGACCCGTTCGCGTTCGTTTTTCAATCTTTTTTGATTAAGGGCGTTTTTTACCGCTATTAATAATTTCTCATGTTCAAATGGCTTCCTTATATAATCGAAGGCCCCCTTCCTCAAAGATTCTATGGCTGAGTCCACAGAAGCTTGCCCGGTGATAACGATCACGAAAGTCTCTGGATTTTTCCTGTTGATGTGATCCATGATATCGTGCCCGGTAATGTCGGGCAGGGCAATGTCCAAAAGCACAAGGTCGAAATCATTCTTGGCGAAGCATTCCAAGGCTTCCAGGCCGCTATGGGTCGTTTTGGTTTCATACCCCTCGTTACTCAGCAAAATCTTCAGGCTGTCGCACATGCGAGGTTCGTCATCGATTATCAGGATTTTGGATGTGTGAGACATGATTACCTCCTGGAAATCGAATTGGATCTATTGTAACAATTTAGGTCTTTGAAAACACTGTCGCTCAAACGACGGTCAAATTTTGAACTGTGTAAAACTCGGGTCTAAGTGAGCCTAAAGAAAGAACGGCATCCACAGATAGGGCACAATGATGTCTTTTCCGGAGTGACTGGCCCCGTTGAGTGTCTGAGTCTCGATCTCGGCGGCCAACTTGTACAAGCCGTCGTGTTAGCGCTATCATAGTGCCGATTAGGCATTTACTCTACGGGGCTGGCGGCAGGGCGCCGTGTTTTTTTGACTTATTTGTGGAGAAGACCGCAGCTCCCAGTTTATGCAAAAATACCTCCGTTAGCGAGCATAGTCAACACTCAAAGAATGCAGATTCGTTTTCGCAGACCTCTAGATCTGCACACTATCTCAAAAATGTGAACAATGATCAACTCACCTTAAGATATTTCTTGAGGTGCCGGGCTGTGTGAGACCCGTTCGGTTCGGCCATAAGTTCTATTGGTGAGCCTTTTGCCACCACACGGCCTCCATCATCCCCTCCTTCAGGGCCGAGATCGATTATGTAGTCAGCCTCCTTTATGATTTCCATATTGTGTTCGATTAAAGCGACTGTATTTCCTTCATCAACCAAGGCCTGTAGCACCTTCACAAGCCTTTGAACATCGGCCAGGTGCAGTCCTGTGGTGGGCTCATCCAGAATGTAAAGGGTGCGTCCCTTAGACAGTTTGGCCAGCTCTTCGGCAAGCTTTATGCGCTGGGCCTCTCCGCCCGAGAGTGTCGGGCTTGGTTGTCCCAAGCGCAGATAACCGAGCCCGATATCGCAGACAAACCGCACTGCACGGCGAATCGGGGGCACGACGACAAAAAAGCTTGCACTCTCTTCAAAGGTAAGTTCCAGAACTTCGGCGATGTTTTTCCCTTTGTACGTGACGGCAAGCGTCTCCTGGTTAAATCGGCGCCCGTTGCAGACTTCACATCTGATATAGACATCAGGGAGAAAGCTCATGGCAACCTTCAGGCTGCCGTGCCCTTTGCAGGCCTCGCAGCGGCCCCCGGCCACATTGAATGAAAACCGGCCGGCCTTATATCCTCGCACCCGTGCCTGTGGTGTCATGGAAAAAAGTGTGCGTATGTCGGACAAAAATCCCACGTATGAGGCAGGTACGGAGCGAGGGGTGCGACCGATGGGGCTGTGGTCCACCTCCAACACCCGGTCCAGGGCCTCCCAGCCCTCGATCCCCTTACAGCTCCCGGCACTGCGCTGTTGCTTAAGCAGCAGGTTGCGCGTTCCCTTGTATACGGTTTCTTTGAGAAGGGTCGATTTCCCGGAGCCGGATACCCCTGTCAAACAGATCAGGGCGCCCAAAGGGAAATCGACATAGATCCCTTTCAGATTGTGCTCTGTTGCACCTCGAACCTTGAGGCAGGGGCGGTCTCTATAAGGCCTCAGACGGGAGGTGATTCGGTGCGGATGCCCGTCAAAACAGGCGCCTGTGACGGATGCCCGCACCCTTTTTAGGTCGGCGAGCTTGCCACAGGCCACAACCTGCCCCCCTTCCCGACCTGCTCCCGGGCCGAGATCAATGATGTAATCGGCCTGCCGGATGGTCTCCTCATCGTGTTCTACCACCAGGATCGAGTTGCCCCGGCCTTTGAGCTCTCTCAGGGCCCCAAGGAGCATCCGGTTGTCTCTGGCATGCAGTCCGATGGTGGGCTCATCCAGGATATAGCAGACCCCGGTCAGATTCGAGCCGAGCTGGGCTGCCAGCCGGACACGCTGGGCCTCGCCGCCGGAAAGCGTATCACCGCTTCGGCTTAGGCCAAGATAGGACAAGCCGAGCTGATTGAGCATTGACAGGCGAGCCATTATCTCGGCCAGTATGGGCTCGGCTATTGGGGCCTGCCGTCGATTAAAAGAGAATCCTTTGAAAATCGTGTGCATCCGGCCTGCCGGGTGCTGCACCAGGTCCCAGATCGAATAGCCCCCGATTCTCACGGCCAAGGCTTCAGGCCTCAGGCGGCTTCCGCCGCATTCGGCACACATCCGGTGTTCTTCTTCATATAGATCCTTAACCACGCCCAGGCCCTCGCACACCGGGCACGCCCCGTGCTTGCTGTTAAAGGAAAAGAGCCGGGGATCAAGGGCTTGCAGACCACTGCCGCATGAAGGGCAGATGCCATGCAGGCCGAAGACCTCTTCGCCTCCTTTGCCGTCTACGACCAGAAGGCTGCCGTTGCCTTCATCAAGGGCCCGGGCCACTGCCTGCCCAAGGTCTTCGGTTGGAAGGCTTCCCACTACAAGCTCAATGGTGTGCTCGTGGTAGCGGCTAAGGGCCATGCCTTTTTTAAGGGGCGTCAGTGTCCCGTCAATGCGGGCCTTGCGATAGCCCCTGCGCAGGGCCTTGGCCAGCACTTCCTTGTGATAGCCCTTCCGGCCGGCCACCTTTGGCGCCAGAACAATGGCACGCTTTTTGCCGTAGCGATGCCGAATCTGATCCACGATTTGCTCCAGGCTCTGGGCTTCAAGCTTTTGGCCGCAGCCCGGGCAGTGCTGAGTGCCGAGCTTGCTGTACAGAAGCCTGAGGAAATGATAGATCTCGGTCAGTGTTGCCACAGTGGAGCGGCGGCCGGCATGGCTGATGCGCTGCTCGATGGCCACGGTGGGGGGAATCCCGGACACTACATCCACATCGGGCCGTTCAAGTACCCTTACGTATTGGCGCACATAAGGGGCAAGGCTTTCCAGATAACGGCGTTGCCCTTCGGCAAACAGAATGTCGAAGGCAAGAGTCGATTTGCCTGAACCGGATACCCCTGTGAGCACCACAAGCTGGTTGCGGGGCACGGAAAGGCTCACGTTCCTGAGATTGTGCTCCCGGCCTCCGCTTATTTCGATGGTGCGGTCACCACCACCCAAACCTTCCCCCTTCAAGGGGGAGGGCAGGGTGGGGGTGACTGTTGGGACTGGTTTGAGCCGGCCCCGGCCGGAAAGATACGCCTTCAAAAAACGGCCGGTGTGAGATTTCCTCTCCTTTGCGACCTGTTCCGGCGGGCCTGCCGCAACCACCAGGCCTCCGGCCTCGCCCCCCTCCGGCCCAAGGTCGATCACCCAGTCTGCCGTCTTTACCACGTCCATGTTGTGTTCGATCACAAGGACTGTGTTTCCTTCGGCAACCAGCCTCCGGAGTGCTGCCAGGAGCTTTTCTGTATCGTCAAAATGAAGGCCAGTAGTGGGCTCGTCAAAGATGAAAAGCCGCGGCCCACCATTGCCACTCTTAAGATATCGAGACAGCTTGAGGCGCTGGGCCTCGCCGCCGGAGAGCGTGTTTATCGGCTGGCCGAGTCGTATGTAGCCGAGGCCTACATCGGCCAGGGGCTCCAAGGCAGCCTTTACCTTGGATTGGCCCTGAAAAAAAACAATGGCCTGGTCGACCGTCATGGAAAGCATATCGTTGATGTTTTGATCGTTGTATGTGACCTCCAGGGTCTCTTGTTTGAAGCGTTTTCCATCGCACTCGGGGCAGGTGATGAAGACATCTGAGAGAAACTGCATCTCCACCTTCTCAAAGCCTTGTCCCCGGCATGTTTCGCACCGGCCCCCCGCCACGTTAAAGGAAAAATCGCTTGGCCCAAGACCCCTTGTACGGGCATCCTTGGTGCCGGCCAGCAGGTGGCGAATCGGGTCCATGGCCTTGGTGTAGGTCGAGGGATTGGCCCTGGGGGTGCGGCCGATGGGCATCTGGTCCACCAGGGCCACGTCAAAAATATGCTCTATGCCTTTGATCGCCCGGTGGCGACCGGGCCGGCCCTGTGGGTCCCACTTGGTCCGTTTAATCCCCCTATATAGGATCTCTTCAGCCAGCGTCGATTTGCCCGAGCCAGACACGCCGGTCAGACAGACAAAGAGCCCAAGGGGTATGTAAGCATCTATTTCTTTTAAGTTGTGCTCGGCGGCGCCCTCGACGACCAACCACTTGCCGTCTTCGGGTTTTCGCCGCTTCTTCGGAATCGGGATGCTCCGCTCGCCTTTCAGGTATTGGCCAGTCAGCGATCCGTTTACGCCGGCCGTAGGGCCGAAATAGATAATCCGGCCGCCCTGCTCTCCGGCCTTTGGACCCATGTCCAGCATGAAGTCGCTCTGGCTGATGATCTCAGGGTCGTGTTCCACCACGACCAGGGTGTTTTCAAGGTCCCTGATGCCTTTCATGATCCGGATGAGCCTGTGGTTGTCCCTGGGGTGAAGCCCGATGCTCGGCTCGTCCAGGACATAGAGGGTGTTGACCAGGGAAGAGCCCAGGGCTGAGGCGAGCGCAACGCGCTGCACCTCACCGCCGGAAAGTGTGCGCGATTGCCGATCAAGTGTGAGATACCCGAGCCCCACGCCCCCAAGGTATCTCAGCCGACCGCAGACCTCTGCCAGGACCAGTCGGCCGGCCTCATCCCCGGCAGGCACACGGAGCTTTTCAAAAAACTTGCTCGCCTCGTCAACGCTCATGGCATAGAGCTCGCCGATGTTCAGCCCTCCCAACCGATAAAGGAGGGCCTCTTCCCTGAACCGGGTGCCGCCGCAGGCCGGGCAAATATTATAGCTGCGGTACCTGGAAAGAAAGACCCGCACGTGCATCTTGTAGGTCCTTGATTCAAGCCACCTGAAAAAGCCCCTGACCCCGTAATAGCTGGATGTTCCTTCAATAATTGCCTGTTTCTGGGCCTCCTTCAGACGCTCGAATGGGATATCAGTAGGAATTTTCTTGCGCCGGCAGAAGCTCATCAAGTCCTCATATTCCATGCGGTGATCTATCCAGTCTCCCCACGGCTTGATGGCCCCTTCCTCCACGGAGAGCGCAGGGTCCGGGATAATCAAGTCCAGATCCATATCGATGGTCCGGCCAAACCCCCGGCAGTTCTCGCAGGCGCCCAGCGGGCTGTTAAAGGAAAACAGGTTTGGCAGCGCCGCCCTGTAGCCGATTCTGCAGTCGGCACATTCCAGCCTGCTGCTTAGGGCAAGGTGCTGATCAGGCCCGCCTGCCTCGCCCTGGCCGCTTCGCTCTGGTTGGCTGTCGGGCTGGCCTGAGCCAGCCTGGCACTGCGAGGGACGAGCGGGCAGGTGGCGGGCAAGTCTGATCCACACATCGAGCCTCCCATGCCCGAAACGGAATGCCTGCTCCAGCGAATCTATGATGCGCGCCCGGTCCCGGGGCCTCAGCATGATCCGGTCTGCCACAACGTGGAGTTCTTCTGCGTCGTTGCCTGAAGGGCGGTCTTCAATGGGCGTGATTCGGCCGGCAAGAAAGAGGCGGTCAAGGCCCATCCGGGCCAACCCTTTTCGGACCTGGCCGGCTGTGGCCCCGGCCACTGGAAAGGGAAATGTGATAACCAACTCAGATCCTGTTGGAAAATCCCGCAATCGCTTCCATATATGCTCCGGAGTTTCGGGCGACACCGGTTTTCCGCAGCCCTTGCAGTGGAGCTGCCCAAGGCGGGAATAGAGCAGCTTTACGTAGTCTGTGATCTCGGTCATGGTGCCCACAGTGGAGCGTGACGTGCGCACAGGGTCTTTTCTGTCGATGGCAATGGCGGGCGGGATACCCTCGATGCGATCCACCTGAGGCCGGTCCATGCGATCCATGAACTGGCGGGCGTAAGGGGAGAAGGTCTCCACGTACCGGCGCTGGCCTTCGGCATATAGTGTATCAAAGGCCAGGGAGGACTTTCCCGAACCGCTGACCCCCGTGACCACGGTGATGCGGTTCAGGGGGATTTCAAGGTTCAAATTCTTTAGATTGTTTTGCCTTGCGCCTATGACCTGGATGGCCTGATTTTGCATGAATTGAAACACCTTCTACCGGAATTCTATCAGATTATCACGAAACTAAGAAAGGGGGAAAGTCGGAACACGAATCTTGAAACCCGGAAAGAGGTCAATGATCAGAGGAGGCTTCTGAATAGAGACAAAAGTTGACGGCTTCGTAAAAAGTCCAACTTCTGTGTTGCGCTGCATCCTTCGTCACTGCGGCGTACCATAAGTACGCCTCATTCCTAGGGATTTGCGCGCCTTGAATTTGGAGCTTTTTACTTTGCCGTCTAATTTGGACTTTTTACGAGACCATCAAAGTTGATATTTCAGTGAATTTAACCGGCAAAGGGCTAAAGGGTTTTTGCCTCACACACGTTTTTGCGGTGCTTCCATGTTTTTCGCCTCTATGACTTTATCATCCCAACACCACTATACTATAGCAAATCATCACCTTGTGTTCAAGCTGTAAAAGGGAGACTGAACGTTGCTAACCCCGGCTTCGCACGTTACCGCCAACTCCCACCGTAAGAGTACTCGCAGGCTGGAAGTTGCCTACGATCAGGCGATCATCTATGCAGAGCAACTGAATTAAGAAAACCACTGACGGCCATTGGAGGATTTGCACGGCGTATCTCCACCAGGGACAATTCCGAGGATCAACTGAAAGAATATACAGGAATCATATTGGAACAATCCATCAGGCTTGACGCGGCACCAAAAAGAAGTTTTACCCCATTTGAAAGTCGCGGGTGATACCGAACAGGGGGAGGCCATACCAGGTAGCCGAAGATTGATATAGCTCGAAAAGAGCATCAATTTTCATTGATAACGCTGTTTGCCCATTCGATGATTGTTAAGAGTCTTTGTGGTGACAATTTTTTGACTTCATCATAAGACAGCCAGCGATATTCATGGTGTTCAGGTCTTCCAAGTTCTGGGTTAATAGAAAAGATTACGGTCGATTGTGAGGTTTCAGCGATATAATACCTTGCGATTTTCTTTGTTCCCCCGTAGGGTAATGTTTCCTTAAAGATATCGCCCCATCGAAAATTCAGGTCTGTGATACCGGTTTCCTCTTTAACCTCCCTTTTAGCAGTTTCTATGGGGGTTTCTGTAGATTCAACTATTCCCTTGGGAAAACCCCAGTTTCTGTAAGCCCTAAGAAATAGAAATTCCCATTCCTTTGTTTCTTTTCTTACAACTACTATTCCCGCTGACAATATCATAACAACTTGGCCCTGCTTCGCTACGTAATTGGAATAAAGGAATTCTGAATCCCTTCCATTAACCGCAAGGCGTCTTGCTTCATGCTGGTGTTGTTAAAGAGCACGTAGGCTGGTTTCCTTGCCACCCATTTTTTCAGCCACTTCAGGTCAGCATCGGTATAATGATAGCCATAGCCTGTGATGCCGTGCAGCCGAAAATACTGAAAGTCCCCAAACTGCGGCAACCTCGGCTCGTGAAATATGCGGGCTAACCTGCTTCAAAATGGATAACCTTTTCCAACCTACTGACCCTTATTCCTATGAGGCGTACCTTCTTTTTAAATTTCAGCCTGTTGAAACAATCAAACGCAGCCCTTCTTATCTCCTTTAATGAATCCGTATGCTCATAAAGGGTTTTTGCCAGCGCATGTGTTTCAAAATCGCTAAACCTAACCTTTAGTGTAACGGTCTTACCCTTATAGCCTCTTTGTCTTATGTCGCTAACAACCTCACTTGTAACTTCTGCAAGTATTTTTCGTAGGATTTGCCTGTTATCGATATCCTTTTGAAAGGTTATTTCCCTGCCTGCGGATTTTGGCTCCCAATGTGTGATAATTGGGCTTTCATCTATACCACGCGATGCTGCATAGAGATATTGGCCGTAGGATTTGCCAAATCGCTCAATTAGCTTATCAAGAGGGACTGAGGTAAGCTCGCCAATAGTATTAATGCCCATGCTCTGCAGATATGCACTGTTTTTCGGCCCAACGCCCCGCAGTTTTCTCACAGGCAACGGCCATATCCTACGTTCTATATCCTCTTTCGTGATTATTGTCAGTCCATCCGGCTTCTGCATGTCTGAAGAAATCTTTGCCAGCAGTTTATTGGGTGCGATTCCTATGGAGCAGGTAAGACCTGTTTCTTGCTTGATCCTTTTCTTAATTTCTTTGGCAATTTCATCTGATGGCTTGCTGATTTGTGATATATCAAGGAAAGCCTCATCAATTCCCGCATGTTCAATTGTCGAGGTGAATTCTCCAAGGACTTTCATGACCCGTTCAGATACCCTCGAATACTCTTCGTAGTCGACAGGGAGGAATACGGCATAAGGACAGAGCTTATGCGCCGTCCTTAATGGCATCGCCGAATGGATTCCGAACTTTCTTGCCTCATAGGAGGCGGTTGATACTACACCTCTCTTTGTGGGGTCTCCGTCACCGCCGATTACCACGGGCTTGCCTAACAGTTTAGGACGTCTTTTTTGCTCAACGGAAGCAAAAAAGGCGTCCATATCTATGTGGAGAATTCGCCTCATACGGAATTCAAGTATACGTATATGAATTGAGGTACGATAGTGAATACACTAATAATAGCGTATCGAGCCTTTTCGCGGAAGCTGATACAAGCCGTAGCCTTTGCAAGGGGCACCTGTCTGCTGATGGCACATGGCGCCGTTATGGGACCTGTCAGGTGATATTCAGTGACCTGACTCAAAAAGAGATCCCCCATGACGGCTTGTAAGCATCAAAAAAGGGTTGAAATTCACACTGCCGTTATTCGGACAACACTCCGTTAACATTCATTATTTTTTTGATAATAGCGTAAGAAGCGCCTGGCATGTTTTGCAGTAGCTAACACCATTCAGAGTAAGGAAAACCGCATCTGTTAGGCCTCTAACGAAGGGCATATAGTTATGGTCGGTGCTAATGGCTGGAGGCCTATTTTCAGGGTATTTGCATTTACCTCTTGAACTTTTGTCATGTTTGATATAAACGACCATTCGCCACATTAGAGGTGCGAAACTTGCTGAGGGCCGCACTATAAGTGAAATAGCGGCGATTATATCTAAGCACGGATTGGGGGATGTCCCGGAAGAAACAAAGGACATCCTGCAAGAAATAACAATTCATCGGCAAATCATACGACCTTTCAGTACTGAAAGCCAGGCTTGCCGATCTCATCAAAGGAGAAGACTGCTTATGAAGCCTATTTATAGATACAATGTGCTTGCAAAACTCCCCGAGAGCTTAAAACCTTTGGAAAAGCTAGCGTACAATCTGTGGTTCAGTTGGCGCCATGGCATTGCCGGCCTGTTCAGGCGCATGGATGGTGAGCTCTGGGAGTCATCGAAAAACAACCCGGTCTACATGTTGGGGGCTATCAGCCAGGAGCGCTTGGAGAAACTGGCAGAGGACGCAGGCTTTTTAGCCGAGATGGAGCGTGCTTATGAGGAACTGGAAAGGTACCTCTCCGTTCACCCGTTCCCCGTCCCGGAGGCCCAGGACCGGGATCGATTGTGTGTTGCCTATTTTTCGGCAGAATTCGGTCTAGGTGAATGTCTGCCTGTCTATTCCGGAGGCCTGGGCATCCTTGCAGGTGACCACTTGAAGTCTGCCAGCGACTTGAATTCTCCCGTAGTAGGCGTTGGCCTCTTTTACCACGAAGGCTATTTTCAGCAATACTTGAATGTCGACGGGTGGCAGCAGGAGGCCTATCCTGAAAACGATATTTCCACTATGCCGGTCAACCTCATGAAGGATGAAAACGGCCAGACTGTCATGGTGGAGGCGCCCATACGCGGCCAAGCGGTTAAGATCCAGATATGGCGCGTCATAGTTGGACGAGTTGCCTTGTACTTGCTCGATACAAACGTAAAGGAAAACCCGCCTGAGCATCGCTACATCACCTCAAGGCTCTATGGCGGAGACTTGGACATGCGGCTCAGACAGGAGATTGTCCTGGGCATCGGCGGGGTTCGGGCACTACGGGCACTGGGTATAGAAGCAACAGCATACCACATGAATGAAGGCCACTCTGCCTTTTCCGTCCTGGAGCGGATTCG
>JABXJW010000440.1 GCA_013375395.1 Desulfobacterales bacterium
CGATCTCACGGAATAAAAACTTTCACGTGGTATTTCGCCGTCTGTTTGCTCTTCCAGGAGGTTTATGAAATCAGGAATTGTTATTCTACCCTTCTTCCTCTCTGATTCATCTACTCTTCCCTCGAAAGCGATAGGTTGTGCATTCACACCTCTTACAATATCCAGGTTCTCAGCCGCAAATCTTACTATGTCCCCCACCTGGTCGTCATTCACACTCTTCATAAGCGTGGGAACAAGCACTACACTTTTTAATCCTCCCCTCCGGCAGTTCTCTATTGCCCTTAACTTCGTTTTTAACGCCGGTATGCCCCTTAATATCTTATGTGGTTCTTCCTTTGTCCCATCGAATTGCAAATAAACGGTATGCAAGCCTGCTTCTTTTAAACGATGACAAAACTCTTCGCTTTTTGCCATCGCTATTCCATTCGTCGCCACTTGAATATGCGGGAAACCAAGGTTACGTGCCATTTTTACAATATTCACAAAACCTTCCCTTATCGTTGGTTCACCACCCGCAAACTGCACTGCGGGGCAAGGCGGCACCTCATTTCTGAGCAACTTCATCATTTCCTCCAACTGTTCCATCGTCGGTTCATAGAGGTAACCAGAGACGGCGGCATTTGCAAAACAGGTCGGGCATCGCTGGTTGCACCTGTTCGTGAGGTCTATAATTGCAAGCATTGTCGAGCTCTTATGCTCTGGGCAGAGTCCGCAATCGAAAGGGCAGCCATTATCTCTGCTTTTTGTGATTTGAATACCGGGATTGCCCTCGTATCGCCATTCCGAGAATTTATGATATAGCGAGGCATCCGACCAGTATATGTCATCGAATTCACCATGCTCCTCACATCTCTTTTTTATCAGTATCTTGCCATCTTCTTCATACACTTCTGCATCTATAACTTCTAAGCACTGCGGACACAATGATTTCGTTTTCATTTTCATCTCGTCTATCCGCCATCCATATCTATTAATGGTTTATAAAAAGAGGGTCTGTATTGGTATATATAAAGTTGACTAATAAGTCATAAGGGTGTTTGAATGAAAAAGAAGTTAACTGCAATAGATGTCGTAGAGGAGATAAAAAGTGGAAATACATCGTGTGAGGAATTAATATTAAAAATCTATGAGAGAATAGAAAAAAGCGAATTAAATTGTTTTATCACTTTAAACAAAGAGAACGCACTTGAAAAAGCGATAGGAGTGGATAAGAGAAGGAGTGATGAAGAATACAGGCGAAAGAAGCTGCTTGGAGTGCCCGTAGCCATTAAAGATAGCATATCCACATGCGGAATTCAAACAACGTGCGCATCAAAGATTCTTACGGGTTATGTTCCACCCTACGATGCCACGGTAATAGAGGCACTGAAGAAGGAAGGAGCGATAATCATAGGAAAAACGAACATGGACGAGTTCTGTATGGGCTCTTCCACAGAAACAAGTTATTACGGACCAACGAGAAACCCGCATGACCTCGGCAGGGTGCCGGGAGGCTCTTCGGGTGGTAGTGCGGCGGCAATATCAGCAGGAGAAACTGTTCTTGCTCTTGGTTCCGATACCGGTGGCTCCATCAGGTGTCCTGCTTCATTCTGCGGCATCGCAGGACTGAAGCCCACTTATGGGCTCGTTTCGAGATACGGGCTTATTGCGTATGCTAATTCATTGGAACAGATAGGACCAATGGCATCAAATGTAACAGATACTGCATTGCTCTTAGAAATATTATCGGCGAAGGATGAA
>JABXJW010000095.1 GCA_013375395.1 Desulfobacterales bacterium
GCGATGGGGGAAATTCTGGCCTGTTTATTGCACGTAATATGCTCCCATTAGGAAGAAATTGAGCCAACATGATGATCTGTCCCAAATGTGGCTTTGAGCAGCAAGCGTCTCCTGAGTGTGTAAGATGCGGTGTAGTTATAGAGAAATTGGTGAAGAATACAAGAGAGAATGCCGTTGTCAAAGACAGGCCGGAAAACACAAAGCCGGCGTTGTTTGAAAGGGGAAAACATACTTCAACCGTTAAGGACTTTTTTCTCAAATGGCTTCGAAAGCTTTCAGATAGGCTCATACGGTTGCTGATCTTATCGTGCATTACATGGCTGGCGTATTCAGCTTTGCTCTATCTGTGCAAAGCACTCTGGAGCGTGTATATTGAAACGCCGGTCGGTCGCAGATTCGTCTCCGATTTCAGCCCAACTGCCCGGGTCATATTTGAGGTTCTGAGCCTTGACCTGCTCCGGCTATCTTTTTCCATCAATATAGCTGCCTTGAAGACATGCCTTTTGACCGGGGCGGTTTGCCAGGCACTCTCCATTACAAGGTATTTCTATCTTTCCAGGGGGTTGATTGCCCGCATGGTTTTTTGGGGAGGTCTTTGCAGCGCGCTTACTTCTTATGATATATGGAATTTCCTTGACGTGAACTGGCGCACAGCTTTTCTTTTGGTTTTGCCCCCAACTCTTCCCATTTCCGTGTCCTGCTTTAAGTTCACCTCAGAGCTCTTGCCTGAACTAAGCACGATTTTGAATATCAAGAGTCTCAGGCAATTATAAAAACTTCTGTGGAGCTATCGCAATGAGCTGGAAATGGTTCCTGAGTCTCACTATCGTGCTGATCGTCGCTTTGATTCTGATAGCGACGGGCTACGCGATCCTCGCCAGCTACGACTACAACAAGCTCAAGCCGAAGATCGCTCAGGCGGTCAAGGACGCCACAGGCCGCGAGCTGACGCTGGGCGGCGACATCGAGCTGGAGATCGGCTTCACCCCGACGCTTGTGGTAGAGGACGTGAGCTTCCAGAATGCGCCGTGGGCCTGGCCGGACGAGATGGCCAAGATCAGGCGTTTCGAGATTCAGGCGGCGCTCCTTCCGCTGATCCTGGAGATCATCGATGTCAAGCGGCTGATCCTGGTCGAGCCTGAAATCCTGATTGTGACAGACTATTCCGGCAAATCAAACCTGCAGTTCGAAGCCGCAAAGGACGTGGAGCCGGTGGAATCAAAGAAAGAAGCCACGGCCAAAGGCGAAATGGTTCTGCCGACGATGACCTTCAACGAGGTGCGGATCGTGGGGGGGCGACTCACTTACAAAGACGCCCGATTGGGACGGGCTTACGTGGTGACGCTGGACCGCCTTGCGGCCAGGACATCCGACATGAACAGTCCGGTTGAACTGGAACTCAAGGGTGCATACAATAACAAGCCCTTCGCGGTTGCGGGAACCATCGGCCCGCTTATCGCATTGGGTGATCCATGCGAAGAGTGGTCCCTGAATCTGACGGCCAGGACCGGTGGCTCCAGCGTCATCGCGGACGGTGCGATCAGGGACGTCATGAATGCCAAGGGCCTCGACCTCACCGTCACCGTCGAGGTCTGGTCGATTGCCGATATTGCCGGGCTGGCCGACGTGACCGGCATGCCTGACGTAGGGCCGTTCAGGGTGGCGGCCAGGCTCTTCGATCCCGACGCTAAAACCTACAAGATTTCCGATATCAAAGTCACACTAGGAGA
The DNA here is from genome assembly GCA_013375395.1 of Desulfobacterales bacterium. Lineage (GTDB taxonomy): Bacteria > Desulfobacterota > Desulfobacteria > Desulfobacterales. The sequence continues at coordinate 1,731 of JABXJW010000095.1, forward strand.
CGGCGGTATTGCCGGCTCGGCGGAGATAGGCCTGGCCGGTAAACGGCCGCGACTGACGGCGGCTCTGTCATCGCAAATGCTGGACTTGCGGCCGTCCCCATCAATAGACGAAGAGACGGACGAGCCGGCGGAAAAGCAGGAAAAAGTATTTTCCGACGATCCTTTGCCGCTGGATGCGTTGAAACAAACCGACGTCAATCTGAAGATACGGACCGGGAAGGTCCTGCTGCCGTTTATGGCCATCGAGGAGCTTGACGCAGACTTGATCCTCGAGGATGGGACCATTACGGTGAAGCCACACAAGTTCGTAGTCGGCGGCGGCGGCCTGGATGGTCATTTCAGCCTGCATCCGGAGGGAAAAGAGGCAGTGCTGTCTATGTCGCTGGAGGTCGACCAGGCCGACCTCGGTCGCATGCTCAAGGAGCTGGGGGCCAAGGAGGTCATAGAGGGCAAGCTTGACGCGGAGATCGACCTTTATGGCCGCGGCGGTTCGGTAGCGGCGCTTATGGCCGGGCTCAACGGCAAGGCCGTTGTGGTGATGGGCGATGGCCGGATCGACAACAAGTACATTAGGCTGCTTGGCACGGACCTCAGTTCCGGCATCTTCCGGATGCTCAATCCGTTCAAGCGTGAGACGAACTACGCCGATCTCAACTGCTTCGTCGTCGGCTTCAACATCAAGGAGGGGCTTGCAGAGAGCAGTGCGTTGGTGCTCGATACAAGCCTCTTGACCGTTGTCGGTGACGGCAAGGCAGATCTGAAGACCGAAAAGCTCGGCATGTCACTCAAGCCGTCGCCCAAGAAAGGCATAGGGATTCAGGGCGTCGGCAAACTCAGTCTGAGCCTTTCCGAGTTGGCAAAGCCCTTGAAGCTGAGCGGCACATTCGCCGACCCAACGCTTTCCATCGACAAGACCCGGACCATAATCACCCTCGGCAAGGCGGTAGGCGGAGTGGCGCTGTTCGGTCCGGCCGGCATTGCCGCAGCCCTGGCCGGTGGCAGTTTGGGGGGCAAGAAGGACACGTGCCTTTCCGCTATCGAGGCCGCGAAGAAGGGGTCTAAGGTGTCCGGCGGCAAGAAAACAAAGGAGAAAAATGGCAAGGTTAAGGACGCCGGCAACCGCCACAAGAATCTGCTCGGCAAGTAGGTGCGATGGCGTCAACAGGGGTGGCGTATCCAAGACGAAGTCTTCCCGGCTCAGGAGGATCGAAAAGTGACCAATAAGGCGATTGAAGAGATCCAGGGATATTTGAACATGCAACAAAGACGTCGCCGACAAAAGCCTCCGGGCAAAACCCCGTCAGGCGATATTGTCAAGGCGCCCGCCGAGTACTGGGAGGAGCTTAATGGCAGGGACCTGGACACAATCTGCGACAACGCCCTGGCCGGAACGTATCCTCCCGACGGCATACTCCTCCCCTTTTTGGGAGGGGACCTCCTGGTTGACATTAAACATCGTCGCGTGAGTCGTCTAAAGAATGGTAGACGGGAAAGCATAGAAGATTCCCTCCTGGAATTACTCTGTCTGGTGTATCTCCTGAATGTGGGCCCCGAACCCCTGAGCCAAGATATGATCGGTGTCCATGATCTCAAAGATGCACACTTTTTCCAGGGCCCCCACGAACTTAAAGTCCGGCCCCTGTTGGAGCGTTACGGCAACGATCTTGATGGTTTCAAAATGGCGGCGGAACGCCTGGGCGGCAGGGCATTGAATCTGGCCGATGCTGCGTATAAGATTTCGCCTTTCCCGAAGGCGCCGGTATACTACCTGTTATGGAAGGGAGACCAGGAGTTCGAACCTCGCCTTGCCATCCTTTTTGACAGGTCTATCGAGCATCACCTCTCAGCAGACGCCATCTGGGGGCTGGTGAATCTGGTCTCAGACATTCTGCTCATGGGGGAGCAAGGAGAGGGTTGGGTTTGACCGGGGCGGCGCCAAAATTGAAACAACGGAGGCCAAAATGATGATTATGGGACATCGCGGGGCAGCGGCCTTGGAGCCTGAGAATACCCTGCTATCAATTGGACGGGCCGTGGAGATCGGCGTTGACGCTGTGGAGATCGACGTGCGCCTGAGCAAAGACAAACAACTGGTCGTCATCCATGACGCAACCGTTGACCGGACCACTGACGGGAGGGGGCCGGTTGGCAGTTATACGCTTAAGGAGATAAAGAAGCTTGATGCTGGCAAAGGTGAGACAATACCCACGCTTCAGGAGGTCGTCGACTTCATCGGCAACAAGATTCGCCTCGTCGTTGAGTTGAAGGAGGAGGGCACGGAAAACAAGGTCGTGGAACTGATAAGAAAGAACAACCTTTACGACAACGCCTACGTGATTTCATTCTGGCACAACCTGGTAAAGAACGTAAAAGACATGGACGGCCGCATCAAAACCGGCGTACTTCTTGTAGGATGTCCTGTGGATGCCTGCCTCGCCACCCGGGCATCGGCAGACGCGCTGGTGATGAGATACACCTTTGTAAATAGGCAGCTTGTTGAAACAGCTCACAAGGATGGCCTGAAGGTTTTCATATGGAATATCGATGACCGGCGTCTGCTTAAACCTTATGCCGATATGCGCGTAGACGGCATCGGCAGCAATGACCCTCGAGTACTGGTCGACTACTTCAGGTAACCCTCTTGGCAGATCAGTGAAGCCTGATAGCCCCTCCGTTCGCCGGTCCTTCCCATATCCCCCCCAAACACGCTAACCAGTGCTTGAACGAAAACCTCCCAAATTACAATTTTCCTGTGATTGCGAGGGAGGCACGACCGAAGCAATCTCCTGAAAACAAAGAGATTGCGGAGCCTGTTCCGAGCGAAGCGAGGAATCTCCGGGTTTGCTTCGGCTGCGCCTCGCAACTCCTCACTCCTCGCAATGACAGCTCGCAGTTAAGGGTTTTCGGTCAGACGCTAACTACTTGACATGGACACCCTTGTGGCAACCCACCTGTTAAAGACGGCCGCAGCGGTAAGGCTCCTTGGCGCTGAAGCGGTCATAACCGGTATTCGGCCCGAGGTCGCACAGACCATTGTCCACCTTGGCGTCGATCTGGGCGATGTGATAACCAGGGCAACCATGGCAGAGGGCCTGTCCTATGGGTTCGGGAAACTCGGCATCAAGGCCGTTCAGGAGTAAGGATCATGCAGAAGATTCCCATAATTAAGATCGGAGAAAACCTGATCGTTTCCCTTCAGTTTGACATCGATGACAGCTCCGCCGTAGGGCTTCAGGGAGACCTCCTGCTGATGATACAAAAGACAGGGGCAACAGGGGTTCTGGTGGAGCTTTCGGCCCTGGACATGGTAGATTCTTTCATGGGCAGGATGCTATCCGACATTACCAGAATGTCTGCCACCATGAACGCAAATACTGTCATAGTGGGGATTCAGCCATCGGTCGCCATCACCCTTGTTGAGTTGGGTCTCAGGCTGGAGGGCGTGCACACCGCCCTGAACGTTGAGGCCGGCATTGCGCTTCTTGAGAAACTTCGCACGGCAAAGGCCGGGAGCGGCCATGAGACAGATAGCGATAAATGAGGTGACAATAGAGCGGGAAGAGCACCTCTTGCGTGCAAGACAGGCGGCACGAGAGGCATCTTCGGCCATGGGATTTAATCTCGTTGATCAGACAAGGCTGATTACTGCGGTCAGCGAGCTGACCAGAAATGTGTACAATTACGCAGGCAGAGGGGTGGTGACGCTGGAAAAAGTTGAAAAGAACGCGCGTTCTGGTTTGATGGTTACCGTTACTGATCGTGGCCCCGGCATTGCCGATATTGAGCTTGCCATGACCGACGGATACAGCACCGGCGGCGGTCTTGGCAACGGGCTCGGCGGTTGTCAGAGGCTGGTGGATGAATTCGATATCCGTTCAAAGGCCGGCGAAGGCACGGTAGTGAAGATTGTAAAATGGCAAAGTTAAAAAGTCTTACAATAGAAGTGCGGGAGTGGTCTGAGGTTGCTGCTGCCAGGAGAACCGCTGCACGGCTGGCTCAAGATATTGGTTTTTCTAAAAAGGAGATTGCCGAAATCTCCATTGCAGTATCCGAACTTGCAGAAAACTTTATTAAACATAAGGCGGTCTGCGGCAAAATCATATGCTCGCACGTAGAGGAAGGCCACATGAGTGGCATCCAGATAGTCTCCGAGGACCGGGGCCCCGGAATAGCAGACGTCGGCAGAGCGTTGCGGGACGGCTATTCCGGCGGCAACACCTTGGGGATAGGCCTGGGTGCGGTAAAGAGGCTGATGGATGAGTTTGACATAAGCTCAAAGGCCAAAAGGTCGACAGCCGCCTCGTACGGAAACGACAAGGAGGGAATCGGCACGGTCGTTGCGGCCCGCAAATGGCTGGCCGCACAACAGAGCGGCCGGCAAGCAGCAAAGCCGGCCACAAGGTTCGGCTATATGTGCAGGCTGAAAAAAGGGGAAAAACACAATGGCGATGGCTTGTTCTTCAGGCATTTCAACGGCAAAGACCTTATTGCGGTCATCAACGGCATAGGCCACGGTCTGTACGCCGAAGAAGCCGCCGGCAAGGCATGTCAGTGCCTTTCGGAAAACTTTGGCAAACCCCTTGAAGTCATTATTACCGAAATGCACGACAGTTTGAGAAAGACCAGGGGGGCGGCCGTATCCATAGCCCTGATTGACAAGGCCGCAGGCAGGCTCGATTATGTTGGAATAGGCAACGTCTTGACCAGGGTATTTGAAGCAGCGCCCCTGAGCCCTGCCAATTACAATGGCATCGTGGGCGCGAGCTTACAAAAATTCAAGGTCTTTACCTACCCCTGGTCAAAGGGCAATGTCCTCGTGATGACAAGTGACGGCATCTCGGAAAAATACGATCTTGACAGATATCCCGGACTTATCGGCAAGGATCCGGTGATTATAGCAGATATTATCCTGAGGGACTACGGCAGGGACCATGACGACGCCACCGTGGTTGTTGGGAAGGCGATGATATGAGGATTGGCAGGATTCCGGTAAAAAAGGAGCAAGACATCCTCAAGGTACGGCGTGCCGTGAAGTCATTGAGCAAGGCTATGGGCTTTGAATACCTGGATTGTATCAGGGTGACGACCGCAGCCAGTGAGCTGACCAGAAACATCTACGAGCACGCCACAGGTGGCGAGATCTTGTTGGAGGTAGTGAACGGCAGAGGGTTCAGGTTGATTTTTCGCGACAAGGGCCGCGGCATCAAGGATGTTGATGAGGTTATGAGCGGCATCTACCAATCCGAGAAGGGTATGGGGATCGGGCTCCTTGGTGCGAAAAAATTGATGGATGATTTTGAGATCGATTCACGGCCGGGTGAGGGCGCCACCATCACCACTGTCAAGTGGCTTGGGGGCCACAAGGCACTTTCGGCCACGCAGGTGGAAAAGCTCAAGATGGAGCTTGCCGCGCTGTCGGAAGAGTCGGCCCTGGAGAGTTTGAAAGCCCAGAACAGGGAGCTTGTAGAGGTTTTGGGCGAACTCAAGAACAGCAATAGCCAGCTTGCAGCGGTCAACCGTGAGCTTGAGATGACCAATGCCGGCATCGTCTCGCTTTATCAGGAGATAGACAAGAAAAACGAAGAACTTCAGCTAAAAGACGTAAAAAAAACCGAGTTCTTGCGCACAATGGGCCATGAGACCAGGACTCCGATCAACTCCGTTCTTACTCTGTCCGGCATGCTCATGAGAAAAATGGATGGCGACCTGAGTCCTGAGCAGGAAAAACAGGTGACGATGATCAAAGATAGCGCCCAACACCTGCTTACCCTGATCAACGATCTGCTCGATCTTTCAAAGATAGAAGCAGGCATGGTCGCCCTTCATGTCTCCATGTTTTCAATGAACGACCTGTTTCAGCATGTCTCCTCAACCATGATGCCGTTGGCAGAGAAAAAAGGCCTTACTCTTGAATTTGACTGTGAAGAAAAACTCCCAGAGATAGAGAGCGACTTTAAGAGTGTTGTGCAGGTTCTGTTAAACTTGGTTGGCAACGCAGTGAAATTTACCGACAAAGGCGGCATTGAGGTTGTTGCTGCAAAAGAAACGGTCTCTGATCAAGACTGCATTAAAGTCGCGGTGCACGACACCGGCATGGGGATTGCGAAAGACAAGCTCAAGGAAGTATTCGAGGAATTTAAGCAGGCCCACTCAAGAGATGATATCCCCAAGGGCACAGGCCTTGGGCTGCCGATTACCAAAAAGCTGCTGGAACACCTGGGGGGCGACATAACCGTGGAGAGCGAAGCCGGCAAGGGGAGTACCTTCAGCTTCAGCCTGCCGGTTGCGTTCCGGAAAGAAAAGAAGGCGCCGGCGAGGCTTAAGGTTCAAAAAGGGGACCTCATTGGGGATGCCGTCCTGATCGTCGAAGACGATGAGAAAATGATATACAGCCTTAGGAAGTCCATCGAATCTGCAGGCTACAGCGTCCTTGTTGCCAGGACATCTGAACAGGCATTAAGCCTGGCTGCATTGCACCCGATTTTTGCCGTTTGCCTGGATATACTCCTGCCTGAAGAAAAGGACGGCTGGACGACGCTTAAGGCATTGAAGAGAAACCCAAAGACCAGGCAAATCCCGATACTGGTGATTACGGTTCTTGGCGACGCGGCAGATAAGGCCGAGGCCCTTGGCGCTGACGAATATATGGAAAAGCCGATCGACATGGACGAGTTGATCGGCAGGTTGCAAAAATACCGGAAGGGGAAAAGGTTTGAGACCATCCTTGTGGTAGACGACGAAGAGCCCGAAGTCATGGGGCTTAAGACTTACTTGGGGCAGGACTATCGCATTTTGACCGCCTATGACGGCCAGCAAGCCCTTGAGGTCGTGGAAAAAGAAGAGCCGGATTTGATTCTACTTGACCTGATCATGCCGGTAATGGACGGCTTCGAATTCCTGAAACGGCTGCGCAAGGATAAGAAGCACATGGCAACGCCCGTAATAGTGTACTCATCAAAAGACCTGAGCCGGGAGGAAAAGGCCGTCCTGAGCAGGGATGCCTTGCAGATTATCAAAAAGAGCGAGGCCGGCATAGAAGAAACCGCCGTGCAGGTGAGGAAGATTTTGAATATGTTGGGAAGCGCTGGATTGTAATGCGGGGTTTGGGAGGATTGTAATGGCCAAGATTTTGGTGGCAGATGATAGTCAGGCCAACAGGTATGCCCTTGAGAAGCTTTTGTCTGCTGCGGGATATGATGTTGTTACTGCCGGCAACGGGCAGGAGGCGGTGGAAGAGTTCAAGAAGAACAAACCTGATCTGGTCGTCATGGATCTACATATGCCGATCATGGACGGCTTTGAAGCCGCCCGGCAGATACGCCGGGACAATGATCCCATCCATATTCCGATTATCTTTATCTCAGCCACTTACAAGGACCTGGCTTCCAAGACGAAGGCACTGGACTTGGGTGGAAATGATTATCTAACAATACCGATTGAGCCTGAGGAGCTGATAGCCAGGGTTAAGGCTATGCTGAGGGTAAAACGGCTCCACGACGACTTGTCGAATACAAACGAGCAATTGAAGAAGGAAATAAAAGAGCGCAAGCGGGCTGAGGAATCGCTACGCAAACACAAAGAGCAATTGGAGGCATTGCTTGCTGAGGTTGCCGATAAAAACTCAGAGCTTGAGTCCTTTGTTTACACCGTTTCCCATGAGCTCAAGAATCCCATCGTCACCATTGCCGGTTTTATCGGCGCCTTGCAAGAGGATTTCGGCAATGCGCTCTCAGGTCAAGGCAATGAATACATCAGGTACGTCAGCGATGCTGTCCGGAAGATGGAGCTTTTTATCAACCAACTGCTGGATCTTTCCCGCATCGGACACCTGACCGAAAAGGAGGCAGAGTTTCCATTTGCCGGCCTTGTGGAAGAGGCCCTTGAAGTGCTTCAACCTCGGATCAAGGCGCGCGATATCGCAGTTTACGTCCAGGAAGATCTTCCCGTTATTTACGGTGAAAGAATGCTATTGGGCCGAGTTGTTGATAATCTGTTGGCCAATGCAGTCAAGTATATCGGAAAAGACAACCCTTCCCCAAGCATTGAAGTGGGCGCCCAACAACAAGACGGGCAAATGACGTTTTTTGTTCGCGACAATGGCATCGGGATTGATGAGGACCACGCCAAGGGCATCTTCGAGGTCTTTCACCGCCTGCACACGCCAAAAGAGTATCCCGGCACAGGCATAGGGATTGCCGTCTGTAAGAAGATCGTGAAGCGCCACAGTGGCAAGATCCGGGTGGAGTCCGAGCCGGCAAAGGGTTCAACATTCTACTTTACGATTCCTGCAAGGAGATAGAAAATAGGTTTGCTCCCGGCCAGGCGCAGCGCTGCCGCAAAACAGCCCCCCCTGCTGATTCAGATATCACTACTTCAAGTGATGTCCCGGACGTTTGTCTATGGAGGTTTATCTCACGGGTGACAAGGATTACATTTCGGGTCACCCGGAAAACTTACCTTGGTAATTATTCGCGGATGACATACTGAGCATCTCTCAACATGTACACCGGCTATCGTATTGCCGTGATTAAATTTCCAGTTGCCGGCATGATTAATCGGCCTGGTGTTCTTGTGGCAGCGGATGCAAAAGACTTCGGTATGGCAATAGACGCACGATTCCCGCCTTGCCAACGCCTTGATGCCATGTCCCCTGGTTTTCCAGAAACCAGTGTGATTCTCGGGACGCATTAGCTGGTGGCATTTCCTGCAAGCATCGTCACTATGACATAGCGCGCAGTCATACATGTGACCGGGCTTCAGGGCAATCTTTGTCTTTACCCTGGGACCGGTCACCAGAGTCCTTGTCCTATGGCCGTGCGTTTTTTTCCACTTTCCGGCAACCTTATGATATGAGGGCAAGAATCTGTCCTTGCCGTGACAGTCCTTGCACTGAAGGTCTTCTGAGCGGGCCTCCTCGGGGTGGGCATCCTCAGCATAGGTTGAGAGTGAAAAGGACGGCACAGCCGATAAAATGACCGCTATCGCAACGAAAAGCGCTTTGTGAGTTAAGCATGCCATTGGTTGCCCCCTATAACTCAAGGCCAAGTGTGGCTATAAATCGATGCTCGTAAATATCGTAGATGTCTAATTCATAGCGAGCATCAAAGTATAAGCCGGGCTTGATATAATAACGAATATCGGCATTAACCGTGCGGACGTCGGTCTTCTCCCCAGTATCTGAATAGTAGTCGTAACTATAAAGCGAATAAAAAGAGCCTATCGAAATATTGATCGTTTCAGGCTTTTCATATCCTATTTTCGCGCCGCCATTTAGTATCGTATCCTCATTATTGCTGTCCATCACCTTGTAGAAATCAGCCTGTAGTGAAAAATGTATGCCTTTCTTTGGCAGATTATCTATTATCAGGGCTAAATATTCGTGATTGTAGGAATGATTGAACTCTGTTTCCTCTTCGCCGGCATCCAGCACTCTCCATTCCGTTCCGCCGGAAATCCAGACATTATCTTTGTAAATCCCCTTCATGATGTCAAGTGCAGCACGGTGGTGAGGCTTTATCGGTCCGGTCAAGCCGGTGTACGGGGATATTGTCGTCGGCATTTCACTTATTTTTCTAAATTGATAAAAGTATGAAGCATCAATGTCAAGGTCTAGTCTGTCGACTAAGAGGGAATACCTCATATTTATATGCGTTGCAGAGTTGTCGAGTAGAAAAAGGGAGATATAGCCGTAGCCCTTGCGAAGAAAATCTCGCCTGATCGCAAATGCAGACTGCCGGCAGCTGCTCTTTTCAGTCGTTGCGTATGTTCCGACTATGTCGGGTTCTTCTTCTATGAACTGATGTTCAAGGGTTATTTTTGTAAATCTATCCAAACGGACGTGGGCGCCCCCGCCGAGTTCTTGGGCATCCCGGTAGCCGCCGCCATCGTAAAGACGAACCGGAATGCCTCCATAAACAAATGGTTGGATGCGTCTGCCAAAGACGTTAGTGTTGAACAAGCAATTGAATCCGTCAAGATGGGTGGTCGTAAGCTCATGATTCACATATTGTCTGCCAAAGCGGGCGTAATTTAGATGGCCCAACTCATATAGCTCTGCCTGGCAGACATACAAATATCCATGATAAGAAGAGTCCCAGGTGTCATGGATGGTTCTGGTCCTGTCGCCTTTATCATCGACTTGAGAATCAATGTCTTCTATCATGTCTCCGGCCAGGCTGAACCTGAAATGCCCCCATTTATTCTCTTTAATGTTAAGATCTGCAATCTGATGAAGTTTATGATCTTCACCATTGCCGCCGGACAGATAGCGCCCATCATAGCGCAACTGAACAAGACCGGACAAAGACAGTGAGCCTTCATCCGCAAAGGCATGGCCTGCAAAAGATCCTGGGAATAACCAGAATAAGGAAAATAGACAACCATACGCCGCACAACTCAGGAATCGCTTTTTGCTCATTCTGTTTTCCTTACCATCCGGAATTGCGAATAAATTTCCACTAAAGAGGATAAGGTTCCGGGATTGCCAGTGGCCCTATAGCACTTTATTCTTCCAATTGCAAGTTAAGAAACAGCCTGTCTGGGGGTGGAGACTCACAAAGTCCACATAGGTGTGGCAAGTGGCGCAAGGGATGAAGGATTCGGCAACACTCTGACCATTGCGAGGCGCCTTCATGTCCGCACCAAGCCGATAGCCTGCTACGCAGTTGTTGGATGCTGCGGAATGAGTTCTTGCATCGCCATCGATATGGCGCGCTGTTACATCGTGGCAAGGCTACATGGAAACACCGATCTAGTTCCACACCAATTCCACCGATATAATTCCATACCATTCCCACCGGTAATATAGATCCA
>JABXJW010000441.1 GCA_013375395.1 Desulfobacterales bacterium
ATCTGCCGTAGAGGATCTGCGGTTGACCCACGTCGCCGTGTTTCCATTCTGGCCAGATTTTGTTTCCCTTTTTTGGGCCGATCCAGAGTTGTGGATTTGCGTTTCTGAAGGTGCCGTATGCCAGTTCAATTGGGTAGTCTACTCCATAACAGTCTTTGAGCAGGCTATCGTCACATAGGACTAGCCCTGTGACCCCTGAACCAACAACTTCGAAGGCGACTGTGGCTAAGACTGTGGGTTCGGTGACTTCCGGAGCCTGCTCGTCGTCCCCTGCCTCTTCGAGGTACATGGCGAACAATCTTAGCTGGCCTGCTTCGTCGTCAAAGCCTGGTCCTGGCAGATAAACGGCGGTGCCGCCTGCGCTTTCTAAGAACGTTAGGTTCACTGACCTGCTGATGCCGTGCAGGATAAGTGGGTCGTATTTTAGGTGAAATTGGGCGCCCCACAAGTTTTCTGGCTGTGGTGTGTAGACTACTTCTCTCACTTCATGCGTCCTCATAGAGTACCATTCAACTCCTTTGAGGCCCGGCGATACAACAATGTCGACCGTGATTTCTGTAACAGTGTCATCCTCGATCAGTGGTGGATCTATGTAAACTGTTGCAGGATATAGCGCGGGGATACTGTAGGCAAATCCGTATAAAGCGGTGAGAGATGTGGTAGCCTCCACTTCAACGCTTCGAGTTAGATTGGGGTTCTCGTTTTCCCAATAATCAAAGATATGGAGTCTTCCAAGAAACGTTGCCCAGCGGGGCACTTCAATCTCGTAGGTTCCATATACTGCAGGCTCCGACCAAGGTGTAGTGTGTGTTACACCATCAATCGTGAACTCGATTCCTTGAGGGTCCGAATCCACGCTGAAGGTTGCACGTGTGTAGTTCGCGATGATAGTCATAGTCTCATTCAGGTTGACAACACGAACTGGGTCTGTAGAACCATCTTCCCATACGTCAAAGTCATAGACGTCGCCTGTCCAGAGGATCCAAGCCGAAGGCATAGTAACGTTGTAGATTCCCTCTTCTAGTACTACGGACGCGTTCGTTGTGTAGGCTGTCGCATTTATAGTGAAATCAATGCCATCGAATGGACTTGACTCCACAGTTAAAGTGTGTGTTGTTGCTTGTGCTCTTATAGGCACTATTGCTAGGCTGATGATCAGTGGTATTAGTAGCGGTATCCAAATCAGTTTTTTCCTCATCACTCTATTCACTCCTGTTTTCATACCTTCACCGTTTTTAAGGGTACCATTTCTTGCCTAATTGTCCTTCAATTGCGTACACGTCGCTTAGGTCGATTGACTGTGCTGGGTATGCTATGTCGGCGCATTCGCCTTTCTCTCCGAAGTAGTCTGGGTCTACGTTGGGGTGTAGGCCGAAGCTGTCAATGAGTAGCCATACGTCGTCTAAGAACACGCTGCCGTCTAGGTTTATGTCTGCACTAAGAGGCTCGCTACCGTATATTGCGTAGTAGTAGACTGGGTTGGCTTCTATGTGGGCGTATTGACCTGGCGCCCAGCCGCCGTAGTGGTATACGTAGGGTCCGAATCCTATGAGTTTGGTCAGCCACATGTGGGTTGTCAAGCCAAGATGTTCGCGGACAGGGTCTATCATGTACTTTTCTTCCCAGCCGAACCAGTGGCGGTGGTCGTTGTCGTCGTCTGTCCAGAGCACGCCGTCGTCACCTGCAACCCAGGGCTCCCATATGTGCTTCGGCGTCAAGTAGCCTACGCCGTG
>JABXJW010000442.1 GCA_013375395.1 Desulfobacterales bacterium
ATTTGCCGCTGTCTTGAAACGGGTCGAACAAAAAAGGGAAGATTATGCTGCCTCCGGCTTTGAAAAACTTGAAATGGCCGCATTAAATACATTTTTTGACCTGGCCCAAGAATATGACAGCCTGGAAAACTTGTACGCCGTCAGCGTTGCGGTGCCTCGGGTCTTTTTTGGACTGGAAAGTAATTTGTATCTGATTGATCCCAAGAGCGAAACCATAAGATGGGCAGTAAACTCTCACCACAATCGCGGCAGTACTGATGAAAGCGTACCACATCATATCAAGATCACAGATGCCCCGTATCGACACGGCCACGCCTATGTAGTGCCCATACACGGCAAGAAGACCCCTGCCAGTCATATTCTTTTTTACGGTTCTCGAGGCATCATTGGTATATTCGAAGCAATCCAGGCCGATCACCTTGCCGACGAGAAGCTTTTTTTTATCCAAAAGTACGTCAACCGCATAGGGTACAACCTTTACAACAAATTTCTAGCAGAGCAGAACATTCATCACCTTAAATTTATAAACAATCTGGTGGCGGACATAGAGCACAATGTGATCGCTCCCAACATCCGCTACAAGTATTACTTCAAGAAAATCAGAAAATACCTTAACACAAACAAAGAGATCGAAAGCGAGATTGACAACCTGCTTGACAAAGTCAAATCTCAAGACCAGAGCCTGTATGCCACGATCACTGAAATAATGGAAAAGATGGTCGTGATCAACAGGGCCATATTCAATGATCAGGAGAAAATCGAACAACATTACAAACATTCCTCTCTGTTCCTGGAAAGCTTGTTTCGTCCGGACCACTTCTTGTTTGGCGAATACATCCTGAAAAAGACTCCCTGTCATTTGTGCAAGGACATAATACTGCCCCAACTGGAAAGGTACAGGGATCGGTTCGCCAAACAAGGCCTTATGATTGACCATATTGTCAAAGGCCACAAGGAATCCGAAGAACTGAGAGTAAAGGTGGACAAGGGGCTAATGGCTCAGGTGGTTGCCAATCTCCTTTCAAATGCTGAAAAGTATGCCGAATCGATTGTGGACGCTTCAGGAAAGAAGGTCAAAAAGCTGGATTGCAGGGTGTCGCTGATGGATGACTTTTTCGGCAAAGGACATCACGGTGTGCGCTTCGGGCTCTTTACTTCAGGGCCTCCTATTGACGAGAAAGATGCAGATCGTATTTTCGACGAAGGTTTTCGACTCACGGAGAGTGAGTCAGTAGGTGGAACCGGCCACGGGCTTCATTTTGTAAAGAATGTTGTCGAAGTTCACGGGGGCCTCGTTGGCCATAAAGCGGAAGAGGAGGGAAATGAGTTCTACTTTGTTATTCCGGCGTAGTCATCTGAAACCACTCTTGCGGCCGCTGGCAATGGCTGCTGCAGGCTTTGTCTTGCTCTTGTGCTGGGCTGAGCGCGGCCGCAGCGAATCAACAGGTAAACTTGATCTCTTTGCCGGCCTTCAAAGTCGTCTTGTTCGGGACGGATTTGACAGTTCCGTTGTACGCACGATCTATTCCAGGCCGGAGGTCAACTTTGACCAACGGGGTCTTGCAGCCTATTTTTCGCATCGTGAAGCCACATTGAACTACGATCAATTTTTGAGCCGAACTTGCATTAGGCGGGCAATCGGCTATGTGGACAAACATAGAATGGCTCTACATCAGGCTCAAAAACTCTACGGTGTTGAGGCAGAAATCATTACCGCCATCATGCTGGT
>JABXJW010000443.1 GCA_013375395.1 Desulfobacterales bacterium
TAAGGAATGCGCTTTCAGCGCAACCTGTTTTTAAGACTGACCACGCCGAAGGCGTGCACATTAACTTTAGCTCACTTCTTGTTGAACATGGCAAAAATTTTCTACTGGAAAAAGCATGAATTCTATTAACAACGGACTAATCAGGATGATGCGATGATTCCAGTCCAGGTAATCGGTATGGGCCTTGGTCCGGACGATTTGACGGCTAAGCATCTCAAGATCATTGAGCAGGCTGACGTCCTGATAGGGGGCCGCCGCCATCTTGCCAATTTCAAGGACCATGCCGGGAGGAAAAAAGTGATTGCCGGGGATATGCGCGGCCTAGTCCGTCAGATCAAAAACCAGATGAAGGATAAGCAGGTTGTTGTCCTGGCATCGGGCGACCCCAATTTCTTTGGCATCGGGCCTTTACTTGTCGATTCGCTCGGGGCGGAAAACGTGGTGATTCATCCGAATATTTCGAGTGTTGCATCGGCCTTTAGCCGGATCAAGCAGCGTTGGGATGATGCCGCAGTGGTAAGCCTCCATGGCAGACGGCCTGAGAAGTCTTTTCTCGAGGCAGTGGCAAGACATGACAAGGTGGTTGTATTTACGGATGTCCAAAACACACCGGGGTGGCTTGCCCGGCAATTGAGTGAAGCAGGATACGAACAGGTTAAGATGTGCGTGTTGGAAAACCTGGGCACACCTCAGGAACACGTTGCCTGGTATTTGCCGGCAGAGGCTGCCGGCAGGGAATTTTCGGCTCTCAATATTGTTGTCGTGCAAAAATCGATGATCCCCGATAAAAATTCCAGCATACCCCTTGATGAAAATGGTCGCCCACAACTCCATCTCGGCATGCCGGAAGCTTGCTATCATCGCGAAGCAGGTCTCATCACCAAGGCTGAGATAAGAGCCATCTCCATTTCCAAGCTTTTCCTCTGGCCGGGCCTGGTTTTGTGGGATCTCGGAGCCGGAAGTGGATCAGTGGCCCTTGAGGCTTCGCTGCTGCTCCGCGGCGGGAAAATCATCGCCGTGGAACAAAACCCGGACAGGCTTAGTCATATTCGGCAAAACAAGAAGCAATTTAAGGTTAGAAACCTTGATATTGTTCAGGCCAAATTGCCTGCTGGTTTGAAGGATCTCCCCCCACCAGATCGTATCTTTATCGGAGGGGGCGGAAAAGATTTGCTCCCCATCATTGAAGAGGCCGGAGACCGCCTGAAGCCGGGCGGGATCATGGTCATAAATACCATTTTGTTCAGCAGTCTCGATGGGGCCATGGCAACCTTGCAAAGACTCGGATTTTCAACAGAGGTGGTCCAGGTGCAGGTTAACCGGGGAAAGGCAATGCCGTCCGGCGAGAGATTGGAGGCATTGAACCCTGTCTGGATCATCAGTGGTTGCAGATAGAAAAGGACACGAATGTGATGAGTAATCAAACAACCGGCATCCGGCATCCCATTGTCTTTGTCGGCGCAGGACCGGGAGACCCTGAGCTGATCACGGTCAAAGGGAAAAAGGCGCTCGAAGATGCTGATGTGATTGTTTATGCCGGTTCCCTGGTGCCCCGTGCAGTGCTGAAGTGGGCAGATCCGGATGTCATCACGATTGATAGCGCACCGCTGGCCCTTGATGAAATCATCACCAGGATGTGCCGGGCCAATCAGGAAGGAAAACGGGTCGTCCGTCTGCACTCGGGAGACCCAAGCCTCTATGGCGCTATCCAGGAGCAAATTGCA
>JABXJW010000096.1 GCA_013375395.1 Desulfobacterales bacterium
CTTAACGCTCACTAATACGCTCAGACAGTTACACAAATTAAAATTTAACCGCCGTTTCAGCCTGTTTCATTCTGTTTCTTTTATAAGGCTAAATTGTTACGAAAGATCAAGCTTGTGGCTTTGCCCGAATTGGAGTATTGGAGCAATAGAGTGCCGGAGCGATGGGTTTTGACGGGCTGTTGCCCAAATGGCGACAGTATCGCCGCAGACTTTGATCGTGCCGACACTCCATCAATCCATATGGACGGCAGAAATATGCTGACATTAAGTAAAAATCCGACCCCAGAGGGGCCGGCTTTGGTTCACCCCGGAGGGGTGAAGTATACCTCAAATGGAAGAATGGAATGCTGGAAGAATGGAATACTGGGGTGAGAAGAGGAAGATTCCTTGTTCATAATTCTCTGACTAACTCCTGATTCAAGAATTGACCCAATTCCACCAAACCCGTTATTCCAATATTCCATTGTTCCAATGCCCCATGACCTCATTTCCAGGCAGAGCCATTTATCTCTGACCTGGCCCAGAGGACCAGGTTTTCAATGTTTGAATAAACGTCCCGGAAGTTCTGCAACCTATTGAAAGTATAGCTATATATTGGCCCTCTTGGACGCTCTATCAGGGAATATTGGGCACGAAGTGAAGCCTGCGCTATGATGGAATACTGGAATAATGTAAAAACAAAAATCCTCTTCTACCCAATATAGCGCGCAGCTTCACTTCGTGCCCATCATTCCAACATTCCAATTGTGAGCGAAGCGAACTAAGTTCTATGCTCTCATTAATAACTTAAGGAAGGATGCAATGTGCTTCGAAGACCGCTACAGAACAGGCGATACCCCATGGGATTTGGGCAAGCCGGATTTCAACCTCACCGACATGGCGACCAAAAGGCCGATTCGAAGTTGTAAAGCATTAGAGATCGGTTGCGGAACCGGCGATAATGCCGTATGGCTTGCCCGGCAAGGCTTCGTAGTAACAGGCACCGACATTTCTGAAATTGCCGTACAGAAGGCTATGGAAAAGACTTCCAAGGCCGGAGTCAAATGCACATTTTTAGTGATTGATTTTTTGAATCACGAAATACCCGGCGCACCTTTTGGCTTTGTATTCGACAGGGGCTGCTTCCATTCTTTCGACTCTGCTGAAGAAAGGAAACAGTTTGCAAAAAACGTGGCTTCCCATTTGGCAAAAGGTGGGCTATGGTTAAGCATAGTCGGCAGTGCCGATGCCCAGCCCCGTGATCACGGACCACCCACGCGTACAGCAAGAGATATAGTTACGGCAGCGGAGCCGTATTTTGAAATTCTTTCGCTCAACTCAAGCCATTTCGGCTCCAACCGTCCCAATCCACCCAGGGCATGGGTTTGTCTCATGTGCAACCGGGGTCAGACATAAGCTTACATGGAGGACCGGGGTGCATCCTGGATATTTAGGTGCGGGCATTCATCTGTGAGCTCGATGGGGAGGAACTACCAAGGCAACCCTGTAGCAAGCTGGAGGGAATTCTCAAGCTAAAGAAAGCATGTATTTTATAACTGGGAATAATGTACCAAGAGAGTCCAAGGCTTGAGGCCCCTGATGGGCGGCCCCTGGGAGCCGGCTGGTATTTGCGCCACAAGCTGTGTGGCTCCCAGGGGCTTGGGTAGGAGGTAGGATATGGCCTATGGTCAAGTTGACCGGCAGCCAACCCTGTATGTCATTATAGGCATAATGAATGGGCGTGTCAAGTCCCAGAGAAGTAGTCCCGGAGAAGCGGCAAACAGAACGCCGTGCACGGCACGTGGCCGGTTCTTCATTCTTCAAAAAAAGTGCGTTCCTGCCGAAAACGCAGACTGCTGTGCTAGACTATGCCAAAAGGGGGGAAGAATATGGTCGAATCAAAATCTCAATTAAAGCCGCATCATAGATTTCCAGACTATCTTTATTGGAATTTGCTTGCTGCAGTGCCTGTTGTCACGGCGTGTCTGGCCATTTTAGAGCACTCCATTATATGGCTGATCGTCTACATCATGGTATGCATTTCTCTTATCGGTTTCATATGCAGATTCTGCTGCACACATTGTCCACATTACATTAAAAGTACAAATACTATTAAGTGCATGTTCTTCTGGGCAGTTCCAAAATTCTTTGAACCAAGGCCCGGCCCCTTGAGTCTTTTTGAAAAGTCCGTGTCGCTGATTGCGACTACAATCCTGATACTTCTCCCTTTCTACTGGTTGAGCTTGCAGCCGGGGTTGTTGGTAATCTATTTTCTTTCCATGGCAGCGCTTGTCTTAACAATAAGAAGGAACGAATGCGGCCGATGCATCCATTTTCATTGTCCGGCAAACCGCGTACCGGAAGACATAAGGCGCCAGCAGAAAAAATAAGGTCGTGCACTAGTCGTAAAATTCGAAATCTGCGCAAAGCATTCCGAAGGGATAACCGCGAAACAAACACAAAATTCGGATTTATTCAGATTTGAAAACATCCGGCATCAAGTATCCGGTATCCAATATTTTGGTTCAGGCTTCTCCCAATTTGGAAAAGCCATATTGGAGATTGCGGAGCCGAAGGCCCTATGCACTTCAAAGCTGTACTCTTCGACCTCGACGGCACACTGCTTGACACACTGGAAGATGTTGCCGACTCGGCAAACAGTGCCCTGGCAAGATACGGACTTCCCACCCACGGGGTGGACGCCTATCGGTACTTCGTCGGTGACGGAGTGACTACGCTCGTCTCGCGTGCGCTGCCTGCTCAAAAACAGGACGATGATATCATAGAAGCTTGCGTTAAGGCATTTCGTGAAAACTACAGCCGCAACCGGGACGCAAACACCAGGCCGTATGAGGGCGTGCCGGCACTCTTGGACGCACTGGCCGCCAAGCACGTGCAGATGGCCATACTCTCGAACAAACCCGACGATTTCACCAAACGGTGCACCAGTGAGCTTTTGCCGAACCATAGCTTTGAGATGATCTTGGGCCATCGCCATGGAATTCCGATGAAGCCCGACCCGGCCGGCGCCCTCCAGATAGCCGAAAACCTAGGTATTGCATCATCACGATTTCTGTATCTGGGAGACAGCGGCATTGACATGAAGACAGCGGTCCGCGCTGGTATGTTCCCGGTAGGAGCGCTATGGGGTTTTCGGTCGCGGGAGGAGTTGGAAAAACATGGTGCGCAGGCAGTGATCGAGCGTCCAATGGACCTCTTGGGGCTCCTTGATAGTGTCCATCCATAAACGGCAAGGAGTTAAGGCGCAATGAACAAGATAAGGCTCGTAATCGTAGGGGGTGTTGCAGCAGGGGCTTCGTCCGCCGCCAAAGCCCGCCGGTGTAATGAAGATGCTGAAATCATAATGCTTGAAATGGGTTCGGACATCTCTTATGCCACCTGCGGTCTGCCCTACTACCTTTCCGGGATCATACCAGAAAGAAGCCATTTGCTGGTCGCCACCGCAAAGTTTTTCAAGCAGCGCTTCAATGTGGACGTCAGGACTCGCCATCAAGTACTCCGGATAGATCGCAGCGCACAGAAAGTCGTTGTAAAAAACCTCGTCACCGGCGACCTCGCAGAAGAATCGTATGACCGGCTCATACTGGCTACAGGCTCTACAGCCGTTGTTCGGCCTCTGGCGGGAGCAAACCTCCCGTTCGTATTCACCTTAAGGACTCTGGAGGATGCCGACCGCATTTACGAATACCTTAAGAACAAGAATCAAGACACCGCCGTGGTGGCTGGTGGAGGCCTTGTGGGCATGGAAGCGGCCGAAAATCTGGCCCATAAGGGGATGCGGGTCTCCGTGGTGGAATTCATGCCGCAGATACTTTCCTTTCTGGACAGGGAAATGGCAGAGGTTGTACGCTGGCACGTACAATCAAAAGGGGTGAAAATATATTTATCCGAAAAATTGAGACTGATCGAAAAAAAAGACGGCCGGGGCTTGGTGCGAACCGACACGGGCCGGGACCTGCCGGCCGACCTTGTGATTATGTCGGTGGGGATTAGACCCGGCACAAAACTGGCAAAGGATGCCGGTCTGCAAATAGGTGTAACCGGCGGAATTGCAACAGACGAATTCATGCAGACCAGCGACCCCAACATTTTTGCAGCCGGCGATTGCGCAGAAGGCATAAACCTGGTAACCGGAAAACCGGGGCTTTTCCCAATGGGATCTGCTGCCAACAAGCAAGGCCGCGCAGCAGGAGCAAACGCGATGGGAAGAAGGATAGCCGTAAAGGGCTTTACAGGCACCGTCATCGTAAAAGTCTTTGACCTGGCTGTGGCAAAAACCGGTCTGTCTGAAAAGGAGGCCGTCTCTGAAGGCATTTCCTCTCTTGTCACTTATGTGCATCCTGCAGATCATGCCGACTACTACCCCGGGGCCAAGGGGCTTCGGATCAAGACGATTTCAGACCGATCCTCCGGCCGCCTTCTTGGGGCTCAAGTCATTGGACAAAAGGGAGTGGACAAGCGGATCGACGTGATGGCAACGGCCGTTTACAACCGTATGAACGCCGACGACTTGCTGCAACTCGACCTTGCCTATGCCCCGCCCTATTCTTCCGCCAGAGACCCCGTGGTTGTCGCCGGGGCCGTCTCTCAGAATTTCCGTACAGGAGACTGGAACCCAATAACGCCTGCCGAGCTTCGCGATAAAATGGAAAGAGGAGATGATTTTGTCCTCGTAGATGTGCGAACCGCCAAGGAGCTGAAAAAAACGGGAATCATCCCGGGGGCAGTTCACATCCCCGTCGATGAGCTTCGTGACAGGATCGGCGAGCTGCATCCGGGCAAGGAAACCATCTTGTATTGTGCGGTGGGATTGCGGTCATATGTGGGAAGCCGCATTCTTGCCATGAAGGGATTTGAAAACATCAAGGTCCTCACCGGCAGCATCGCCAGTTGGACCTATCCGATAGAGCTATACCGTAGCTGAACCGCAAAAGCGAGCACTAAGCCTGCAGCTTGCCCTCCGCGGCGTAGGCTCCACGGGCCGGGGGCTGCAGGGATCTTCAATTCCGTTGAGTAGAAGATCATTTGTGTCACCCGGCAAACATCAGAGAGAGGGCTATCGAGGCATTCCTTCTCTTGTGAACGTGGACAACCCGGAACACAATATAGCTCGAAAGGAAGTTGGGCTCATGGCACTCTGGCAGGTCAAGTGAAAGTATTCCAACTCTCCGTCATTAGGCAAGAATTTCCATATCGTAATTTGAGCCTTTTCCGGTGAGGTGAAACCCCGAGTGTGACGAGTGGCAGCGAGGAATCTACTTGAGATTGCTTCGTCATTTCATTCCTCGCAACGACTTCGCCGGTTTGCTTCGGCTTCGCCTCGCAACTCCTCACTCCTCGCAACGACAGCCCGCAATTAAGGGTTTTCGTTCAGGCACTATTTAATTGCTTCTACAGGGGATACATGCTACCAAAACAGCGCATAAATGCCACCCGGGCATCATTGCGACTTGGAAGAAGGCATCAATTGTCAGCTACGAACTTTTGAAGGAGGAGGAAAGTATGAAGAATATCAAAAAAACCACTTTGGCGGTCTTGCTCATCATATTTGTCTTTCCGGCAATATCAGAGGGGGAAACTTCCGCTCTTGAGATCAATGCGAATTCTACTGACATGGAACTAAAATTTGATACTCAGCTTGAACTTTATGAAACACCCGTGGGTCTTGGTGTCGGCGCCATCAATAGTGATAATGATTATTTCATTTTCAACGTGAATGTCATGATAAAGGATGCGGTGTTCATGCCTGCATTAATGCTCGGCTTAGGTTTCAAGGGACTGCTTGGACAGACAAAAATCGATAGTAAAGAGTTCGACATAGGGGCGTTGAACTTTCTGATTACCGGAGAATACGACTTTCGCGTTGATTCTTCAAACTTGCCGGTAAGTGCTTCGGCAAGTCTCTGTTGGGCGCCCGAGTCTCTTGGTTTTGCGGATACCGAGAGATATGTGGAATTTACGTTCTCCGTCTATGCATATGTTGTCAGCAATGCTGCAATTGTTGCCGGATATAGAGAGATAGAAGCCCGCTTTAGTGATGATCCCGACAACAAAACGAAGTCTGACAGTGCTCTGTTTGTCGGCTGCAAACTAGTATTCTGAAGCAAACAACTCCACGCCATGTCCTACGTTTGCTTCCCTGAAGGTACGGCTGGATGAATGGCCGGATTGATAAGACCAACTTGCCCACCGGGGTTGAATTGCTCCACGATCCGACCCTGAACAAAGGCACGGCATTCACCGAACAGGAACGGGATGCCTTGGGCCTTCGGGGGCTCCTGCCGCCGCGCATCTGTTCTCAGGATGAACAGGTTATGCGCGTTCTGGAAAATTTCCAAAGAAAACCAACAGACCTGGAAAAATACATCTTTATGTCTGCGCTCCAGGTGAGAAACGAGACCCTGTTCTACCGGGTAGTAACGGACCGCCTCGAGGAAATGGCGCCGATCATCTACACTCCAACCGTAGGCCAGGCGTGTCAGGAGTACGGACATATCTTTCGAAGACCAAGGGGCATCTATATATCCTCCAAGGACAAGGGCCGCATGGCCGATCTCTTGAGCAACTGGCCTCGCCGGGATGTGCGCATCATTGTGGTCACCGATGGGGAGCGGATTCTTGGCCTCGGAGATCTCGGCGCCAACGGAATGGGTGTTGCCGTGGGGAAGCTTTCGCTCTACACGGCATGTGCCGGAGTTGACCCGTCGCACTGTCTGCCTGTAACCCTGGACGTGGGCACGGATAACGAGGATCTGCTCAACGATCCTCTCTATATCGGCATTCAGCAGCGGCGACTTCGGGGGGAAGGCTATGATGAGTTCATAGAAGAGTTTATGACAGCGGTGCAGGAGGTCTTTCCACGTCCCCTTGTCCAGCTTGAAGATTTTGCCAATTTCAATGCCTTTCGCCTGCTGCAAAAATACAGAGACCGGATTTGCACCTTTGATGACGACATTCAGGGAACGGCAGGCGTCGCGCTGGCAGGGCTATACTCAGCCCTGCGAATTTCCGGAGGCAAGCTAGAGGATCAAAAGATCCTGTTCCTCGGCGCCGGCGAAGCCGGGATCGGAATCGGCAATCTGATCGTCTCCGCGATGGTCGACGAGGGGCTATTCGATGATGCCGCGCGCACCAGGTGCTGGTTTGTGAATTCCAAAGGCCTGATCGTTAAAACCCGCGGGGATCTTGACCAACACAAGCTTGCTTACGCCCATGACCATGAATTCCTGCCTGATTTTCTTTCTGCTGTTGAATCGCTGAAACCCACAGCGATCATCGGAGTCTGTGCAAAGCCCGGGATGTTTACCAGAGCAGTGTTGGAGGCAATGGCCGGGTTCAACGAAAGGCCCATCGTTTTTGCCCTGTCCAACCCCACCTCGAAGGCCGAATGCACTGCCGAAGAAGCTTATACCTGGACGCATGGGCGTGCCGTCTTTGCAAGCGGAAGTCCGTTTGCCCCGGTCACGGTTTGCGGCAGGACGTACATTCCGGGGCAAGGCAACAACGTCTATGTCTTTCCCGGCGTGGGGCTGGGCGTATTAGCATGCGCAGCCAAGCACATAACCGATGAAATGTTCCTGGCTGCGGCTCGCGCGCTTGCCCATGAAGTGTCAGAAGACGATCTTGAGCAGGGCCGCATCTACCCGCCGCTTGCGAAGATCAGAGAGGTCTCGGCCGTTATTGCGGCCGAAGTGGCCGAAGTGGCTTACAATCGAGGCATTGCCACCAAGCCGAGGCCTGAAGATATTTTGGCATACATCAAGTCTCAAATGTATGAGCCGAAATACGAGAGTTATGTGTGACACAAAAAAACGCTCCCCCTTTGCGCATAGGAACGAATCTTGCAAGTTTTGTCGGAAGCTTGCATGTAATGAGCACTGAGGCAAAAAGCGGGGGAGTTGGGGATGGTTGAGGAAAAAAGAAAAAAGACACGGGTTCATTTTGAGGCGCTGGTCACCTTAAAGACGGACGAGTCGGAAATTCAAACAGAAGCAAATTTAAAAGACATCAGCATGAAGGGGATGTTTGTTAACACGGAAGAAAAGATCCCGGCAGGGACACCGTGTGACATAGAAATCCTGCTCACCGGCACATCCACCACGCTTGCCCTGAGCATAAGGGGATCAATAGCACGTCATGATGCATCCGGGTTGGGGATTGCGTTTGATTCCATGGATATTGACAGCTACTTTCATCTGAAAAACATTGTTATGTACAACGCATCCAATACCGAGGATATCGATAAGGAGTTTTTTTCTCTCAAATAGCCTCGCCATGGCTAAAAAGGAAGATCATAAACGGCCCCTCCGGGGTCTCGGCAAGAGAACGGGAACCCAAGCGGGGTCTCTCAGGTTCCCTTGTGGCGCAAACCACTATGTGTTGGAGGATGGCATATGAAAAAGGCGTTCTTGTGCGTGATCTGTTTTGCGGCAATGTTCGGCATTGCAGTGCCCGCCCAGGCATTTGAACTGGGCGTACGGGGCTATTACTGGCTTCCCGGACTCACTGGCGATCTTAAAGTGGACGCAGCGGGCGTCACCGGTACAACCATTGACATGGTGAGCGGCCTTGGCATGGAGGATGAGTCCTACCCTGTCATAGAGGCGTTTATCGGTGTGGGCGGTCATCACCTGAGCCTGTCCCGCTATCGCGCTGAATATTCCGGGACCAAGAAACTGACCGAGGAGATTAAATTCATGGGCGAGACCTATAACGTGGCTGAGACGATCAGCTCCAGCCTGGAGTACGATGTCTCAGATATCATGTACCGGTACGATCTGCTGGACCTGGAAAATGTCCTGGCCGGTTTTTCGTTGGGCGTGGTCGGCAGGGTCAAAACTTTCGAAGGCGATGTTACGATCAAGAGCAAGACCGCGAGTTTTTCTACGCCCATTCCCATGGTAGGCCTCAATCTCCACGTGGGAATCCTCGCCGGCCTTCTGGAAGCGCGGGTGCTGGCTACCGGTATCGGCTACAGTGGCGGGAGCATAATTGACGGTCAGGCCGACATCTCCTTCACCCCATTCCCATTTGTCGATGTCCACGGGGGCTACCGGACTTTTACCATTGATGCCGACGCCGACGACGTAGAATTCAACTACGACACATCAGGCCCGTACGTGGCAGTGACAATAGGCTTTTAGTAAAGAGCAAGGGAAGGTATACCGCTGAATCCGCCTGATGCGGAGGCGGTATCCCTTCCCGTAAATCAATCCCATTGCGTGAGGCCCCGGGGCGGAAGTAGCACTCAATCCTTGCGAATTCAGGATAAAATCATGATTTCTATCCAAGCGGTCTTTTGCGTGTAACAATGAGGCCACGGGAAGAAGAGCGGATTAGAAAATGGAACGGGGAGGTTTCCGGTGATATTCGGATCGGTCTTCTTGTGACAGGAGACAAGAGAAGCAGGGAGTTGAGTGAATTTTGTGAAAATTTGGCGCGCCTTGCCCCCAAAATTCGTATTGTCAAAGAAGAAGGTGAACCAAAAGAGGCTCCGGCAATCCGGATCAGCAGCGCCCTGCGCTATCATGCCGTCCCGCTGGGCACGGAACTGGAGCCTTTTCTGGAGGCACTGTCTGCTTCCGGCGAAAAGTCTTCCCTGGTACCGGAGCATGTCCGGGATCAGCTTGAAAAAATCGAGCTGCCGGCTGGACTCAGGCTGTACGTTTCCCGGCAATGCCCATTTTGTCCGGTAACGGTCCGGCAGATAGTGCCCCTTCTTGCCGCAAACGAACTCGTCCGGCTTGCAATCATAGACTGCGACCTCTTTGCCGAAATGGCGCAACTAAACGGGGTTCGATCCGTGCCGACTCTCCTGCTTGACGAACAATTCCGGTGGACAGGTCAATTGCATCTGGAAGAAGTTGTAGAGGTTATTACAAACCGTGATCCCGCCAAGCTCGGCGCCTCATCCCTGCAAAGAATGCTAAGGGAAGGGAATGCCGTGCGGCTTGCGGAAATGATGCTTGATAAAGAAGATATTTTCCCCGCATTTGTGGACCTTTTGACGCATGAGAAATGGCCTGTCCGCCTGGGCGCCATGGTGGCAATGGAAGAGATATCCGGTCGCAACCGGCAACTGGCCGCCCGTGTAATCGGACCCCTCTGGGAACGATTCGACCACGCAGGAGATACGGTAAAGGGCGACATTATCTATATCTTGGGGGAATCAGGAGATCGGAGAATAGCCCCGAGGCTGGAAGTGATTTTGGCCGGCGAGTACGACGCCGAGGTCAAAGAAGCGGCAAAGGAAGCCCTTGAAAAAATAGTAAAACAATGAAGGGCACGGCGCCTGCGGAGGGGATGAAGTCTTATCCGTGCCTGCAAACAGACAAGTTGTGAAAGTGCATTTCCTACTCAAAATCGCTTCAGGAATCCTCTTTCTATACCTCGCCTATTGCTGTCTTCTTTTCTTCTTTCAACGCCATATTCTGTTTCCTCGCTATCAGATCGAAGCCCCTTCGGAAACGGGAAACAACGCAGACCAGGAAAAAATTTGGTTAAGTACAAATTACGGAGATGTCGAGGCATGGTTTCTCCCCCCTGGCCAGGACCACGGTAGGTCGCCGGCCGTTATCTTCGCTCACGGCAATGCAGAGTTAATCGATTTCTGGCCCGAGGATCTGAAGAAGTTCACAACCCTTGGAATAGGGTTGTTGCTTGTCGAGTATCCGGGCTACGGGCGTTCTGAGGGGACTCCGTCACAAAGGAGCATCGGACAAGCGTTTCTTGCGGCCTATGACGCCCTCGTTGCGCGGGAGGACGTCGACCCCTCCCGAATCGTTCTGTTCGGCCGCTCCATTGGCGGCGGCGCCGTCTGTGCGCTCGCTGCAAAGCGACCTTCGGCCGCGCTCATTCTTATGTCGACATTTACCGGTGTGCGATCATTTGCATCGAATTTTCTTATCCCTCGCTTTCTTGTCCTGGATCCATTCGACAATCTTTCAGTCGTCGGCTCATACCCCGGCCCTGTTCTCATAATCCACGGAAAAAATGACAGCCTGATCCCGTACAAGCATGCCCTTGCTCTTCACCATGCGGCACAGCAAGGCCAAATGCTTACCTACGATTGCCGACACAACGATTGTCCGCCAAGTTGGGACACATTCTGGCAAAACGTGGAATCATTTCTTCTTAATGCCGGAATCATCGACAATTCTCAGGAAAAAAGGGGGCGCCTGCAAGGAAAAGATGGATGATGAGTATTATTTTAGCCTCTTATGAAACAGCCGGGTTCGAGGGAGCTGCAACGACAATTAAATTTTGAACCGGGTAACTGTCTGAGTATGCGTTCACAGGTTCAGAGTTCATGGTTCACCGAAAATCTGAACCGTCCCGCCTGCCTCGCAAGCTTGGCGAGCGGCAGGTGATTCGCGAGTTCTGAATGGATAAGGCATGAGAATAGAAGGATTTATAAGGGATGATGGAAAGGAGGCGGCACTTTGGCGCCGTCAAGTGTCTTGCGCATGCGGTTCCGCTCTGCTTTGAGTCTTCGCAAGCGATCTCTTAACGCCTCACGCTGCTCGGCCGGGGCGCATTTGATCTGCTCTTCCAGCTTCTCCACCTCCTTTTCGAGGCGATAGAGTTCCTTGGCTATCATACGGATGGACATGGCTATTTTGTCCGTACACAAGTATAAGGAAACTCACGCAAAAAGTTGCCACATAACCGCGAGCCCTGCCGTGAAGACAAAAATCGTCTCGACCAGGATCTCAAACCTGAAGCCCGGCATAATCCAGTGCTGCTCAAAGGCCTGAATCACGGCTCCCGCATAGAATACCGAAAGGGTCATACCGTAGGCCAGGGTGGTGGCAAGGTGCATAACCGGGGCGAAAAGGAGGACGGCCAAAGAGATTACCAGAAGTTCTTTTAGTATGTTCAGCGTCTTCCTTTCCCCCAGCATAATAGGCAGACTCTCCTGTCCTACGATTCGGTCTCCTTGCATATCCAAAATATCAAAAAAAGCCGTTCGCACAAATGCCATGACAGATGCCCACACGGAGACGAAAATCATTGTGGTAGTAATTTTCAACGAAATAGAAAGGTGAGGAAGCGCCGCTGTGACAACGCCCCAGGCCAAGGCAATCAGCACCGTCTTTGAGCCCGGCACATCACTGATGCGTTTGATCTGTCGGCCTATCGCCAGAGGACCGGGGATCAGTTTGACCTTGTAAGAAACCCCAAGGACGCTGATTACACAAAGTACGAGAAAGGGAACAAGTCCCATGGTGAATGCCATGAAGAGCCCCAGTGCGCCTGAGGCGATCGCCATGGCCAAAAGGATCATGCGGTTGTATTCATAAAAGCTGGCCCTGTCCGGATCATTGTAACGAACGGCCTCCTTCCCGATAAAGTTATTCAGTATGTGCATCGAAAGCACATAACAGGCCGCCATCAGGGCCGAGGCGAGGCTGGGCCTGATTCCTGACAGAAGCGCACAGGCGTAACTAAGACACCCTGCCCCCAATGCAAGAT
>JABXJW010000444.1 GCA_013375395.1 Desulfobacterales bacterium
ATTCGCCCTCCTCGCGCCTTGCCATGCGGGCGCCTCGACTCCTGAAAATGTAAATTTATTTCTTCGCGAACCCTAAGTTCATGATTTCGGCTGAATTGCTCGATGGAAAATTATTCCCCGCAATCGATATTTTTCTTTAGTCTTTCAGTATTTACTCCGGCAAGAGTCATAAATGAACCGGGCATTCCTGAACAATGGCATGATGTATGCAAAGCGCACTAAATAACACGCTAAATAAGGCGGTCACAAAATAGGTGGAAGGGAAGAAAAACATGTTACAAGAAGACCTCAATTTCCTCCAAGTTGTCTCGATCGTAACTTCCCGGTTCGGATGTACGATAGATAGCGTTGACATGGAGGGGAGAACCATCTCGATTACGTGCCCTGGCGGCAAAGAGAAAGAAATTGAGTGCGCCATGGCTATAGGAGAGATCTTGGAAGGCGAATGCGACTCCGAGAGCATATGGGCTGTTTCTTAATGCTGGCGGAGCCATCGTACATATAAGGCAAATTCGACTCATTTGCCGAAGATGATGCATATTGCACCCGGTAGTGAAAGTTTGCACTAAATAGTTAGCCGAATTACAATTCATGAATATAGCCCCACTGACCACTGCTGAACCGCCTGGTTCAGGAGTTCATAGAACCTGACAGACCCGCCCAGCCCTTTGCGACCGAACAGAAAGTTGATTTCCGAAAGAAGAGGTTCCGGCTCCGGCCTGCTACGGTCAAAGAGCACATCAAAGGCAGCCAGGTTGATTCCCGTCTTTGAGCAGAAGTCCTCCACGCACCTTACCCCTTTTTCCTTAAGTTCAGGGTCAATGTAGTGATCTATCAGCGCCCCACGGCCAACATTGTTGCGGAACTCCCCCGGCCTGTGCTGGCACCGCCAGTAGGCCTTCATTGTCCTGCCGATGACCACCACGCGCAGGTCCCTGCCGCCGTGAGGGACAAAGACTTGAGCAGTGAGACGCCTGGTTGGGTGAAGACCGACATCGCCCAGAATCTCAAGCCGCTCAATAATGTCACGCCGGTTTCTAATGAGAAAAACCGCCCAACCGCCGCCGCCGCAATCACCTTTCAAGACAAATGGGAATGGCATGAGAGGTTCC
The DNA here is from genome assembly GCA_013375395.1 of Desulfobacterales bacterium. Taxonomy (GTDB): domain Bacteria; phylum Desulfobacterota; class Desulfobacteria; order Desulfobacterales. The sequence continues at coordinate 1,113 of JABXJW010000444.1, forward strand.
TGTTTTTTGAAATGACGAACTTGAAATTCCTCTGCCGATTCATAGCAGACCGTTTCCGGGTGGGGGGCCTTGAATCTTCGAAAAAGCTTGATATTTGCATATTTTCCCTCGAAGCCAAACCGATGGGTATAATCCGGAAAGATATGCCGACACCGGGTGCGGCAGAACTCGTATTGGTGGGCCTTAACGCTCTGGGTGACAACAATGGCACGGGCCGAGGCGACCAGCCTAGTCTCTTTGTCCGAAAAAGGGCCCTTCAAGGTGAGCCCGAGGTTGACATTTCCCTTTACTCGCGGATGGAACGACAGGAGCATGTGTTATGTCCTAAAGCACCTTGGCATCGCGTTTCAATCCTCACAACACAGAAGTGAATTCTTACAGAATTTCGGAAGAGGCCTTTGATGAGTCTATACTGACCACTTTTTGGTGAAGCGTGAAGCGAAGCATAAAAATTCAAACTGTTTGATGACGTTAGTTTCGACCTATTGAAAGCGTTTCAGGCGGTCTGAGTGCGCACAATGGCCTGCCCCTCCGCCCAGATCACCAGGCCTGTGTTGTAGGGTGTTTCAATCTTCCGCCGGCTCGGCATGATCCTGATGGTAAAT
>JABXJW010000097.1 GCA_013375395.1 Desulfobacterales bacterium
TCCCATTTTCCCAGAACCCATTATTCCATCATTCCAGTATTCCAACATTCCAATTGTGAGCGAAGCGAACTAAGTTCTGACCAGTGACCAATGACCACTGACTATTGACCAGTGACCAATGACCAATGACCAATGACCAAAATAAGACATACGACGTCATCGTGGTGGGGGCCGGGCACGCCGGATGCGAGGCCGCCCTGGCTGCCGCCCGCCTTGGACATAAGGCCCTGGTGGTCACCATCAATGCGGACCACATTGGAGAGATGTCGTGCAATCCGGCCGTAGGAGGTCTGGCCAAGGGGCACCTTGTGCGCGAGATCGACGCCCTGGGCGGGGAGATGGCAAAAAATATAGATGCCACAGGCATCCAGTTCCGCCGCCTGAATACAAAGAAAGGCCCTGCCGTGCAGTCGTCCAGAGCCCAGGCAGACAAGGAACAATATCGCCTTCGTATGAAGCAGGTCTTGGAACGACAGGAAAACCTCGATATCAAACAGAGGTTGGTGGATGCTCTGATTGTGGAAGATGGCGCGGTCAAGGGGGTCGTAACCAGTATTCAGGAAAGATTTCTCGGAAACACGGTTGTTCTTACCACCGGCACCTTCCTAAAAGGGCTGATCCACATAGGGTTGAAGAACTTTCCCGCAGGCCGCATGGGGGACCCTGCCTCAAACAAGCTTTCAGACAACTTGATGGCCTTGGGCCTAAAAGTGGGCAGGCTCAAGACCGGAACCACACCTCGGCTGGACGGCCGCACGATCGATTTTTCCAGGCTCACGCCGCAGTACGGAGATGAACCGGCGGCGCCATTCTCCTTTGAGACGGAATCGATCAGCCGGAAGCAGGCGCCGTGTCACATTACCTACACGAACAAAAAGACCCATGAGGTCATTAAGACAGGCCTTGATCGTTCGCCCCTTTTTACCGGTGTCATAAAAGGAGTCGGGGCGCGCTATTGTCCGTCTATTGAGGACAAGGTTTTTCGATTTCCGGGCAAACCCCGCCACCAGGTTTTTCTTGAGCCCATGGGGCTTGGAACGACTGAGATCTATCCGAACGGTGTGTCAACAAGCCTGCCGGTGGACGTGCAGTTGAAGATGCTTCGTTCTATCGAGGGGCTTGAACAGGTGGAGATCGTTCGGCCCGGATACGCCATCGAATACGACTATGTGGATCCTGTGCAGATCAAGCCGAGCTTGGAATGCAAGGCCATTCGAGGCCTGTTCTTGGCAGGCCAGATCAACGGCACCTCCGGTTACGAGGAGGCGGCGGGCCAGGGGATAATGGCCGGGATCAATGCGGTGCGCTATGGGAGAGGAGAGCCGCCGATCATACTCGGCCGGGATCAGGCCTATATCGGCGTCATGATCGATGACCTGGTGACAAAGGGGACCAAGGAGCCGTATCGGATGTTTACCTCAAGGGCCGAGTATCGCCTTCTCCTTCGTGAGGACAACGCGGACTTGCGCCTTCGCGAACTCGGACATCAAGTTGGCCTTATTTCCGGTGAACTTTACGAGAAATTCAAGCAAAAACGAGAGGCTATTGACAGGCTTTTGGCGCTTCTTTCGGAGGTTCGCCTGAACCCGAGGCCGGACGTGAACCGAACCCTTGAAACCATGGGTTTTGGCTCTATCAATCAACCTGCCACTTTGATGGATCTTTTGAAAAGACCAGGGGCCGACCTTTCCGGCATTGCCAAGCTTGACGACCGCATCCTTCCTTTTGACGACGAGGTTGCCGAACAGGCCGCCATCTTCGTCAAGTACGACGGATACATACGCCGCCAGATGGAGCAGGTTGAACGCCTAAGGCGCCTGGAAGGGGCAAAGATCCCTGATGACTTTGATTATCAAGCGATTCCCGGACTTTCCAATGAGGTCAAGGAGAAGCTTTCAAAGGTTCATCCGATCTCTGTAGGGCAGGCCTCCAGAATTTCCGGGATCACGCCGGCCGCCATATCGATCATACAGATCTATCTGAAGAAATGGTCGGCTGCTTGAGGCAGACCGGCAGAATGGGTTTGGTGGCTATGAGATGCTTATGAAGAACAATGAAAGATCTCCATCCGAAGCACACCGTATTACAGTAGCGGCAGACGGCACGCTTTGTGTGCCGGACAACCCTGTTATCCCATTCATAGAAGGAGACGGCATTGGGCCGGACATCTGGGCTGCTGCACGCAGGGTCCTGGATGCATCCGTCGGTTCATCATACGAAGGCCGGCGCAGGGTCGAGTGGATGAAGGTATTGGCAGGTGAAAAGGCGCACAGAGAAACAGGTGAGCCGCTTCCGCACAAAACCCTTCAAGCCATAAAAGATCATGTGGTAGCCATCAAGGGGCCGTTGACCACGCCCGTGGGTGAAGGGATTCGCAGCGTCAACGTTGCCTTGCGGCAAAGGCTCGATCTTTATGCCTGCGTTCGGCCGATCCGATACATCAAGGGTGTCCCCAGCCCGATGAGGCGCCCTGAAAGGGTCGACATGGTGGTATTCCGGGAAAACACGGAAGACGTTTATGCCGGGATCGAGTGGGAGGCTGAAAGCGCTGAAGCCGAGGCGGTCATTGCCTTCATGAGGGATCGGATGGGAGTTGAAGTGGCCTTTGGTTCCGCCATCGGCATAAAGCCGATGAGCCGGCCCGCAACAAGGCGACTGGTTGCAAGGGCCATACAATACGCATTGGATCACGGCCTTGCCAGTGTGACCCTGGTGCATAAGGGAAACATCATGAAGTATACTGAAGGGGCCTTCATGAAATGGGGCTACGAGGTGGCACGCGAGATGTTTGCCGGCCATGTCCTGGTTGAGTCGGATGGCGGGCTTGGGCCTGACGGCAAAGCGCCGCCCGGTAAATTGGTCATCAAAGACAGGATTGCCGACATGATGTTCCAGCAGGTGCTGCTTCGGCCGGAGGAATACCACGTGATTGCCACGCCGAATTTGAACGGAGACTACATCTCTGACGCCCTGGCCGCCCAAGTAGGAGGCCTTGGGATGGCCCCCGGGGCCAATATCGGAGACGATTGCGCGGTTTTCGAGGCCACCCATGGCACCGCTCCGAAATATGCGGGAAAAGACAAGGCAAGCCCCGTATCCCTGATTCTGTCCGGTGTTATGCTGCTGGAGCATTTGGGGTGGACAGAGGCGTCTGCTGCCATTGAGAAGGCTGTACGGAAAAGCATCTCCGATGGCCTTGTGACCCACGATCTGGCCCGCCGGATGCGGGGCGCCCGAGAACTCAAGTGCTCTGAATTTGCAGAAGCGGTCATTGAACGCTTGAACCGCTGACCAGTGACCAATGACCAGTGACCAATGACCGCTGACCAGTGACCAATGACCGCTGACCAGTGACCAATGACCAGTGACCAGTCACAGACGACAGATGACAGATGACAGATGACCAATGATAAGTAAAAGCTTGTGGCAAGCTTTTTTATGGACTATTTTCCCGCCGAGATGTCTTGTCTGCAATACCTATTACGCCTGGCAGGGTCCTGACGGCAAGGGTGCACCTAATGAGCCTTCTGATCTCACTGCTCCATCCTTCTGTGAGTCCTGCCGAAAAGACCTTGCACCGATTGACTCTCCTTTGTGCTCAAAATGCGGCCTCCCTTTTGTTTCTCGAGAAGGCGAAAACCACACCTGCTCCGAGTGCCTCATTGAAACAAAGCATTTCGGCAGGGCAAGGGCATTTGGTGTATATGACGGCGCCCTTATGGAGGCTATTCATAGGTTTAAGTACGGAAAGAAGTCTGCGCTTTCACACCCTTTGAGTGCACTTGCCAGGGAGACTTTTTTTCGATTCTGGGCGGCCGCAGACATAGATCTGTTTGTCCCTGTGCCGCTGCACATAAAGCGCCTGCGGGAACGGGGATTCAACCAGTCCCATCTTCTGATCACAAGATGGGCAAAACAGGGACAAATCCCTTACGATGGCCTCACATTATCGCGTGTCCGCTGGACAGAACCCCAGACCACCCTTAGCCGTACCGACCGTCGGAAAAACATCAAGGGGGCATTTTCCATCCGTCATCCGGAGAAAATAGAGGGCCGAAAGATCCTCTTGGTCGACGATGTCTACACAACAGGCGCTACGGTGAATGAGTGCGCCCGGGTCTTGGTCGGCGCCGGAGCAAAATTTGTGGATGTTCTGACACTGGCGCGTGCTGTGTGAGGGATGCCTACTGTTTGCAAGCATCATAATAGCCTGGGTGGACTGGTTGCCGTCCAAGCGCCTTGCGGCAAAGGTGGGGCTGTGATAACACAAAGCCGTCAGGCGACGAGATTATCCCGGAAATGTTCGGGCTGGTTTGGGAGTAACAATTTGTGAATGTTATCAGTGCAGGCATCATACAATTCGACGTGCACGTAGGCGATCTTGAATGGAATCTGGAGATGGTAAAAAAACGTATCGTTTCGCTTGCTGGGCAGGGTGTGAGACTCGTTTTGCTTCCGGAAATGTGGTCAATTGGTTTTGCAAATGAACACCTCAACCGATTTTGTCAAACAACGCCAACGGTTCTACAAGAGTTGTCTATGGTGTCAAGAAATCAACATTTGACCATAATTGGTTCATTGCCTGAAGAGGGGGCAACCGGAGTCTACAACACCGCATATGTCGTGGACACGGACGGCTCTGTTGCAGCGACCTATCGGAAGGTTCACCTTTTTTCACCGACCGGGGAAGACCGCTATTTCAAACCGGGCCGAAAACCCGTGGTTTGTCAGACTTCCCTCGGTCCAATAGGTCTTATGATATGCTATGATCTGAGATTCCCGGAACTGTGCCGGTCTCTTGCGCTGCAAGGGGCCAAAATGGTGGCCGTAATGGCCCAATGGCCGGCTGAACGTGCAATCCACTGGAAAGTGCTTCTCAAGGCCCGGGCCATCGAAAATCAACTTTTTGTACTCGGGGCAAACAGATGTGGAGCGGATGGCGACTTTGTTTATGCAGGCCATTCACGTATCATATCTCCCAGCGGCGAGGCCCTGGCAAGGGCCGGAAAGAGGCCGGCAGCCCTTTCAGCCGCCATCGATCTAAATTTAGTGGAACAGACCAGGAAACGGATTCCATGTTTGCAGGAGCGGATGCCTGAAGGCTATGCGTGAGAAGATCCTGGCCAATCACGGCTGGTGACAAAACGTGTCAGTCTTATGGAGTCCAAGTTTTTGCCCAATTGGAGAGGAGTTTTTGGTAAGAGATTTATGTTAACCAGAGCACAGAGAAAGACAGTCTTTTCATTTTTATCCAATCGCCGTCTCCCGATTGGATAAAAAGGATAAAACTCTGTGTCCTCCGTGTCTGGTGATACACTTGATTAGGGCTCGTGATGGGCCTGAGTTACTTTCTGAACAGGTAGAAAAGGATTGTAAGGATAATACTAATAATAATGCATGTAGTGATTGGAAAGTAAAATCGGAAATTATCTTTCTTGATCAGGATGTCACCCGGCAGCTTTCCAAGCCACGGGATCTTTGGCGACAGAATCAACAAAATCCCGATTCCCGCCATGACAAGCCCCGCGATAACGAGAAGTTTTCCAAGGCTAGACAATGGATTCATGGTTTAGATACCAGGTATTAAGGATTGTTTGACAGCCAAAGAATAGGAAGGTTTGCCGACCTTGTCAAGGAAGTAGAAATCTTAACAGATGAACTTCTTTAATTTCGTGCTTTCGTGATTCGTTTTTGAGGGGTTTTGTTCGTGACATCATGAAGCTATTTCAAGAAAAAGCAAAAATCTTACACAATCAGAGGGTAGGGCCGGACTGTTTCAAAATGGGCCTGGACTTTGCCGAGTTGGCCGGGATTGCCTCACCAGGACAATTCGTCATGGTAAGGATTGCCGAGCAGCGTATTCCGCTGTTGCGCCGGCCTTTCTCCATTCACAACAGTGTGACCGCGCACAACGAGATTCGTGGCTTTGAGATCCTCTATAAGGTTGTAGGGCAAGGCACCCGGGCCATGTCCGGCCTTAAGGCCGGAGACGTGTTGGATGTGCTTGGCCCACTTGGAAACGGCTTTGCTTGTCCGGAGGGCATTCGGGAGGTGTTTCTTGTGGCCGGTGGTATCGGGGTGGCGCCGCTTTACTATCTGGCCTGTTTTCTCGACGAGCACAAGGCGGTCAGCCCGCACGTTTTCCTGGGAGGGCGGTCTGCCGGTGACATCCTTTGCCATGGGTCGTTCGAGTCTATGGGCGTCAAAGTCAGCATCACAACAGAAGACGGCAGCCTGGGCGAAAAGGGAGTTGTAACATCGTTGGTCGAAAAGGCCATTCAGATAAACGGAAAACCGGACATAATCTATGCCTGCGGCCCGACACCCATGCTGAAAGCGATCAGCGACATAGCTGCTTCCTATGACATTGGCTGTCAGATCTCATTGGAGACGGTCATGGCCTGCGGTTTTGGAGTCTGTCTGGGGTGTGCCGTGGAAAAGGCATGCAGCCCAGGTTCATATCTTCATGCTTGCACGGACGGCCCTGTCTTTGATTCGCGTGCGGTCATGATCGATGCCTCATAAGTTTTGTATGGTTACTCCAATACTCCATCCGGTCCGGATGCCAACTGTAAGTGGAACTACAAAACTTGTCCTTTGAGCGATCTTATGGCATAGGTGGGGCCGAATTGTATTAGTTCGTGTGGAGAGATGGTCTATGCAAAAGGAATATGATCCTGAGTCTGTAGAATCAAAGTGGCAGGGAATCTGGCAACAGAGACAGTTGTTCCGGGTAGAGGCAGACGCGGAAAAGAAAAAATATTACCTGCTTGAGATGTTTCCGTATCCCTCGGGCAATATCCATATGGGACACGTGCGCAACTACACCATCGGAGACGTGGTGGCCAGATACAAGCGCATGCAGGGCTACAACGTGCTTCACCCCATGGGGTGGGACGCCTTTGGCATGCCGGCAGAAAATGCGGCCATAGCACACAAGGTACATCCGGCCACGTGGACGTATCAAAACATCGACACCATGCGCTCCCAGCTCAAGCGGCTCGGGTTTTGCTATGACTGGGACCGGGAACTGGCAACATGCAATCCGGAATACTATCGCTGGGAGCAGTGGCTCTTTGTTAAGATGTTCGAAAGGGGGATGGTTTACAGGAAGAAGGCTTTTGTAAATTGGTGCGAAAATTGTCAAACTGTCCTGGCAAACGAGCAGGTAGAGGCTGGTCTGTGCTGGCGCTGCGGCCAGGAGGTGGGCCAGAAGGAGTTGGACCAATGGTTTTTCCGTATTACGGATTATGCAGATGACCTGTTGGAACATTGTGACCGGCTGCCTGGGTGGCCAGACAAAGTCGTGACAATGCAAAAGAACTGGATCGGAAAGAGCCTTGGGGCAGAGATCCGTTTCCCCCTGGAAAACGGCAACAGCGAGATCCCGGTCTTCACCACACGTCAGGACACGGTGTTTGGCGCCACCTTTATGTGCATGGCTCCGGAACACCCCATGGTCATGAAGCTTGCTGCCGGAACCGAGCAGGAGGAAAAAGTCAGGGCCTTTGTTGAGCGCATACGTTTCCAGGACAAAGCAAAGCGGACGTCTGATGATTACGAAAAGGAGGGAATCTTTGTCGGGGCGTATTGCATCAACCCGTTTACCGAGCGGCGCATGCCTATTTTTACGGCCAACTTTGCGCTCATGGAATACGGCACAGGTGCGGTCATGGCGGTGCCGGCCCATGACCAGCGAGATTTTGAGTTTGCCTGCAAATATGACCTGGACATCATTGTAGTGATTCAACCAAAGGGAGAAACATTGGACCCGCAGACTATGGCCGAGGCTCATGTGGAAGAAGGGGTCCTGGTACGATCCGGACCGTTTGACGGGCTGGAAAACGTGAAAGCCCTTGAGGCCATTGCAGATTATCTTGAACACAAAAACATTGGAAAAAGGGCAGTCAATTTCAGGCTCAGGGATTGGGGGATCTCCCGTCAAAGGTACTGGGGCGCGCCTATTCCCGTCATCTATTGTGACAAGTGCGGGGTTGTGCCTGTACCGGAAAAGGACCTGCCCGTCATACTTCCCGAGGACGCCAAGATGCTTGAAGGAGGAAAGTCTCCCCTGCCGGCACTCGACAGTTTTGCAAAAACCTCGTGTCCCAAGTGCGGCAATCCCGAGGCCCGTCGCGAGACCGACACCATGGACACATTTGTGGAATCCTCGTGGTATTTTGAACGCTATTGCAGTCCCCATTACAGCCAGGGGATGTTCGACCGGAAGGACGTAGGATACTGGATGCCTGTGGACCAGTACATTGGCGGCATCGAACATGCAATCCTTCATCTTCTCTATGCACGGTATTTTACGCGGGTTCTCAAGGACTTTGGGCTTGTTGACCACAAGGAGCCATTTTTGCGCCTGCTGACGCAGGGGATGGTCTGCAAGGAAACAATAAAGTGTCCGGAACATGGCTTTTTGTATCCTGAAGAGGCCGTTGCCGGGGAGGCGGGCCGCACTTGCAAACATTGCGGCGGCAAGGTCGAGGTCGGGCGGATCGAAAAGATGTCCAAGTCAAGAAGGAACGTGGTCGATCCCAATACCCTTATAGAAAAATACGGGGCTGATACGCTGAGGCTCTTTTGTCTTTTTGCAGCGCCTCCGGAAAGGGGCCTTGACTGGAGCGACCAGGGGGTTGAAGGCGCCTATCGGTTCCTGAACAGGGTGTGGCGCCTGGTGGCGGATCATAAGGACCGGCTCCGTGACGTCAAGCCTTTTGAGGGGGGAAAACCGCTTGCCGGAGATGCAAGGGAGCTTCATAGAAAGACCCACCAGACCATCAAGCGCGTGACAAACGATATTGAGACAAGGTTTCACTTTAATACTGCAATCAGCGCCGTCATGGAACTGGTAAACAGCATATATGCTCTTAAGGAAAACGTTCTTTCAGATCCCGCAGGGGCCTCTGTCTTTCGGTCTGCCCTGGAGGCGGCAGTGGCGCTGCTTTCGCCCGTTGCACCGCACCTGGCCGACGAGTTATGGGAGGCTCTGGGGCACACTGGAGGCGTCCTTGAGGTCTCCTGGCCTTCATGCAGAGAGGATGCCATTGCAGAAGAGCAAATACTGATCGTAGTGCAAGTGAACGGCAAGGTGCGGAGCAGGTTTCACATAAGGGCCGATGTAGGGGACGATGCGATAAAAGAGGCTGCGCTGTCCGATGAGAGGATCGCAGCACGTCTTGCAGGCCGGCCGGTCAAAAAGGTGATCGTGGTTAAGAAGAAGCTGGTGAATATTGTGGTGTAGCCGGATACCTGATGCCGGATGCCCGATGCCGGGAAAATGGTGCAAGCTTGCTGCGGGATGCGAAAATATCAGGCATCTGGAATCTGGAATCGGGCATCAGCTTGCAAAACCACTAACCACTAACCACTAACCACTAACCAATGACTAATGACCAGTGACTAATGACTTCTTAATGGAGAAGGAGATCTTGCATCTTAAAAAAATATGGAAGACAACAGCCGCCCTGGTTCTCTTGGCATCCCTTGCCGGCTGCGGTTATCATTTTAAGGGCGTCGGACTGACGGCGCCTGCGGGTGTGCGTACGATCGCCGTTACCGTATTGGAGAACCGGACTTCCGAGTCAGGGATTGAGTCCCACTTTACCGGCGATATTGCTTACGAGTTTACCCGAAGCAAAGTGCTTCGTGTGGTTGGCGCGGATGCGGCAGATGCCGTTTTGAGCGGCACTGTCGCCTCTCTTGTTTCAGATACCATTTCTCACGATGCAAAGTTTATGTCTGATGAACGCCGTGTCGCAATCACCCTTGATCTGGCCGTAAAACGCCGTGATGGCGAGATCATATGGTCGGACAGGGCCTTGTCCGGCCGAGAAGTCTTCAAGGTGGACTCTTCGGATAAGTTAGCAACCGAAAGGAACAAAAGGACGGCCATTAAGGCCATATCGAAACGATTGGCCGAAAAGGTCCACGACCGCATCCTTCTGGACTTCTGAGGTCTATTCGGGTGTGTCGAGTTTATTAGGTTTATTGTGTTTGTCGGGTTTCAACTCGCGAGAAACTCAATGAACTCAGTTAGTGTCCATTCAGAAATGGTAGATTTTGTCCCAAGACAAGGCCGCACAAAGGTTTTTACCGCAGGCGTAGCAGCGCTACGTCGAGGATAGCCTTTTCACAAGCCGCAGGCGCAAACCTGCGGAGAACGCGGTATTGGGGCAAAAGATGCCATTTCTGAATGGACACTATGCGGAGATGGCATTAACTTGCTTAGTGAGGCGGGATATCTTTCTGGAGGCGGTTCTGCTATGGATGGCGCCTTTTTTGGCGGCCTTATCTATGATGGGGATAGCCGTAGCAAGGGCGGCCTGGGCATTTTCTGCAGACTTTTCATTGATGGCGGCCCTGATGTGCTTAATGACGTTCTTTACCCGAGTTCGGTTTGATTTGTTGCGAAAATTTATGACCTTGTTTTGCTTGGCCCTTTTGATGGCCGACTTGTGAGTTGCCAAAGTAGGTTGCTCCTTTTTAGCTCAAGTAATAAAATCGCTTCGCGATTTTATGTAACGCGGCTTCGCCGCTCGAAAAAATGAAATTCCTATACAATCAAGTTAGGATCTCAAAATACGTATCTAGTCCGGTCTTGTCAAGACTTATTTTGGACGCCAAAACATTAGACTGCGTGTCGTAAACCATTAGACGTTGGTCGTAGCGAGTCGCGCAACCGGACGACGACACACGGGCTTTTTCTATTCTTATGCCTGAAGACGTTCGTATGACAAAGGCCGCCGGCATTGTGGGCGCGGCCACCCTGTTGAGCCGTATCTTCGGATTTGTGCGGGATGTTGTCGTGGCCTGGTTTTTCGGGGCGGGACCGGCGGCTGACGCCTTTTTTGTAGCCTTTAGAATTCCCAACCTTTTGCGCCGCCTGTTTGCCGAAGGCTCTCTAACGATCTCCTTTATCCCCGTTTTTACTGAACATCTCTACAAGCATGGCCGTGAAGATGCCTTTGGATTGGCCAGGTCTGCGTGGTGGATACTTACCATGATACTGGCTGCACTGACTGTGATCGGGATCATTGTCTCCCCTTTCATCGTAAGGCTCATTGCACACGGATTTCTTGCCTTGCCGGAAAAATTTGAGTTGACAGTCCTTTTGACGCGCATCGTGTTCCCCTACATCTTCTTTATCGCCCTTGTTGCCCTGTCCATGGGGATATTGAATGCCCTTGGCCATTTTGCAGCGCCTGCTTTCGCCCCGGTCCTGCTGAATGTTGCCATGATCGGCGCGGTACTCCTGCTTTCGCCACACCTGACAAGACCATCCATTGGCCTTGCCGTAGGTGTGATTATCGGGGGGTGCTTGCAGTTGGGCCTTCAAATCCCATTCTTGATCCGAAAGGGCTTTCATCTTTTGGTGCGGAGCCCGTTGTACCATGCGGCCATCAAGCGCATAGCACTGTTGATGACGCCGGCAGTGTTTGGATCTGCGGTTTATCAGATCAATATCTTTGTGGGTACACTGCTTGCTTCACTCCTTCCTGAGGGCAGTGTATCGTATCTTTATTATGCCGACAGGTTGGTCCAGTTCCCTCTCGGTGTGTTCGGCATCGCTCTTGCGACGGCTGTATTGCCCAGCCTGTCCAAGCAGGCAGCGGCAGGCGATTTGGAAGGGCTGCGGGCATCCTTTTCATATGCCTTAAGGTTAGTCTTTTTTATCACCATCCCTGCCATGACAGGGCTGATAATACTGCGGGAACCCATCGTGCGCCTTCTTTTTCAAAGAGGAGCCTTCGATCCGGCCACAACGGTCTTGACTACCCGGGCCGTTCTTTACTATGGGCTTGGTTTGTGGGCTTTTTCAGGAGTGCGCATAGTGGTTGCCGCTTTTTACGCTCTTCAGGATACCAAGACACCGGTCAAGATAGCCGTTGTTTCTCTTCTGGTGAATATTGCCTTGAGTATCTTGCTTATGGGGCCGATGCGGCACGGGGGGCTGGCCCTTGCAACATCGCTTTCTTCCGGGGTGAACCTGATGCTTCTCATCCATGCGTTAAAAAAGCGTTTGGGTCGAATCGGGGCTCATGATATAGTTAGATCCATATTTAAATCAGCGGCATCCGCGGCCGTGATGGGTGGTGTAATCGCCCTTGCGGCCCTGTGGGCAGCCCCGAAATGCAGCCAAAGTTCGTGGTATCTTTCAGCATGGGTCTTTGGCAGCGTTGGAACTGGCGCTCTCCTTTACGGTTGGTGCGCATCTCTTTTCAGGTGCCGGGAATTGGGCGACATGGTCGACATGGTAAAGGCGGGTCTTCGTAAAGAGGATGCATGAGTTGAACTTTGTTTCAATCTGTGGTGAATGTTTTTATAAAGCATGTGGTTAGTATGGAGATCGGAAGAGCG
>JABXJW010000445.1 GCA_013375395.1 Desulfobacterales bacterium
GAGCTGGTCTATGCTGCCGGGGTGGCTGCCGCGGTGACGGCACAGCGGTCACCAGCGGGAACGTACATCCCTGACCCGGTCTATTGCAACGTGGGGCGCCGCCATGCCGGGCTGAACATCTATCACGAGTACGAGATCGTAGCTGACCTCGCTGGAGGGCTACCGGCAACGCTACCCATGGAGGGCGATTTCTACCATGCGAAGCTAGGGCCCCTGCTGGACAAGTACATGATGAGGAACCCCCGTATATCCGCTGCGGACCAGCATCGCTGCTTCCGCGCGCTCAGCGATGCCATATGCTCGGGATTGGCCGGGCTGCTGCAGATCGCCGGTCTGCACGGCGGCGGATCGCCGGTGATGGAGAACATCGCCACATTGGGCTTCTATGATCTCGAGACAAGGAAGAATATCGCCAAGCACCTGGCGGGCATCCCCTTGGACTGAGCCGCCGTTACATCTACTCCAACCCGATGGGGGTCGGGGCACGCAATACCTGCGGTATTTGTGGGAGTAGATCACTCTATCTAGACTCGTTCGCTAACCTTGTATTCTCTCCAGCACCTCCTGCGTCCTGCGCAGCCAGTAGTCCATCCCCATCTCTCGGAACGCGGCCTCGGCCTTTTTCAGGGTTTCCAGGGCCCTTTCTCTCTGGCCTGTATCGGCATATAGTCCTCCCAGGAAGAGATACCCCTGAGAGGTCCATGGTTTCAATTTCAGTTCATCCAATATCCTGATGCCGTCCAGAATGCACTTCTCCGCCTTGCCATATTGTGGCTTACGTGCTTTGCCCAATACTCTTCCGAGATAGAGTTTTGTTACCCCTTCCTCGCTTCTCTCATTGTTATTTTGCGCCAACTCTAAGGACTGCTCCATACAGCTTTGAGCATTCTTCAGTTCCCCCGAATCGAGGTGAATCACACCTAGTACCCGATAAGGAACGGCCAACATGTAAGGTAGCCCCGTCTCACTCTGGATCTTAATGGCCCTCTCTGCATGCTTTCGAGCAGTTTCCAGCTCCCCCAGCAAATAATATACCCACCCTAATGCAGCCCAAGACAGACCGAGTATGACGACGAATTGTGTTTCTTCGGCATATCTAATAGCGTTTTGAAAATGTTGTACAGCATTTTCCCCGTCTCCCCGATGAAAAAATACAAAGGCGTACATACATTCTGCATAGGCTATGTTCGATAGGTCATTGAGCTCGAGCGCGAAACGGAGGGCTTTCTCACACCGGGCTTCTCCCTCCGTAAAATTCCCCATCCATGCCAAAGCGTGCCCATAGCTTGAGCAAATGGACGAATATACATTCTGTCCCTTGCCAAAATACTCAGATTCTCTTCGCGTTTTCTCAAGCAAAGCAAGGACCCCGGGAGCCGTTTCAGCTATTTTCGAACATTCCGCTGCTACGAGGTAGGAGGGGCAAAGGTCAATTCCAAGTGGAGCCATTAGTTCGATGTCCTGTATCTTTTCTGCCTCTTGAAAGGCACTCTCCGCATACTTTATCCCCCGGAGAAGGTCTCCTTTAAGCGAATAATACAAGCCTATGGTGCTGTAAAACCTCGCCAGACTCCTTGCATCCCCAAGCTCTCTGGAGAGCCTCTCCCCCTCCTCAATGATCTGCAGGCAATCTTCAGGGTAACCCACGAGCATCATAGGTGACTCCATCAAAAGACGAACTTCGACCTGTCTTCTCTTGTTCTTCT
>JABXJW010000007.1 GCA_013375395.1 Desulfobacterales bacterium
AAAGGGGAAAAGATAGTCAAGGAAAAAAACTATCGATTACTCGAATGAGCTACTTATTTACAAATGGACGTCCCCAAGCTTTCCCTAACACCCGCAATCAGGGCGCCAGCATGGCGGGTAGTGTTCTTGCCAAAACGGATCGGTGTAATGCTTTATCGTACCATGCAACGACTTACATTCTGCCGGCGTTGAACTATCCATTAATGTCATAAACTCCCAGTATGGCCGACGTTCAGCGACTTCCAACATTTGTTGCTTCCGATGCAATGAGTATGCTAAAGCATCTATTCTTCTGGCAAGCGCTTCTGCCATACTCTTTTTATCAATAACCGATGGATCATTTAATCCTACGATTATTTCACGCCTTAGAGACAGTAGGAGATCATGATTCGCAACCTTAATAATTTCCCTTATTATCTCTTGTTTTCGTAAGGATGATTTCGGTTTCTCACCCAGACATTGTGAGTAGACCTCCTTCAATCGAGAGACGGTAAAATTACCAAGGAGTTCATCAGGTTCATAACCTTCTATGTCAGACACTTTTGCCTCATATATTACGTCTTGTTTACCCCGAGTGTATGACTCATAGACAGGCCATTTCCAATCTGAACCTTTCAAACATTCCAAAAGTGCTTTTGTTTGATTTCTTGTATCTCCATGATGAGCACTGACAGCATTGAAAAGGCTTGCCACGGGTATATCGTCAGCGCCTTCAATTTCAGAAATAACAAGCCCAAACGCCACCTTGAAGCTTTCATCAAAATCCGGTTTTGGAGTAGACGTTTTCTCAACCTTTTTCTTCTTTTTTTTTCTCCAGAACATCTTTCCCTCCTGGCCCAAAGCCCCGCTTGAGCAGCGGCCCGATATTAGACCGGACCTCTACAAGCTTTTACGTTAAACCGCGATTTTCCTGCCGTCTGCTCCAGGCGAATGTTAGGCAAACCTTCCGTTATACTAAACCTCTCCTCGAAGGATTGAGCGCACTTCAGCCGTTGAATCCGTGAGGCAATAGACGCGAATAGCCTCGTCAATTTCAGCGGGGGGCACTTCAAACCATTCCCTCATTAAGCGCGATGAGTGGAAGGCATCGTGAAGCTCTTTCTCAATAATGTCGTAATGGTCAATCCTCATCCAATCATGAATTTCCAAATTGGTTCTTTCTCGAGTAGCAACCGAGGCAATTCTTTTTTCAGGGTCTGTTCTCGTGCGTCCAATCTTAAACACATTTTGTTTTTGAGGGAGCCGAAAAAAATAGACGTATCCTCTCTTGGGTCGGTCAAATTTTAGACCAATATGCTTATATTCGAGCCATTCCTTCCAAAGACTACAAAGTGCGTTCAAAATATAGTCCCGCTGTTGAGCGTAAGTTGGCAGAAAATTGTAGTGTCCAAAAAGGGTTTCGGACACTATGGTGTCGGTACCCTGACATTCTGGATATTTCGGATGATTTCTTAAGATGTAGACAAAATCCCTGGAAAAATCACCGAGAGGATCGTTTCGACGTTGTTGTTTCTTTATATAGGTTGTGAAAGTCGTCATTTCTAATTTTCCTCTTGCCTAAACAAATGATTAAGTGGTTTCTGTTTATCACGCAAAAACGAAATAAACGATGTGGTTACAGTAAGAAAGACAAACGTGAGGGGGGGCCACAACAGGTGAATATACCAGTGACAGCTCTGCTGTTTACCCCCCCTTTTAATGATAATAAACGCAAATCATCCGGTAAAAAGCTGGAGACTTCCATGATCTTTTGTCTTAAGCCCTGAACATTTCCCACCACTAACCGTCTTCCTTCATCTGTCATCGGCCTGCTGCCTTCTGTCCTCCGCCTCCTCCCACAAAAACCTCCGTTTCAACCCGTTAAAATGGTCCCATTTCTTGGTTAGGAGATGGAAGTGACGTTCTTTCGCTATATGGTTATTCGAAGAATACAATCGTGACTTTAGAAATAAAGAACATCCCATGCCTGACCTCTAAATTAAGGCTACTTGAAAATGAAGGGAGGGACAACTATCCGAGCTAGATATCATGAGAAACAAACTCCCGGATGCGCGTATGCGTGATGAGCTGGTCAAGCGAAGCCGTGGTAAAAACCTTGCCGTTCAGTCGGAGCAGCATCTGTCGCATGTCCTCCCGTCGCTCCCGAAACCCTCGACCGTCAATACAAGCCACCACCTCATAGCTGGGCTGACCGGCAGCCACATGCTTCCTGCGTTGGGTTTCAAGCTCCTTGATCCGGGCCACCTTGTCCCGAGCCGTACCATCGTCACTCGTGATCTTCGCCTCGATGATCACCACAGGGTTGACCTCATCAGGGATGCAGAAATCCGGGGCCTGCCCGAAGTCCGGTATGCGCTCGGCCCGTCCGGTCTTTCGGTAGGTGACCCCGGCTCGGCGAAGCCTTTTTTCAATGGCATTTTCCATGACCTCGCCCACCAGTTCGGATACGGCATCGCGATGAGCCGCAAAAGGCCGGCCTAGATACCGCTCGTAGAGCAAAACAGCATAGGGCACGTTTTCTTTGGCAGCATACTGGAGCGACGCGAGGCCTTTTTGCGTGTCAAACTTGGCCAGCCGATGAATGACCCCGTCCGTGTCTTTGGCAACCCCTAACGTGATATATTGGATGGCGACTTTCACCAGATCATCTATGCGCTCTAAGCTCTTGGTCCTTTCAACAGGCTTGCCGCCTTTTTCCCGTGTACGGGCAAGGCGGGTCTGATACCGATTTTCCATGGCGCTTACGAAATCAGAGGCCTCCCGACAATTGCGGTCCAAGGTCCGGGCTGCGCCCTGAGTAATATCGCTGTCACACTCCACGCGGGCCAGTTCCGCCCACTCCGGAGGAGTCATTCCTAAAACAGCACGAAGGACGCCCAAGGTCCGGCTGTTTTCCAACAGCGCTTGGTGCACAGTCTGCTCGGTAAGATTGGTGAAGGCCTGGGTATGGCGTTTAAGGACTTCGTAGGCTGTACGGAAATCCTGATACCCTATGAAGCTGTTTCCCATGGGCATGAGCAGGAACTCGGAACCCAGATCGGAAATAGTGGCATCCACCATCTCTTCCAAACGGTCGCGAAGTTCCTGGTCTTCCAGCTCAAATGGGCGTTGCATGCAGATCTCCTATCTTCGAGGTGACGAGGGAAAGGGAAAAACGGACGCGGACTTACATCAAGACAACTCAAAAGCAGACAGTATGCTCTTCTCCATATGCAGATTCCGATTCATGAACCGCCAACCCTCGCATACGGGGAATATGATCAAGGACATCTGCCAGGTGCTTTTCGACCCCAGCAGTTCCACCGAATTTTTCGATCCAACGGGCCAAGGCTGTCAACCGCTCGTTAGCAGGGCGTCCCTTTTCCCACTGTTTTCGGAGAGACCATATCGCCAGGCGCGTCAAGTGGCCGAAAAGCACACATCGCACATCGCCCCAAGTCGGCTTGACCCCGCCGAGTCGCAATTGCCGGACATCCTCTTGAACCAGGGCAGCCACACCTTCAGGGTCTTTCGGCAGCCAATGCCGGGGGACGCTGCCTGTAGAACGGCACACAAAGATGGTATCGATGATGGAAGAACCAGTGCCGTTAATGTGAATAGAAGCCCCCATCTCAGCCGGGCATGGTAGAGACGCTGAACAAGTGAGTCCCGAATCCAGGATGGCCACAGCCACAGGATAGTAGGCCTCCAACTGGTTATGATGGTATGTGAACGCCAGCGGCGCTCCAGGCTTTAGGGCCACGGCCATCCGCTGGAACACAGCAGACAAACCTTCGGTGAAATGATCCAGACCGCGCTCCATGGTCACGTTGCCGGTCAATTCGTTTTGGTCGCGCGTGGAAATCTTTTGAAATGCTGCCCGGTTGAGCCCCACCAGGCGGCGGAGCCAGACGTAACAAAAATCCATCAGCTCGGCGTACTGCACATTTCCGAAATAGGGGGGATCCGTAAAAACCGCGTCCAACTTGCCACCTGGCAGGGCTGCCAATGTGGCGCTCTGGCAGTGAAGTTGAACCTGTCGTATGGGGCCGGGGCCGTTTCCGTTCGGTTTATCGCCGATCCATTCACCGTCTACAAAAACCTGGACTTTGCGCCTGCCATTATGTCGGACCTCAAAGGGATGGTCGCAGTACGCCTTGGCCTTGGCGTATTTATCGATAATGTTCGACCACCCTCCGCTTCCCACATTTGGCCCATTGTCCTTACAGATCCCGATCAGATTCGATTCGCACTGCACAAGACCAACGGGAAACCCGTGGACCGAAAAAATATCCAAAGACTTAAGGGCCATGGTGTCATAGCGGCACAGCATGTTTTGGTAACGGAGCAGATCAGACAGGTTGGTGGCCAGGGCATTTTTCACCCGTTCATCCGATTCTTTGGCAATAGCCTGGCAGCTCAATTCCAGACCAAGCAATTGACGCGTATTGAACATGTCTCGGTAATGTTGATAGCCCCACCGGTGCAAACGATCAGTTTCATCTCCCCGGGGAATCGTGTCCTGGGGGATAAAGTCCGGCTCCATGTCTGTCCAAACCGAGACGGCTTCGTCATAGTGGGCCAGATCCTCATGGTCTGGTTTTTTGAAAAAACGGCCCTTGTGTCCGGGCTTACAATGGAAACAATGGTATTCTATGGCAACCATCTGGTGCCGCGGCGGGCCGGATTCGGGATCAGGGTATGCATTGTTGGCGCCGCAGTCAGGGCACACGCACCGACTCCGCTTGGCTGGACCATTTAACAACAAAGGAGACGCGCAGGATTGACACGTCCCGGGATTGTTTCGGTCTTTAGCCTCGTTCAGACTGCCACAGGAGGGGCAGACAAACAGGTTTTTAGGATGACGGACATTTTTTGCGATCAAGTACCCGGGAAACAGGGCAATGTCCTTTTGGCAATGGCGACAGGCCCGGACCTTCACCCAAAGGAAATATTTGACGTGGGCCTCTTTTGATCCACATTTGAGACACTCGGTTCGATACAAATGTCCGATCTTGTTTTCCAGCCCGGATCGCAAGGCGAACGCAGCCCTGCGGTAGGCCTCCAGGTCCAGGTGCTCGATCTCCTCTCGCACAATCCAGTATGCCATGGGATTGATGTCATATCCGGCGATGTCACACCCCACGCGGTTGGCCTCGATGAGCGGCGTTCCTCCGCCCATGAATGGATCGGCTACGGATAAGCCATTGAAATCATGTGGACGGAAGAATGATTCCTGGAGTGCTTCCTTTTGGAATTCCGAGAGGATGAGACCCCGAAAAAGGGTCCCGGGGCGCCGGGCAAACCATTTGTGAACCGCTATGATAGGGCGATAGTTTTGTTGAATCTGCTTTTCTCGTAAAGCAAGGTTCGAGATGAAGCTGACATCAAACTGCTTTTCAATGGTCATCTGGCGGTTCTCGAATTGCGGAAAAAGGAATTGGTCAGCGGCACCTGGCTGACGATCAAGGTGCTATGTTTTCAATGCATTTCGTTAGATCAAAATTGGTTACCAAGAACGCTCACCAAAAGCAAGGCCAAAGGCTACCTGTTACCCGCCCAAAATGCCTCCATGGCACCTTGAGTGACACTTATGGCCACCAGGAGTGTACCCTAACATCACCATGTGTTCACGTTAAGAACACGTTGCCTACACATCCTGGTCTCTTTTCCAAAAATGCATCGCCTCTCTGGTCTTTTCCTAAACAGCCAAATCCCGCCGATTTCACCACCGCGCTATTATATGGGTAGAGGATGCCATCGTTGTTTTCCGGCATTTGCAAACACCGATGGCAGTGGTCTGCCTCATAGCCGGGATGAGCGCGGAACAACGGAGTTTGCGAGATCGCCCTCGTAACCGCCCCGATAACGAGCAGCGTGGTAACGGGCCACATTTTCAGCTTTCGGAAATTGTGGTGGCTAATGCGGCGAATTGCTGGCGGGATGCCAGGCCAACCGGCGCATGCGGTGTAAGAAAGCAGCTAAGGAAACCATGCACTACAGGTGTGTCTTGATGCAGCCATCTTTGGGCGGGATGCGGAATCCGCCTGAGACGAACCTATGGCGGGCCGGATAGCAGCGTAAGACACGGATCATGGCGGCGTTGAGCTTTTTTCGTTCAGGCGGCATGCCGGATGAATCAAGCAAAAAGCTGCATAAGCTGATCTTGATTGTGGAACCCGCCTGCGGCGGACCTATGGCGGGTTGACGCGGGATGCGGACTGCAATCGAGGCCTTTTGTTTTAAGGGCGATGTCCGGGCAGGGTGCAGTAGCCGTCTGTTTGGCGGCGAAGCAAAAAAACAGACAGGCTACGGATTTCAACCGGTCGATGACCGCTTAACGTGGCAAAACTATTGGAGAAACAGACGTCAGTTACCCCAGAAATCAGCAGAGAACATCCAGATGGTCTAATGTGCTGCAATTATAGAAGTAACTGTTCGCAGGGCAGTAACACAGAAGGAACAAACCTCATTGATGAAAGAAAAAGTGCAGAAAAAGGATAATATAGCGAAACTATTAAGGAAAGTAGTCATCGGTCAACTATTTGAAAAAAACGCAAAGGCCGATGAAGATGCGCCGGATTTGCACGAGAAATGTGAAAATTTTACACCAAACGAAAAAAGGGGAATTAGCGGCTGGGGCTAATTCCCCGATAACATCGAAGAAACGCAACTTGTAAATGGTGGAGGCGGCGGGAGTCGAACCCGCGTCCGACGATATTCCACATAGGCATCTACATACATAGCCTGAATTTTCAATTTCGCCTCTCAAGGCTCCTTCAGGCAGGATGCTTGAGACGCTAGCTTGTTAAAAATTTCGCCTCGTGCGGAACAAGCAACCGTTGGAGGCTATCCTGCTGATCGACGTCCTGTCCAGGTTCGCAGGAAAACCCGGCAGGCCGTTAGCCTACATTACGCGGCTAAAGCGTATTTATAATCGTCTGCGATTATTTTAGTTCCCGCCCTTTTTACGAGCCGGCAGGCGCTCGGTATGCAACCTATGTTTCCGTATCCCCGTCGAAGCCGTTTCGCCCCCATGAAGAAAGGTTTTAAATTGAACCAGACGATTAATATTATTATAAAGATTTCGATCGATTTGTCAACCTTTCCTTATGTTCCGTTTTTCCCGTCGCAGTTCTCGCTCTTCATCCCTCTTTCGAATCGCCTGCCGCTTGTCGTATTTTCGTTTCCCCTTGGCCAAGGCCAAGGTAACCTTCGCTTTACCCTCCTTAAAATAGACCTGAAGTGGAATGAGGCTCTGGCCTTTCTCCTTGACTTTGCCTGTCAGGCGTTTGATTTCATCCTTGTGCAACAGGAGCTTTCGAGTCCGCAAGGGGTCGTGATTCCCATGGGCGGCAAAAGGACAGGCGCCTATGTGCATGTTGCAAAGAAACACCTCGCCTCCCCTGATCGTGGCATAGCTGTCCTTCAGATTGGCCCGTCCAAGTCTCAATGATTTGACCTCTGTGCCGAGCAGAACCATGCCGGCTTCATATTCATCCAGGATGAAATAATCGTGCCGTGCCTTGCGGTTTTGACATATGATCTTGCTGCCTTGCATGTAAGATTACCTGGAACGAAAAAAAATGGCCGCGTCAAACGACTTCCCGTACGCCTCCTGAATAAGATTGAGCACGTCTGAAGCGGTGGCCTGTTTGAGCGCCTCCTGCAAGAAGATCTTCGATTCGTTGAAGGACAGCGCGCGAACAATGTGCTTGACCGCAGGAATCGATATGGGATTCATGCTTATGGCATCCAGCTCAAAACCCAACAGCACCGGGATATTGACCGTATCTCCCGCCATCTCGCCACACAGGGAAACCTTGATCCCTGCTTCCTTGGCGGCGCCCACCGCACGATGGATCATTCGCAACACTGCCGGATGAAGCGGCTGATAGAGGGAGGCAACGTGCTTGTTTACACGGTCGATGGCCAGAGAGTACTGAATCAAGTCATTGGTCCCAATGCTGAAAAAATCTACCTCATTGGCGAGAATATCGGCCATAAAAACCGCCGAGGGGACTTCAATCATGGCGCCGACTTCAATATCTGCCTTGAAAGGGACGCCCTCTTTGTGGAGAGACTCTGCCGCCTCGTTTAACAGGCGCTTTGCCTGAATAACCTCCTCTACCTGGGATATCATGGGAAACATGATCCGGATATTTGCCAGATTCGCCGCCCTGAGTATTGCCCGGAGCTGGGTTTTGAATATTTCGGGGGACTGCAAACAGAACCGGATGGCTCGCAGGCCCAAGGCCGGGTTCATCTCTTCAGCCAAGTGTATGCCACTGGCAAACTTGTCTCCGCCGATATCCAGGGTGCGTATAGTAACCTGCCGTGTACCCATTAGTTCTGCCAGATCCCTGTAATTGTCAAAAAGGTCCTGCTCGGAGGGCAGCGTCGGCCGATTCAGGTAAAGAAACTCGGTCCGATACAGGCCGATGCCGTCACCGCCATGGTCGATGACCGAAACCACTTCTTCCACCAGCTCGATGTTGGCGGCAACCGTCAGGCGGTACCCGTCTGTTGTTTCAGCCGGCAAATGGCTGATCCGGGTCACCTTGGCTTGAAAGTCTTCAAAGAGGTCCTTACGCTCGTGGTACCGGGTCAGTGTCGCTTCCCCCGGATCAACGATCACAACACCCGCCGTCCCGTCCACAATGATCAGATCACCGGTCCTAATCTGCTGGCTTACGTTTCCCAGCCCCAGCACCGCCGGGATTTCAAGGGACCGGGCTATTATGCCGGTATGAGAGGTTTGGCCGCCCAGGTCCGTCACGAAGGCCTTGACTTTCTCCAACTGGATTTGAGTTGTCTCGGCAGGAGAAAGGTCGTGCGCCACGATAATGATTCGTTTGTCAATGTCGGCAATTTTGGAATGCCCTGTTCCAAGGAGGTTTTCCATGATAAGCTTGGATACGTGCCCGATATCTGATGCCCTTTCTCGAAAGTAGGGATCGGGCATCTTCTTGAACATGGCCTTCACTTTATCCACGGTGACCTTTAAGGCCCATTCGGCATTCACATTTTCCTGCTCGATTTGCTCAATCGTACCATCGTAAATCATCCTGTCCTTCAACAGCATCATATGTGTGTCGAGGATATAGATATGGTCTCGGTACTCGTCAGGGACTTCTTCGATCACTTGATGAAGCTGTTCCCGGGCCTTTTTGACAGCCTCCTTGAACCGGTTTGTTTCTGCACAGATCTGCTCGGGCTGGACAAACCGCTTATCCAGGATGTCGATACGACCCTGCTCCAAAAGATAGGCCTTGCCGATGGCAATACCGGGAGATCCGGTAATGCCCTGGATCGTCAGGTCTCTTGCGGCAGTCTCAGACATTCCTACAACTCTCCGAAACCGGTCTTTATCAACCGGGCTATGCTGTTCAATACTTTCTCGTCGGAAGTGTCGGTTATCCTCACAGTCACTTCCGTGCCACAGGGACAATAGAGGCTCATAATGTCAAGAACGCTTGTGGCATCCACCTCCTGGCCGTCTTTTATGAAAAACACACCGGAGCACGCCTCATCTGCCAATTTGGCAATTTTGGCCGCGGCACGGGCGTGCACACCCAACTCATTGGCAATTGTCAGCGTTTGACTCAATTTTTTGCCATTTGTCGAGTTCATGGAAAAAGTGATAAAGTTTAAATACTTCGACTTCAAATGTCAAAAGCAAAATCGATTCTTTGAGCTTTCAGCCTTTCCCCGTATCTCTCGTGGTACAGCCCGGCCTGATGCATGAAGGCCTCGATCCTCGTGAGCATGTTGGTCTCCTTTTGCCCGTCAAAGGCGGCGTGCAGGACCGGCAGATTCCGGTAATCCCTCAGGGCATTTTTGAAGATCGACACGGTGACGTTTCCGAGCATGCAGTTGAGCACGAACAGGTTGCAGATGCCGCAGATGCCGGAGGCGGCAAAGCGTCTTACCCGGCTCGTAAGAATGGCGAGGATAGGATCAATGTCATAGTAGATAAATGGGGCGGCATCCTTGACTATTGTGCGAGCACCGAGGGCGCCAAAGGCCCGGAGCTCGTCTGCCATGCACGCCTCTGCCCGCCTGGCCCACCAGGTCATCCACTGGTTGCGGAGAAAATAATAGAAAGCAGCGCCCAGTTTTCTTTCTCTCAGGCGATCTCCGGCATAATAGTGCCCGGAAAAAAGGCTGTAGCAATTCGTGACCGTCAGGCCGTGAATCTTTACTTCAGAGCCCAGTCTTTCAAGGGTTCGTATGAGGTCGTGGTTGGCCCAGGGGTTTAGCACGGTGTAGAATTCTCCTACGATACCTACCGTTGGACGCTCTTTGGACCGGTCGACCGGTACGGCTTCAAGGGCCTTTGCCGCCCGCCTCAGGGCAGAAAGGACGTTGCGATTCCACAGGCCGAACCCCCCATTGGGCCTGGCTACGGCCAATGCGACATCTCGAATGCCGGCCTCAAAAATCCGATCGGTCTCACCTTGCTCTCTTTCATAGGGACGTGTGTGAAGTCGGAGCCTTTCCAGAACCTCGGCAGCCATCCATCCTTGCCACAGCAGATTGGTAAAGCGGAGGCCGAAGAGCCCCGAAAACTCGTCAAAGCGGGTTGAGGTAAGCGGTGCAACCACGGGAACCTGAGACAGGCCCAAGCTTCTGAAAAGGCCGGCATGCCCGATGCCGTATTGAGAAAACCTGCATGCTCCATCATAGTTTAGCATCCACACTGCGGCGCGGTCAGGGTCGAATCCCCGCTCGCGGGTCATCTTCACAAAGTCGCCGCAGGTGACGATGAACGGATGGCACTCCCGGCTTGAAGTCACCTGTTGGCCGAGGTACTCGCTTTCATCATCCGGCTTGGGCAGCACACGGGCTTCCAGGCCGATGGCCTCAAAGGCGGCCCGGATAACAGCACAGAAGGCAAGTGAGACATAAGGAAAACAGAGCACCCTGTTTTCCAGGCGCTTCATGAGGTCCGGGTCCGGATTCCAGGGGTCCACGGTTCTTTGCCTCCCCTTGATCAACAGATTGAGAGGGCGTAGTGCGCCCTTGGATTCTTTGGGTGCGACATCCAGGGTTTCGATAAATGCCTCGATGCGGGTGACCATCCCCGCATCACCTGTATGATCGTCCACCTCTAGAACCAGGCGCGGCTTGTCGGAGATTTCGGCTTCCATGTATTTCATAAAGAAAGAGTCCGGCCCGCATCCGAAGTTAGTCAGCAACACCGAAAAAAGCTGCTGGCTGGTGCGCATACATAGGATTGCCTTCATAAGATCCCGGCTGTTTTTCCAGACCACATTGTCATATTGTGCGGGCAGAGCTATCCGGTCAATTGGGAGCATATCGTAGGGAATGGTAATAAGACCTGTGCGCCTCAGCTTTTCGGCAAGGTGCAGATTCAACCCCTGATCAAAGATATTGTGGGATTTGCCCAACAAAACGAGGGCTCGCTCGTCCGGTCCCATGGAGGCCAGTATCTCCTTGCCGCGCCGCCGACGCCAGGCGTCAAAGGAATGCTGGGCTTCATAGGCGCAAGCTGCGGCCTCTTTTGTCCTTTTGGGACCGTGACCGAGAGATTTTCCAATGGCCGTGAGCACCCGCTCAACCTCACGCCTTGTACGACTCCTGCGTATGACCGGGGCAAGCAGTTTCACCTTGGGTGAGAGTTCGGAGCCCATGGCTGCCTGCACCATGTACGGTATGGACTGGATGTAGGGACAATTGAAACTGCGAAGTCCTTTATTGTTTGCTTGCGGGCAGTCGATCTCACAGGGGACCATGATCATGTCTGCGCCTTTGAAGATGAGGTCGCTGATATGGCCGTATACGGTCTTTATGGGAAAGCAAGTTTCGGACGGAACGAGGGGAAGAGCTCTTTGGACCAGACTCTTGTTGGTACTCTCTGAAAGGACCAGTGGGTGGCCCAATGTCTTGAAAAAGGCACGCCAGAATGGGAAATAATCGAAGAAGCTCAACGCCCTTGGAAAACCAATGACGGGCCCGGAGCCTTGTCCTGCCGTCTTTTCCTCGTCAAAGCCCTCCATAAGGCGACTGTGCCTTTCTGCAAACAGATCGGGCAGACGGCTGTATGAGCTGCTGTCGGAGGCATTTTCGTAGCGGCCGCAAAGGCTGCCGTAATAAGACCGGAGTTTTCCCTCTATGTAGATCTTATGGACACGGCACACATTGGGACATTTCCGGCAATCAAATCCCTTCGTTTCATATGGGCGGTCCTTAAGATAAAACCCTGCAAACCGGGTCAATGCCGGCTCGCGGTCCCTGGCCGCCAATGCGGCTCCCATGGCGCCCGTAACATTGTGATGCTCCGGGGTTGCCAGGGGTTTTCCCAAGATGTTTTCAAACGCGGCAGCAACGCTTTGGTTTGCAGCCACACCCCCCTGGAATAAGATGCGGTCGCCGATCTTCTTGGCGCCGACCACCTTTTCCAGATAGTTGTGCGCGATGGCGTGTGAGAGGCCTGCGGCCAGGTCGCTCAGGCTTTCGCCGGCTTGTTGGTGATGAATGAGGTCCGATTCCATGAATACCGTACACCGAGCACCAAGATCAACGGGTGTTTTTGAGGAAAAGGCAAGATCGCTGAAGGTTCTGCGGATCGGCACCTTTAAGCGAGCGGCCTGCTCCTCCAAGAAAGAGCCGGTGCCGGCCGCGCAGACCTTGTTCATTTCGAAATCTGCGACACGTCCATGCCGGCACCTGATGTACTTTGAATCCTGGCCGCCGATCTCGATAATGGTATCGACATCAGGATCAAGGTGCACAGCCGCCCGCGCCTGGGCTGAGATCTCATTGATCACGACATCAGCTCCAACAAAATCTCCGATAAAATAACGGCCGCTTCCCGTGACGCCCACACCGCAAACTCGCACCGCCTCCCCCGCCCTGTGGACCATCTCTTCAAGTCCGGCCCGCACGGTATCTACCGGTTCTCCCTGGGTGTACCAGTACTGTTTGGCCACAACATGCCCTTGCCTGTCGATGAGCACGATATTGGTGCTCACGGCGCCGATATCAATGCCCAGGAACACCTCGACAGAGCCTGTCGGCTCGATTTCGTAATAGCGATCTTCGGCTTCCCAATGAGCCCTTCGTTGTGCCAGGGGTTTCAGGTGAGGAGCCCGGTGGCGATGTTGGGCAAGTTCCATGGATTGCCTGACACTTTTGACCAGGCTATTGATTGGCCGGGCCGGGCGAGTTGCCCAGGTGCGGGCCGTCAGGGCCGAACCGATGGCTCCCGTGACAAGAAAATGCTCCGGGATAACAAGGCTGCCGGGGCCAAGACCCAAGAGGTCTTCAAATGCCTTCACAACACCCGGGTTGGCAGCCACCCCGCCTTGAAATACAATCGGCTCTGAGAAAGGTTTTCCCTTGGCCAGGTTGGTTATGAAATTTCTGGCAAGGGCGTAGCACAGCCCTCCGACAATATCGGCCTTTGGGACGCCTTCCTGCAAGAGGTGGACCATGTCGCTCTTGGCAAAAACGCTGCACCGGCCGGAAATCATGGCCGGATGATCGGAGCCGAAGGCCAGGGCGCCCAATTGCTCAATGGTGAGCCCAAGGCGATGGGCCTGCAAATCGAGAAAGGACCCGGTGCCGGCTGCGCAAACCTCGTTCAAGACGTGGTCTGTAATAACCCCTTTACCGGTTTGCGGGTCTTGATCTACAAAGATCAGCTTGGAATCCTGGCCGCCGATCTCGATAATGGTGCGGGCAGTGGGGTGGAAATGACAGGCCGCTGCGGCCTGGGTGACGATCTCATTGGTATCCGGCACCCCGAGGATCTTTCCCACCAGCTTTCGGCCGCTTCCGGTGGCGACGATTCCTTCAAAGGAGCCAAGCTCGGCACCCATCTCCTCAAAGGCGCTAAGCAGTGCGGCCAGCGGGCGTCCTTCGGTACGTCCGTATGTGGCCAGCTTGATCCGGTTTGCCTCATCAATAACGACTATGTTCAAACTGACCGAACCGAGATCGATTCCCATGTAGGATTTTGTATCGGGCATGGCTGACTAACTATCCAATGTGGTGTAATTCTGAGTGCCTAAAGTGAGCTAAAGTGAACTAAAGTGCCTAAAGTTAAAAGCATTGGGGAATCAGAACTATTCATATGGAATACCTCCAACTCCTCCAATCGCCAATAATCAATTCAACTTTAGCTCACTTTAGGCATTTTAGTCACTTTAGGCACTTTGCAACTGGACTTTTACCATGCCCTCTTTTTTTTAACAAGACTGAAAGGGATTTGACAATTTGTACGCCAACTGGTAAATGTAACAAAAAGTAATGGTTGTCGTGCAAAGGAGGTTCTCGTTATGTCAGAAGAAGTTGTCATTTTCGGAAAAGACACCTGACCTCACACCAGAGCGGCCCGGGAGGCATTTGCCAGAGCAGGCAAGAAAGTAACGTATTCGAATGTCGTGAGTGATCCGCAACAACTCGAAGTGATGCTTCGGCATTCTGGGGGAAAGCGCAGGGTCCCTGTGATTGTAGAAGGGGAGATGGTCACGGTCGGCTTCAACGGCAAGACGTGAGGCATCTAGGCCGAGCGACGGTCCCGGGGGGACCTGTTGGAGATGGCTTGGTTATGAAATTTCTGTTTTTTCCGGCAGGCTTGTCCGCGTTAGGGCTGGACAGGCTTCACTATTGGGGTTTTGTGGGGGATGCTTCCCTTTGTCACTTTTTGTCACTTTTTGTCACTTTTTGTCACTTTCTGCCGGCACTGCCGGCGGCGAAGAAGGGATCACATTGGCCACCTCAGATTGCGTGTTTGCTTCTAATTTTAAAACCTCATCCTTCGATTCAAGGGGCCTCACACTGCCGTTTAATTTCCCTCCGGCTTCAACGATGATGCTTCTGCAAACAATCTTTCCCCAGAAGTTGCCCGTGTGGGATATCTTCAGGCTTTGAAAGGCTACTATATCACCTTCAAACTCTCCGGCAATGAGTATCTGCTGAACCCTGGCCTGGCCGTGAATACGGCTTCCATCCACCATGACCACTGTATCTCCAATAAGGGTGCCTTCCAGTTCACCGTTTACAATCAACTTCCCCTTTGCATGGATGGTCCCTTCCACCTTGAAGCCTTTATCAATAATGGAGAGGCATTTTGATTTATCCGCCACGATGTTTCCTTTTTTCAAAATCGACAAGAATCGAGCCGAGTTTTATGTGCTCCCTTTGAACTACAATTCTGTATTTCTTATTCCGACTAATGCGATCCGACCCAATCGTGTAGGGAGAGGCTGCACCGTCAGAAAAAAGGCGAATCTTGGCCCCGGCCCCTTTCAAAAAAACCCGAACTCCGGAGTTCGTTGACATGTTGGTGTTGATGTCAAGAATATTGATGGCATCTTCCGGATGAACGGTCAGGGAATCACCAGGATACAGACAACGTTTGACTCCATGGTTTACCTGCACGACTGCATAGTTGAACACGGGCTCTGTCAGCTCAACGAAGAGTCGCCCCAATACGGCCAGCTCGCGGGTCACCACGACCTTGTACACTTTGCCGTTCCCCGCCAGTGAATAACTCTTCCACAGATCACGGCCTGTATGTATCACGTAGCCCCGATCCTCTCCGGTGTTGTTTTTCCTGTTTCCCACATACCCCTTAAAGTTAACAACGATTTCGGAAGGGTCTCCAAGGTTCGTGGCGACATCGACCAGCTCGAATCTGTCGCCTTTTATCAATTTCATATGAGAATCGTTTGTAAAAAGATGCTCTTTGCCGTTAATCCTTGTCTTGAAAAACAAGACTTCCGGTAATGCAGAAATCGTGTGCTTATGCGATTTGCCGCCGTCAAGAATGATATTGATCATACCGCACAGATAATTATCCTTGCGGACTATGACCTTAGTGGGACGCGTAATTCGAATCGGCTTGTTCATATCGTTGATGGTCCCGTGTTCCAAAATGTCAGCGCTCAGACCGCGTTTATAATTTGCCTCGATATGCGAGATATTCACGACATCATTCCGGCCAATACACAAGGTGTGCCCGTTTGGAATGGCAAAGGGGATATTGTTGTTGACTGCCACCACTATATACCGGGCGACGGGCGGGTCCAAGTAGATGCCGGGTGCTTCCGGTACAATGCCCAGCAGCTCCATAAAGGCGTTGATGGCAAGATTATGGTGGCGCACCTTCATCTCCAAAGGAAGCGACTTGCTCGTCTCAATACCGAAGGCCGGGATGCCGCATTGAAACAGGGCATAATAGGTTGCGGATTTGCGTTGCTCAGCATGAATGGTGTATCTCTCCCTGGTGCGGTGATTGTTGAAATGAAACCTATAATCCGGCTCCTTGATATTGCGGTTGATCCGATCTATCACCTGCCGGGCCATATCCCCCAAACGCAAGGTATCTCCAGTCTCATTGACAGCATAGACCTCGCAATCGGCAATAATCGATTGTCCGTAGCGTTTAGGATTCCTCATCGGGCCTTCCCAGCGTTCGGAAAAGAAGCCGGAGCCGTCATGAAGATTAAGCAGGCAGTCGCTTTCCGAAATCAGATCCTTCAGTATAGCGACAATCTTTGTCTCATAATTTATTCGGGAGTCTTCGGCAAATTTCCGGTTCATATCTTCATTAACCTGACGGCGATTCAGCAGGATGGAATAAAAATTCGCCCTCGGCACCACGATAAGATTCCCCTTGGCCAGAGCCATATCCGCATAAAGATCCGCGGAAAGGAATCCTCCGGGCTCATTTCCCTGGATGCCCCCTATGAGAAGCAGGGTCTTGCCCGGCTCCTTACCGTATGTCCTGTAAACATGAAGCTCATAATCCGTCCCCTGAAAAAGGACATCATGAGTCCGTCTGGCCCACGCCACAGCAGGGACTAGACAGAGAGCAGCAAGAAGATACAGCAGGATTGCCGCCTGTCTTGTCTTTGAATGTGCATATGTGAATGCTTTAGACATAACCGACCGGCCTACGACCGCAATATCTCTTCTACCTCAAAAGCCCGTTCAACCAAGAGGCTGCCTGTCTCTGAATAGATGTAAATAACTGCGGTCTTGAAACGTTCAATTGTACTTATGTCAGGGAAGTTGCCCTTGACGAACTTAAATCGGAGGATGGAAAAATACTGTCCCCTTTTAAAAACCACTGGCTTGCCGTCCTCCATGGGACTCCACGGGGAGATCCTAACTCTATACGTGGATCCCTCTTCGGGTTTGAGGACCATGAAGGTGTATCCTTTGATCCTATTACCCTGGAGATCCGCATTTTTTAGACCGAACTGAAATTTCACCGAATTGTTTTCCGCATCCAGCTGGATTCTGGGACTTTGAATCAAAATTTTCTCCATGGAGGCCGGCCTTTCATCTTCAGCGGCCCCGGTTGGTTGGACCGGGGAGGCGTCGGCGCCCCATTTTACTCCACTTGACAGGTCATCTTTAGTATCCCTGCCTGTGGAGGCATGTGATCTTGCCGGTTGTGACGTTTGTTCCGGAGGCTTCCGGCCGGAGGCAGAGCGAGGCTTTTTTTTGCCGGGATTTTTCCTGTCTTCAAGGACCATCAAGCGCACGATGGCGACCTCTTTGGCCTTGTTGGCGGCAGCAAGGTTTGCTTCAAGTGTACCCAGATTATTTTTCAATGCCATATTTTCTGCGCGCATCACGTAATAAGAAACCAGGGAAAACACGACAAAGGCTAAAACCGCGGTGACGCCGGCTGTGAGGGCCACAACCGATGGTTTGCTCAGATGAAATGAGACAATCTTGCCTACCTCTCCAACCAAAAGGATGGTCCAGGATTTCGGCTCATTAGGTACGTGGCGCCTGCCTGTCATTTTTGCTTCCCGTGCCATATTTCCCGGTAGATTTTCCACGCTCCTCCGATGCATTTGAGCCGAAGTGTTTTCATGCCCACAGCCCGGTGTCCACTTGACCGGTATCGTTGCAAAAATGTTGCAGTCCTCCGGTCTGACTGCTGACGGATCTGGAGATTTTCAACAGAGACCCGGATTGACTGATAGCGTTTGTTGAGCCTCTCTTTATAGCGAACCCAGGCACTTAGGTCCATTCTTCCCTCATGAAAATCTTCCGCATAACATGCACGATACCGCGTTATGTCTTTGGAGCTCCACGCATCTGCCCATCCGGCAATGAGCTCGGAAATATCTTTGTGGTCTTTTTGCAGCCGGTCCAGGCGAGTCAAGGCAGCAAACATCGGCTTGATCGATTCAGAGTTCGCCTCCGCCGGCTGATAGACTTCCCCCACGATCTTCCACGTGTCCCCATGGCCATGCAGGAACAACTTCTTGGTTCCTACGGGACTGGTGTGGCGTTCCAGACGGAACACTTCATCAAACAGGGCCACGACATACGGGTTTGTCTTCAGCAGGGACACATTCTTAGTGGTTATGTCAAAGGGAAGTTGGGCCTGTTTCCACGTGGTGCGGATCTCATCCCATGCTTGCCACATGGCAGCCAGCTCTTCAGAGGGCTCCATATAGCAGGCCATGTATTTTGTCTTATTTCCGGAGATAAAAGAGGTTTTCCAGGTCTCCAGGAATTCGGTCAGGCTTTCGTAGTAGGCCATCCGGTTTTCCGGCTGCACCATGCTCAGCCTTTTTTCTATAATGATGGGCGTTCGGTTCATCTCGATGAATTGCGTCACTATTTTGAGATCATCATTGCCCATGGCAACACAGCCCCTCGAATCACGGGGTTTGATGGGCTTGTTGGTCCCGTGTATCCAGATGTTGTTCCCGTTCCGGTTTGACTTCCTGTCAACCAGATTGGGGTAGTCTATGACAAAGGCCCTGTGGCCGTAAATGGGGCTCAATTGACTCTTGTTAAAAACCCTGGTAGTGAAATAGACCCCTTCAGGGGTCTTCTTGTCTCCGGTTTCTTGCTTCTTGCCTTTTACCTTGCCGGTGGAACAGACATACCTGTGCTTGAGGCTAAAAGAGTCTTTGTGTTCGTAAATCAAGAGGGTCTGGGTGTCTTTTTCCACAACAATTGCATAGGCCGGTCGATTGCCGGAACCGAGGCTGATCAGTCCATCCGGGATGAGTTGAAAATCGGCTGCGGGCTCCCCGGAAGATTTCTGTGCATAGGAAAGTTGAACTTTGGGTGCGGGCTTCTCAGGAGATGCAGGCGCATAGGCGACAGGAAAAAGGGTAATGACAAACAAATAGCCGACAATGAAAATGACGACTAGGCGGCAAGCCCTCAAACAAAATTTCAACGCAGGAATCATAGCCAAAAGGACTAATAAATGTGTCAGGGGTGTCTTTATAGTGATTAACCTCATATCATGATAAATTCTTGCAAGTTATGTACCAAGTTGGCGCGCCAATACCACACCGGCATCAGGAAATCAAGCCCAAACAGCCGTGCGATTAGCCCGAAGTCCGACAGGGGACAAAGAATTGGTTAATGCCCCCGCCGGCAACAACATAATCCAAACCGTGATCGTCGTTGGAGCGACCGTGTTTTCAAGGACCCAAATTGTCACCCTTTTTCTTTCCCAATCGCTGCTCGAAGATCGAATAGACTATGGGGATGAACACTAAAGTAATGAGCGTCGCACTGAATAGGCCTCCGATGACTGCCCGGGCCATTGGGGCCTGGGCCTCCCCGCCTTCACCCAGGCCTAGCGCCAATGGCGCCAACGCCAGCATGGTGGTCATGGCCGTCATTAAAATCGGTCGAAGCCTTCTGCGCCCTGCCTCTTCAATAGCCTCGCGAACAGGCATTCCATCGCGCCGCCGAAGCAGGTTGGTGTGGTCCACCAGCAAGATGGCGTTGTTTACGACTATGCCGCCCAGCATGATACAGCCGATGAAGGATTGAATGTTAAACGTGGTATTGGTGAAAAAAAGCATCAAAATGACGCCGATGGCGCCAAAGGGCACAGAGAACATCACCACAACGGGGTCTCGAAGGGATTCGTACTGGCACGCCATAACCATGTACACGAGTACCAAGGCCAGGACAAAACTCAACACCAGTTCCCTGAAGGCTTTTTGCTGTTCCTCATAATCGCCGCCAAAGACGATACTGAAATCCTTTGACACGGGTATGGAGTGCAGACCCTTGCGAATGTCGGAAAGAATCGATCCCATGTCCCTTCCGCTGATGTTGGCCAAGACAGTGACAATGCGCTCCTGGTCCTTTCGTTCAATGCGCACAGGGCCTCTACGCGGCGCCACCTTCACCACGTTGCGCAGCACCACCTGCTGTCCATCGGCATTTGTCAGCGTCAGGTCCAGAATCTCATGCAAATCCATCTGTTCTGCGGCCTTGAGCTGCACAAGGATCTTGTACTCGTCTCCCCCTTCCCGATAGTTGCCGGCCTGGGTTCCGGAAAGTACTGTCTGAAGCATATTTGCAATTTGAGAAACCGTGAGTTTCATGTCTGCGGCTCTCTGTCGATCCACGATGATCAATTCCTCAGGGCTGCCGGATTCACGGCTCACGAGCGCATCGGAGACTCCGTCGACTTGCTCGATCAGGGCCTTTACACGTTGCGCCAGCTCATCACCGGCTTCGAGGTCATAGCCTCGAATCTCAATCTGCACCTGTTCGGTGTCAACCGTTCCCAGGCGTAACAGGAAGAGCCCATGTCCGGCCCGGGTGCGGATGCTGACTCCCGGAATGTTCACGAGCCTCCGACGCAAGGCTGTCGCAATCTCTTGGCTGGAGCGGGACCGCTCGGATGCGTGCTTTAGGGCAATGCGTGTTTGTCCTGTGTGCCCCCCTCCCATTCGCCAGCTCGGGCCGCCGATATAGGTAACCATATTCTTGGCTTCCGGGACCTCTTCTCGGACAACAGCCTCAATGGCTTTGAATTTGTCATCCACTACCTCGAGCCGGGTGCCAACCTCCATTTCCGCATTGATCCGCACCTCTCCCTCGTCTGTGCTCGGCATTAACTCGACGCCAACCATTGGAATGAGAGCCAGGCTCCCAATGAGAAGCAGAAAGGCGCCGGCCACGACAAGCCTGCGGTGATCGAGGGCAAAGTGGAGCAGCTTTCCATAGTCGGATTCCAGCCTTTTGAAGAAGCGACTGCTGATGCGAAAGATCTTGTGCGTCCAACTTCCCGCCCCCGCAGGTACGGTGGGTGCATCAGGGTTGCCGTAGACAAGCGTGCCGGCGCGAAGAATTCTGGCGGAAAGCATTGGCACCAGGGTCATGGCAATGGCCAACGAACAGGCAAGAGAGAAGCTCACTACAAAGGACAGCTGTTTGAACATCACGCCGGACATGCCTCGCATGAAAACCAACGGCAGGAAAACCGCCAGAGTGGTAACCGTGCTGGCGACCATGGCGGAAGTGACTTCCTCGCTTCCGTTCACCGCTGCCTCTACCGGTTGATCTCCCTCCTGGCGCAGGCGAAAAATGTTTTCCAACACGACTATGGCATTGTCCACCAACATCCCGATGCCAAGGGCAAGGCCCCCTAAGGTCATTATGTTTAGCGTGAACCCGCCAAAATACATCAGGCCGAAGGTGGCGATGACAGACACGGGTATGGCAGTGGCAATGATGGCCGTGCTGCGTATGTCGCGCAGAAACAATATCAATACCAAGACAGCCAGCACCCCCCCGTACAAGGCCGAAGCGCCGATGTTGGCGATAGAGCGTTGGATATATTCAGACGTATCAATAATGGGCATGAGTTGAATCCGCGGAATGTCTTGATTAATCCTGTCGATCTCTTTCAGGACGCCGTTGGCGACTTCCACGGTGTTGGTGCCGGACTGTTTGTTCACCGAAAGCCGCACCCCTGGCCGGCCGTTGACCCGCACGATACGCGTAAGCTTCTGCCAGGAGTCTTCTACGCTGGCAATTTCCTTGAGCTGGACGGGCGCACCCTCACGTATGGCGACGACGGTATTGTGCAACTCGGCCAGGCTCCTGTATTCCCCCGGCGTCCGTATCATTACCTCCAGGTTTCCCCGTTTAAGCGTACCGGCCGGAACATTTACATTTTCAGCCCTGATTCTGCTCAGCAGTTGGTCCAGCGGCAGGCCCAGGGCCTTTATCTTGTCTGCATAAAGATTTACGTGAATCTCGCGGTCCAGCCCGCCCCGAACGTCAAGTGCGGCGACCCCGGGAACCCTTTCGATTCGGTACTTAACCTGGTCATCAATGATTCGACGCATTTGCACCGGGTCGAGGCTGCTGGACGCCCCAAGGATAAGGATAGGGAAACTGGCCAAATCGAACTTGCGCAGCATGGGCCGATCAGTATCTTCAGGCAGAGTTGGTATGATTCGGTCCAAACGGTCCCGAATATCATTGGCGGCAGCATCCAGGTCAGTACCCCAGGCGAACGTCACTCGCACGTCACTGACGCTTTCCTTTGAAAACGAGGTGACCTGCTCAACACCCGGAACCGCCGTCATCGCTTGTTCAATGCGACGCGTGATCAATTCTTCGATTTCTTCGGGGCTTGCATTTTCATAGAACGTTCGGATACTGACGGTGGGATAGGTAATATCTGGCATCAGGTCAATGGGCAGCCGAATAAACGACATCCCACCGATGATAGCCACGATAAACATGACCATGGTGGTAAACACAGGGCGGTGGACGGCAAACCGGGAGATACTCATTGCCGTCCTCCCGGCAGCGCCTCTTCATTCCTCTTCTTGCCTGCGATGTCCGGCTCCGGTGTTGATTTGTCTGCCGGCAAGATAATGGCTGAGCCGTCTTCAAGAAGGTGATGTCCCAAGGTGACCACGTATCCGGACAGTGAAGTCTCGAGTATTTCGGCCATTTGCCCGTCAACAATGCCTGCCTGCACCGCAACGAACCGGGCCATTGCTTTTTCCGTATCTGCCAGAAAAACGCCCTGTTTATTGTTGCGCCTGGTCAAGGCGGCCACGGGGACCACCGTTGCGTTATCGTGCCTGGCGAACTCAATTTGTGCGCGGACAAACATGCCTGGCTTCAGCATGCCTTTCGGATTGGGCACCTCCAACTCGACCCTTGCCTTCCGGGAGGTCTCCTTCAAAAGTGGCGCAATACGGACAATTCTTCCGGAGAAGGTTCTGCCTGGAAAGGCATCAGTGTCCACCACCGTTGCCTGGCCCACCCGCATCTTGGGATAGTCCCGCTCAATGACATAAATGACGGCTGTCAGATGGCCGATATCGAGTATGGAAGCAATTGAAGTATTGGGCGCGAGCATGGCCCCTTCGTCAACGAACCGCTCGCCCACGACCCTGCGCCCATCCCCATTTTTCCACGATGCCCGAATTCTGGTGTACGATAACCGTACCTGCGCCGCCTTCAATGCCGCTTTTTTCTGGGCTGCCTGCGCCATGGCCACCTTGTACTTCGCATTCTGAGTAGTGAATTGTGCTCTTGCCGCATCCTGCTTCGACTCGGAGATGATCTTCTTGGCTCGCAAGGCCTTGGCTCGTTCAAACTCACGTCGCGCAATGTCCAGGGTAAGGCGGCTCTCTTCGATTTTCGCCCCGGCTACATCCAGCTCCGCTCGGGCCTGATTGACTTGCTGAACGTATTCATCGTTGTCCAGAACAGCCACCAGCTGCCCGCATTTGACCTGGTCTCCGATGTTGACCGGAAGCTTCTCCAGCCGCCCGGCAATCTTTGGAGCTACAATAAACTGTGACCTTGGATAAAGCGTACCGGTGAACAACCCGATATCCCGAATCGCGGTCTTTTGAACCGGGGCTATCTCAACGGCCGCG
Source organism: Desulfobacterales bacterium (assembly GCA_013375395.1). Taxonomy (GTDB): domain Bacteria; phylum Desulfobacterota; class Desulfobacteria; order Desulfobacterales. Next base: position 23,655 of record JABXJW010000007.1, read on the forward strand.
GCGACGGCCGTGCGCTGGTTAAGCGAGCCTTTATGCGACATGGCGGCTTTTTGATAAATCTGTCTGCCAACAAAGCCGACAGCGATTAAGACCGCGAGTATGCCGATCGTTTTTTTCATATTGCCATTCAATTTCATAAAATTGTTTAGATCACTCAGTATGCCGATCGTTTTTTTCATATTGCCGTTCAATTTCATAAAATTGTTTAGATCACTCGTTCCAGTGGCCATCCAAAGACCTTCAGCGCCTTGCCGCCCATCTGCTTGTGGAGCGACTGCAAGGCATCAAAGACTACAGGCTCCAGTTCCTTTTCTACCGCCATCATAATGGCGCAGTTGAATCCCGGCCACACAGCGTCGTCTAACTTAGGGGCCGATCGCTCCCCCTTCCCGAGCACCCTGCTCCACTTGGTATAACCGGACACACAGCAGGTGGAAATGACCTCCATCACGTCATCATCAAAATCAACATCGTATACCATAAAGAGCATTTTCATGGGGCCGCACCTTCCTTTCCCCCTTTTTTCTTTTCAAACATATAATAAACAGTGGGCGACAGAAGCAGGGTAACCAGCGTGGAAACGGAGAGTCCCCCCAGCATGGTAATGCCAAATGGATTCCATGCCTCGGCCCCGACCCTTTCCGATGCGGCCATGGGGAGCAGTCCGAAAAATGTCGTCATGGTGGTCATTAGGACGGGCCGCAGGCGGTTTTTCCCCGCGTGTGCAATCGCCTCAAACAGCGGCTCCCCCCTCTTCCGGAGCAGGTGGATGTAATCTAAGAGGACGATGGCGTTATTGACAACGATTCCCGTCAACATGACGATCCCCATAAATGACATAATACCCAGGCTGGTTCCGGTAAAATAATAGGCGTACAACGCGCCGGTGAAGGCAAAAGGGACGGAGAACATAATGATAAGAGGGTCTCTCAGGTTGGCGAACAAAGATGCCATAATCATGTAGACCATGATGATTCCCATGATAAGCAGGGTGGCAAGGTCGCGAAACGCCTTCTTCTGTATCTCCACATCACCCCCGAAACTGATGGATATGCCCGGGGGCGTTCCCAGCCTTGCGAGCTCAGCCTCCAAGTCTGCTGTCACCGCACCCAGGGAACGCTGGTAGGTGTCGGCCTCCACCCTGATTATCTTCTGCCTGTTTTTTCTTTCGATTTCGATGGGACCTCCTCCCTCAACTATCTTGGCAACATTTTTCAGCTTCACAGATCTGCCGTCCGGCGTAAACAGTGGAACGTCCAGGAGATTGTTCAGCCGATCTTTATCTTTTTTCGAAAAGCGGGTAAAGATATCAAATTTATCACCCGCGTCCCGGAACTCAGTTGCCGCAACCCCGTAGAAATAGTTACGCAGCGTGCCGGCAATGCCTGCAATGTTGAGCCCCAGGTCAGATGCCTTTTCTCTGTTCACCTCTACCCACAGCTCCGGTCTTGGATCTTTCCGGCTGATTTCCGCGTCAACCAGGCCGGGAATCTTTTTCATGCTCGTCTTGACCCTTTGGGCAAAGGCAAGATTTTGTTCCAAGTCGGTTCCTTGAATCTCCAGGGAGATCGATTTCCCTCCGCCCATGAGCACGGCGGCAAGCCCGCTCTGCGCCATGACATGGATCTTGGTGATCCCGGGGATCTTCGAAACCCTGTCTCTCAGCAAGGCGGCGATATCTTCGGCCGTTCGGGATCTCTTGTCCCTGTCCACCAGCTTAAGGCCGATACTGCCCACGTTAGGTCCCTGGTCAAACCCGAGGGCCGCGGCTATGCCTTCCTTGGTTTCCCCGTCCATGGCGTAAGAGTGTCTAATCTCTTCCGGCTTTACCACTTCGTCTATGTTTTTCAAGATCGATTCAACGGCAGCATTAGTCTCTTCTATGCGAGAGCCTTCACTCAGGCGAAACCTGATGCTGACCTCTCCGGTGTCAACTACCGGAAAAAGGGAAGTAGAAAGAAAAGGAACGAGGGAAATACTGCTGACAAAGACGGACAGGGCAATAAGAACAACTGTTTTCCCGTGCTCCAAAGACCATTCAAGGATTCGGCGGTAGGCGTCTTCCACGGCTTCAAAGCCCCTTTCGGTGAGGAAGTATAGTCGGTCGAAGACACCCTTTGTCTTGGGTGTCCGAGGTGCGGCCGTGATCCATTTGGACGAAAGCATGGGAGTCAATAGAAAGGCGGCTAATAAAGACGACAAAAGGGTCACCACCAGGACAAAGCCGAGTTGCTTGAAAATGATCCCCGCCAGTCCTGTCAAAAACATTAGCGGCACGAATACGATGATCGTTGTCATGGTGGAAGCGGTGATGGCCATTCCCATCTCACTGGCGCCGAAGATCGCACTGGTCTTGATCCGACCGCCCCGCTCGACATGCCTGATAATGTTTTCCAGGACTACGATGCCGTTGTCTACCACCATGCCGGCTGCAATGGCCAGGGACATCAACGAGACGAGGTTTATGCTATAGCCGAAGAGGTACAAGACTATGAAGGCAATGATAAGGGAGGATGGGATAATTACTACAATGATAAGAACGGCTCTCAGCCTCCTTAAAAACGCAATAGTTACCAGAGTGACAAGGAGGATGCCCCAAAACAGTGTGATTCTCAGGTTCTTTACGGAGTTAAGGATATTTTCCGAACTGTCCATGACGATATTGATTCTTACGTCCTTGGGAAGGGTTTTTTCAAACTCTTCGAGCTTTCTTTTCACCCTTCCGGCGACCTCGACTGTGTTTTTTCCCGTCTGTTTTTGCAGGATAACAACCAGTGCCGGTCGGCCGTCTCCCCAGCCATGGAGTTCCTCGGGCTCATAAGCGTCCTCTACCCTCGCCACATCCCTGAGGTAAACAGGATTTTTTTTGTGATGGCCTATGACCGTGTTCCGCATCTCTTCTACGGACCCGTACCGTGACGGGACTCTGATAAAATAATCCTTGAACCCCGATTTGATGCTGCCTGCCGGAATATTCATGTTTTCGGCGGCCAGGACACGATTCACCCGGTCCATGGACAGGTGAAAACCCTCTACCTTTCCCATGTCAAAGTAGACGTTTATTCTTCGTTTCAATCCGCCGTGGATGATAACCGCCCCCACGCCGGACACCCTCTTCAGGTCATCAGCGACCTGCTTGTCCACAATGTGATAGAGCCTGGGCCAGGTCTTTTCACCGCTGATGGTCATAAACATGATAGGGGCCGAGGCACTGCTGAACTTGAAAAGCATGGGCAGATCGGCATCTTTAGGCAGGTTGCGCTTTGCCAGTTCCAGTTTATCCCTGATGTCATTGCTGGCCACATCCAGGTCGGTTCCCCAGTCGAACTTACATGCGATGAACGACAGGTTGTCCAGGGATTTGGAGGTCAGAGTGTCCAGGTTATTAACCGTGTTGACAAAATCCTCAATGGTCTCCGTGATCTCGGTTTCCACATCCGATGCACTTGCCCCCGGCCATGTAGTAATAATGGAAACCACTGGGGGCTCAACATCGGGCAGCATGTCGATGTTGAGCTTGCTCAGGGAAAAGACACCGATAAGGGCCAGCGCCAGAAAGAGCATGAGGGTGGCCACGGGTTGCTTCACCGCGAACTCCGGCAGCTTCATTTGCCACTCCTCTGACCAGCCTCGGCCCCGGCTTCTTCATTCTCAATAATGACCCGCACACCGTCCCCGAGCCTGTTCTGGCCCCTTACCACCACCTGCTCCCCGGCATCCAGCCCTTCGCGGACCTCAACATAATTGTGCTGGCTGATGCCGGTCTCGATGTTTTTCTGGACGGCTTGGCCGTTTTCTATCACGAAAACATAGTAGTTGCCTGTTCCGGGCAGATTCACCAGGGCATCCCGCGGGATAACGGTGGCCGGTGTCTCGCCCAGATAAAGGCGAATACGGGCAAACATCCCTGAACGGAGTACGCGGTCTTTGTTCTTAATATGTATCTCGATCTCACCGGTCCGGGTGGCGGGGTCGATGGTCGGGGTGATGATCGACACGGCGCCGCTGAAGACCTTTTCCGGAAATGCATCAACCTTAACTTCTACCCGCATTCCTTTCTTAATATGAGGAAAGTCTTTTTCGGTAACCGAGGTGACAATCTTTACCTTCTCTTCAGAGGAAATACGGACAATCGGTTTCCTTGTGTCCGACATGGCGCCCCGGTCTACATAGCGGGCAGAGACAAGGCCGCCCACGGGGGCGTAAATCTTGTGCTCTCCATGGAGAATTTCGAGTTGCTTCAATGTTTCTTGAGATTGTCTTAGTTGTGCTTTGGCGGCTTTTGCACGGGCATTGATGTGGTCGAGTTGCTGTCTGGCGGCAGCCTTCTCTTTGTAAAGGTATTCTATCCGTGCATAATCCTTTTCCAGCACATCAAGATTCGCCTCTGCCATATCAACGGCGGCTCCGGCCTGCGCTACCTGCGCCTTTATCGCATCCCTTTCAAGCACGGCGATAAGGGCGCCTCTTTTCACAAAATCCCCTTTTTCCACACGCAGCCTCTCAATGATCTTGCCCGGAACCTTGGGATATACATCGACTGCGATCATGGGCCGGATGTCTCCGGTCTGCTCCAGAATCGACTTGAGATTCATGACCTTTGATCCGGCAACCTGTACGGGAATCTTTTCTTCCTTTTTTACTTCTACCTTTTTCTGCGTCTTGAATTTAATATAGTTAAAGATTGCAAGTCCGGCAAAAGCCAGAATAACTATAGCCGCTACAATGGTCTCTGTTTCCCTTTTCTTGACCCTTTTCACCGCGGCCATAACATTTGTAAAAGCCGTCTGAGCTACAATGGTCTCTGTTTTCCTTTTCTTGACCCTTTTGTTTTCCATAAAGCGTGTACTCTCCTTGGTTAGTCACTGGTCATTGGTCATTGGTTTGCTTGGCGTTGCCTGATTTTTTTTGGTGTATCCAGACAAGGGCGGATCGCGTGATTTTGCAGGTATCCGGCATCGGAGATCGGTTAGTCACGTGCATGACCGGTGACTAATGACTAATAACCATTATCTTCTGCCCGCCGCCCGCTCAAGTTCGGCGAGCGATATCATATACCCGTAAAGGGCGCTGTAATAGTTTGTCTCCGTCTGGTTCGAAAAGGTCCTCGCATCCAAAACCTCACTGGAAGTTGTCATTTGCTGTTGGTACTGGAGGTTTGTAATGCGCCAGTTCTCCTTTGCCTGGGCCAGAGATTCCTTTGCAGTCTGGATGTTCTTCTCCGCAACCTTGAGATCCAGAAAGGCGTTTTTCACTTCCAGCTTGATGCTGTCTTCGATCCTTTTCAGTTTTTCAGCCAGAGAGCGTTTTTGACGGCGATATTTACCGACATCCGCCCTTGTCTTTCCCCATTCAAAAAAAATCCAAGTCGCCTGAGCGGTAATGCTGCTATTGTGCCAGTTCCCGAAGTCATTCTCCGTGGCTTCCGGATTATGTCCGTTCTGCTCGTACCTCCCTACCAAAGCCACCTGCGGATAGTAGGAACTCCGGGCGAGCCTGACGGCATGATCCGAATTCTCTATTGCAAGACGCAGGCCCTTCAATTCAGGTCTGTTTTCCATTGCCTCTTTGATGAGACTGCCAAGGTCATAAGCACACGGCGTGATGTCCAGTATGTCCTCCACATCGGTTTTTCTGTTAAGATCGATTTGCAGCAGGGTGTTGAAGGCAGAGATCGCCATCTCCACATTACTTTCGGACCTTACCCGGTTCTGAGTGGCATCGGCCAAGGCTACCTTTGATTTCAACAAGTCATTATAAGGGATCATGCCCTGTTCATAAAATTTCTCCGCATCGCTCACGTGGGATTTAAGCTGCCTGACCGCTTCGTCCGCCACCAAAAGGAATTTCTTTGTAAGGAGTATATTGAAATACGCGGCCTTAACTTGTTTAACCACATCCAGAACGGCTTGCTCCTTTTCCGCAATCTTTATGTCAATCCCAAGCTTTGCCATCTTGTACTTGGTTGAAAGGGCAAAGCCGGTAAAAAGAGGCTGGCTCAATGTAACGTCCCAATGATACTGATCTTTGTCTCCGATGACCCTTTCCACGCCCCCTGTTTTCATGTAAGGAGTCTCTTTCAATCCCGTGTAAGAATATGTTGCCGATGCCTTTGGCAAAAAGTCAGCCACGGCACTTTTCCGCCCTGCTATTGCCGCCTTTTGGTTTTCAATGGCCTCTCTTATGAGGGTATTATTAGCTATGGCGATTTCAATAGCCCGCTGCAAAGTGAATGGGACATCCCCGGTATCCGCGGCAAAGACCACGGCAGCCCACAAAAGAGCCACAACCATGCTACAGGCCGGTGTTCTGTAAGAGATCCTCCTTTTAGCCATGGGCGCCCCCTGTATAAACCTGCTGAAAGAATATCTCTAGAATGAGGTTTGCATCCAGCCAGTGTTTGTCAGGATGCTCCAGGTGCTCAAACAGAAAGGCATTGGAAATGCCTTCAAGGGCGACGGCAAGGAGGTGCGGATCAAATTTTGCGAACAACTTTTTTTTGATCCCGCTTGCAAAAAGAGCTTCTATTTCCTTGAGTGTCATTTCATAGTTCTTCTTTATTTCCTTGTCGAGGCCGGCCTTGATGTTAAAACTGCCCCCACGCGTTTCCGCGACATAGAGCCGGACAAAGTCCAGGCTGTCCATGAAGAGTCGTATTTTTGCTTCGAGCCAGGTCCTGATCTTTTTCATCTCATCACCCGGGGTTTGCAGGGCCGCGGTGAGTGCGGAACGGAATTCTCGGGCCTTTTCCAGGATAAGGGCGAGGTAAAGGTCCTCCTTCTTTGAAAAGAACTTGTAGAGAGTTCCCACGGCAAATTCAGACTTCTGCGCAATTTCATGCATTGACACATTGTGGAAGCCCCTCTCCGAAAAAAGCTTGAGCGCTACTTGAAGAATCTCCTGGCGATGGCGCAAATACTCCCTTTCTTTTCTTGAAAGCTTCAAGTCTTCCATTTCAAATCTCCTTTTTGCCAACCGCCGACCAAAAGATGAACCAATATTCACAATACGACACTGCGCTCATACAATCAACGAAAAACGGCGGCTCGGAGAGGCCTACGCCCCAGAGAGCTTCGCCGCTCCAAAGAGGGAAATTCCCATGCAATCAAGTTTTGCGCGGGTGTCAATACATGAATTGAAGGAATTGCTGCAAGAATAGTGAACAGTCGCGATTTCGGGGAACTACTATGCGGCGGGGGTGGACAGGCTTGTGCCAAAACAGCTTTGGGCCCGGCCTTGAGAGGGCCGTCAGGATCGAAACCGTTTGAGAACCCGTTCAAAGCCCGGCATGGCCCGTTTTATGGTTTCATCATCCACACAGAACGCAATGCGAAAATAGCCGGGCGCACCAAAGCCGCTCCCCGGCACTGTAAGGATGAGTTCTTCCTGTAAGGCCCGGACAAAGGCCACGTCATCTGCGACAGGAGTCTTTGGGAACAGGTAGAACGCCCCTTTTGGTTTGATAAATTCATAGCCGCACTCGGAGAGGCCGGCGCAAAGGATCTCTCTCTTTTTTTCATATATCTCCGCATCCACAGATACGCCTTGCAAGAACTCAACGGTTCGCTGCATCAATGCCGGGGCGTTGACGTAGCCCAGGATGCGATTGGCAAGGACCATGCCGGCCAAAAGATCCTCTTTATAAGTCGCTTGAGGATTTACGGCCAAAAAGCCGATCCGTTCCCCTGGAATGGACAGGTCCTTTGAATAGGATGTGGCTATTATGCCCTCGGCATAGCAGGAAAACAGACCCGGCGCCTGAACCCCGTCAAAGGTGATCTTTCGATAAGGTTCATCGGAAATAAGATAAAGGGTCCTTTTTAGCCTGCGGCCTTCTGCCGTCAATAGCGCCCCTAACTGCAAGAGACTTTCCTTCGAATAGATTTGACCTGAAGGGTTGTTGGGTGAATTGATCAGCACGGCCTTGGTACTTGGTGTGACGGCGGCCTCGATGGCCTGAAGGTCGAGTGTGAAATCAGACTTGGTCGGCACGGTCTTGAGCACCCCCCCATGATTGTCTGCATAAAAAGAGTACTCTACAAAATAGGGTGCAGGGGTTATGACCTCATCACCGGGGTCAAGGATCGCCTTCAAGATCACATTAAGGGCGCCGGCGGCCCCGCAGGTCATGATGACCTCATTTGCCGTAACGGCAACACCTTGCTCCCCGGAGACAAACTTCGCCACCGCATTGCGCACGGAGGCATATCCTGCGTTTGGCATATAGCCATGGTCTCCACTGCTCGAGGCATTGGCCACATCGATTAGAATCTCCTTGAAGCGGGCAGGGGGCTCGAGGTTAGGATTCCCGAGGCTGAAGTCAAAGACGTTCTCTTCGCCGTGCCGTGCCTTTAGCTGAACACCCTGCTCAAACATCTTTCGGATCCAAGAGGCATTCTCAAGGATAGTTTGAATCTTTGCAGCTATTGCCATGGAAGCCTCCTTGAAAGATCGTTATTTCGTTGGAGTGCCGGAAAATGAATCCAATTTCCAAATCCTTGCCGACAGAGCAATAAAGCATAAAATGCCGAAAAAGCAAGAGTGGCACAATCTTTGCTTTGCGACAAAAAAACACCAAAAAAAAAGATGACGTTGCACATTTTTCATGTTAAACATCACGCAAATTTTTGAACTGCAAGAGCGAGCGCATTCCCCGTCCGCCTCTGGTGGACTGCAGGGAGCTTCAATCAACAGTTGAGAGGATGCATTCATGACAAGAGGACGCATTGTAGGGACGGGTTCCACGACACCTATGAGGGTCCTGACCAATAAGGATCTTGAAAAAATCGTAGATACGACGGATGAATGGATCACACGGCGCACAGGGATCAAGGAGCGACGCATTTCCTCAGACGGGCAAGGCGAAAACACCTCCGAGATGGGTACAAAAGCCTCTTTGAAGGCGCTCGATATGTCCGGGATTTCACCTGAGGACCTCGATATGATCGTAGTGGGCACAGTAACGCCGGACTGTCAATTTCCGTCAGTGGCGTGCCTGGTACAAAAAGACCTCGGGGCCGGCAAGGCCGTGGCATTTGACGTTTCTGCCGGATGTTCGGGCTTTCTTTATGCCCTGTCCGTCGCAGATAATGCCATTGTAACGGGTAGCTGCCGGAATGCCCTGGTCGTTGGTGCGGAACGTCTTTCGGCCATCACAAACTGGGATGATCGAACCACCTGCGTGTTGCTGGGCGACGGTTCCGGTGCGGTGGTCCTCACTGCGGGTACGGAGGACGACGGCATACTGTCAACCCATTTGCAGTCTGACGGCAATTTCTGGAACCTCCTCTATACTGCTGACGCAACCTGCAAGATCCCTGAAATCCTGGATACCGTCGAAGGGAAGCCTTTCTATTTGAAAATGGACGGAAACCGTCTTTTCAAGAAGGCGGTTCCGTGTCTGGCCAACATTGCCGTCTCTGCCCTGGAACACCATGGCTTGTCCCGCGATGACGTCAAATTGATGATCCCTCACCAGGCCAACATCAGAATCATCCAGGCTGTGGCGGAAAGGATGCTTATACCCATGGACAAGGTCTATACCAATCTCCACAAGTACGGCAATACCTCTTCGGCCTCCATACCCATTGCATTGGACGAGGCATATCGAGAGGGCCTGTTGGAACCGGGTGATTATGTGCTATTGGTGACCTTTGGGGCAGGCCTGACCTGGGGGGCGTCGGTCGTGAAGTGGTCCATTTAATCGACTGCATCCACCCGATCCACCTGTGGGACTTCATTTTTGATAAATCTTTCAATGCCGTTCTTTAAAGTCATCTGAGACATTGGACAGCCCTTGCACGCTCCCTGAAGACGCACCTTGACCACGCCGTCGTCAACCGCAACCAACTCTACATCTCCGCCGTCAGCCTGAAGCATTGGCCGTATCTTGTCGATGACTGCTTGAACCGATTCTTTCATGTTTCCCCTCCGTTTTGGATCTTAGCCTACCATAAACGGAATCATCGTTTTTTGCAACCTGTATTGTGGGAGCCGATGCCTGATAGATAGGAAGTGAATATGCGTAAAGATACATACAAGTATCGGAAATCCGTCAGAATTAAAGATCCCCGCAGTCCACCTGAGGCGGACGGGGAATGCGCTCGCTTTTGCGGTTCATCGTCTCCATTGAAAAGGGCCACAAGACCCCACAATTGAACATCCAGCATCAGGCATCGGGCATCAGGCTCCTCTGGGCATAAAAATCCTTTTTGAAGCGTTCAAATCGCCCACGGCTGATTGCATCTCGCATTTTGCTCATGAGGGTCATAAAGTAGTTGATGTTGTGGATCGTGTTCAAACGGTAGGCCAGCAGCTCTTTTGCCATGAAAAGGTGGCGCAAATAGGCCCTTGAATAGTTCCGGCAGGTATAGCAGGGGCATCCGGCCTCAACAGGTCCTTCATCGTCCCGGTACCGGGCGTTGCAGATGTTGATAGCGCCGGCGCTGACAAAAAGCTGGCCGTTTCTCGAGTTGCGTGTTGGCATAACACAGTCGAACATATCTGCGCCGAGACAGACCATCTCAACCAGGTCTTCCGGAGCCCCCACTCCCATGACGTACCGTGGGACCGAGCCGGGCAGTAGAGGAAGTGTGAAGGCCGCAACATCGAGCATCTCCTGCTTTGGCTCACCAACACTCACGCCGCCCACGGCATAGCCGTCAAAACCGATATCCGTCAATGCCTTGACACCCTGGGCGCGCAGGTCCTTGAACATGCCGCCCTGCACGATGCCAAAGAGCGCGCTGCGGCCTTTCCTGCCCGCTCGTGCCTCGCAGTGGCAGGCGGGGCGGTGGCTATGCTTGCAGCGTCTTGCCCAGTCGCTGCTCAGATTCAACGACCTTTGGCATTCGGCGTGAGTGGCCGGATAGGCCGTGCACTCATCGAGGCACATCATGATGTCGGAGCCGAGGGCCTGCTGTATCTCTATTGCGTTTTCCGGGGTCAAAATGTGTCTTGAACCATCGATGTGCGATTGGAAGGTAACTCCGTGGTCGGAAATCCGCCTCAGTTTCGCCAAGCTGAATACCTGATAGCCGCCGCTGTCCGTCAAGATGGGGCCGTTCCAGTGCATGAAACGGTGAAGCCCGCCGAGCCTTGAGATGACCTCATGCCCTGGCCGAAGGTACAGGTGATACGTGTTGGCCAGTATGATCTGCACCCCAAGATCGCAAAGGTCTTCAGGGGTGAGGGATTTGACCGTTGCCTGTGTGCCGACGGGCATGAATGCCGGTGTGTCGATGCACCCGTGGGGGGTGTCTATCCTGCCCAATCGAGCGTAGTTTTCTTTTGATTTGTATAGAATTTCGAATTTGAAAGCCATACCTTTGATGTAATCGCAAAAAATGTTGTCAATCGTTATTAGTCATTGGTCACTGGTCATTAGTAAAACCACTGACCAACCGGCCTACAATATCAATATCGCATCTCCATAGCTATAGAAGCGGTATCGCCGGCTGATCGCCTCCCGGTAGGCGCTCAGGATAAAGTCGCGGCCGGCAAAGGCCGAAACCAGCATGAGAAGCGTGCTCTTTGGCAGATGAAAATTGGTAATCAGCGCATCGATAGCCCTGAAGCGGAAGCCGGGGTAGATGAAGAGATCACACTTGCCTGAGCCCGATTTCAGGCGGCCCGCGGCATCCGAGGCAAACTCCAACACGCGTACGGTGGTGGTGCCGACCGCAATGATCCTCCGGCCCGCATCCTTGGCCTGGTTGATGGCCGTAGCCGCCTCTTGTGTAAGCTCATATGTCTCAGGATGCATCCGATGTCTCCTGACATCCCGGACCCGCACCGGCAGAAAAGTACCGTAGCCTACGTGAAGTGTTATGGGCACTGTCTCCAGTCCCTTTTTTTTCAGTTTGTCGAGGAGTTCACCCGAGAAATGCAGCCCGGCAGTAGGCGCCGCCACAGCCCCCTTCTTTTCGGCATATACGGTCTGGTAACAGAGCCGATCATCACAGGGCGGAGGGTTTGTGGCGTCCCTCTTAATATAGGGCGGAAGCGGAATGTGGCCGATCCTGTCCAGCAGCGCGTCAAAGTCTCCCTTGAACCCGAATTCAAGCCTGTAGACTCCGTCAGCACCTTCCATTACCTTTGCCGTGAGCCCTTCATCAAAGTAGATCATGGATCCTTTGCGCGGGGGCTTGGATGCCTTGGCCAGGCACCGGCAGATAAGTCTCTCCTCACCCCCACTATCCTCCAGTGCTGTTGACGGACCCCCCCTCCCCCGTTTTCGGGGGAGAGGGTTAGGGTGAGGGGGGTGATTGAGGGCATGGGTGACCGGATAATCGAGCAGCAAAACCTCCACCCTTCCTCCGGTCTCCTTTGCCCCTGCCAGCCGGCCGGGGACCACGCGCGCGTTGTTCACTACAAGAAGGTCTCCGGCGTGCAAAAGGCCGGCGATGTCGGCAAAGCGGTGGTGAGATATTCTCCGGTGTCCCCTTTCCAGGACCATTAAGCGGGATTGATCCCGGCGGCCGGCCGGCGCCTGAGCGATTAGCCCCGAAGGGAGGCTATAATTATAATCGTTTAGCGAGTACATGTTTCTGAGGGTAAATCGTTCATCGACGTGCCGAGGGCCGATACCTGATGCCAGATACCCGATCCCTGATATCTAGTGCCGCGTTGCGTCTGATGGCAATTGTCTTGACTGGCATCCGGCATCGTGTATCAGGTAGTTTCACGGTCGCCCCAGATAGACCAGACCAAGCCCGGCCACCATGAGGAGGAATCCCATGAGCCTGAGGGTAGAATCAGGCAACTCGGCAAGCTTTTGTATCCAAACCTTTATCTTGGAGGGCGCGGCAAAGTAAGGAAGCCCTTCCAGTATCATCACCATCCCCAGCACACAAAGAAAGTATTCCACGGTTCTCCTCGCCTGGATTCTCAAATAGTGACAGTCGTGCGTCGTTGAGTGAACGGAAAACAATTTTATAGTATCCCGTCATCTCTTTTGTCAAAAGAAAACAGGACTTGAGCCGTTTGCCTTTTCGGGCCATATCTGGTAGACGAATTGGTCATTGGTGATAAACTCGCAAAAAGTCGAAAAACATTCCACCAATCACCAATCACCACAATGGAAAGGGTTGTCAGATGGATTACGAAACCGTCATTGGCCTTGAGGTCCACGCCCAACTGCTGACAAATACCAAAATCTTTTGCAGTTGCTCCACGGAGTTTGGCGCGCCGCCGAACACCCATGTCTGCCCGGTCTGCCTCGGTATGCCCGGGGTGCTTCCGGTGCTGAACCGCAAGGTAGTCGATTATACCATTCTCATGGCCCTTGCTACAAACTGTACCATTGCGCCTGAAAGCCGCTTTGCCCGCAAGAACTACTTCTATCCCGACCTTCCCAAGGGGTATCAGATATCACAGTATGAACTTCCCATTGCCGAGCACGGCCGCCTTTTGATCGAGGTCAATAACCACAAAAAACGAATCGGCATTACACGTATCCACATGGAAGAGGATGCCGGAAAGCTCATCCATCATCCCCGCAGACCGGTAAGCATGGTCGATTTTAACCGGACAGGGGTTCCCCTGATCGAAATCGTCAGCGAGCCGGACATCAGCACCCCTGAGGAGGCCGGGGCCTATCTCAGACAACTGCGGGCCATCCTCCGATATTTGGAAATATGTGACGGAAACATGGAAGAAGGCAGCTTCAGGTGTGACGCTAATGTCTCGGTGCGGCCTGCGGGCACGGACACCTTTGGGACGCGCACCGAGCTCAAGAACATGAACTCCTTTAAGCACGTGGAAAATGCCCTTTCATACGAGATCCACCGGCAAAAGGAACTCGTTGAAGACGGCATGCAGGTCGTGCAGGAGACCCGGCTTTGGGACCCGGAAAAAGGGGTCACTGTTTCTATGCGCGGCAAGGAGGAGGCCCATGACTACCGCTATTTTCCTGATCCGAACCTGGTCCCGCTTGTCATTGACAAGGAGTGGGTTGAAGAAATCCGCAGCGGCCTTCCTGAACTGCCGGATGCCAGGAAGGCACGCTTCATTGCAGATTACGGCCTGCCCTCCTACGACGCAGAGGTCCTGACGGATTCTCGCCCACTAGCGGATTACTTTGAAGAATGCGTAAAGCATTTTCCGGAACCAAAGACCGTGAGCAACTGGGTCATGGTGAGCCTGTTGGCCGTGCTGAAGGGGGAAAACAAAACCATTGAGGAATCTCCGATCTCTTCCGAGCGCCTGGCCGAACTGCTGCGCCTTATAGATTCCGGGCTCATCAGCGGAAAGATCGCAAAGACCGTGTTTGAAGAGATGGCGTCAACCGGAAAGGCGCCTGAGACGATCGTGCGCGAAAAGGGCCTCATCCAAATTACCGATACAGATGCCATTGCCGACGTGGTAAGACAGGTGCTGGCCGACCATGCAAAGGAGGTCTCGGATTACAAGGCCGGCAAGACCAAGCTGTTCGGGTTTTTTGTCGGCCAGGTGATGAAGGCAACCGGCGGCAAGGCGAATCCGAAGATGGTAAATGAAATCCTGAAAGGAATGTTGCGTTGAATGCCCCGACAGGGGCTGATAGATTGGCCTGATTTTTCCCTCTCAAAAAACCAGGCCAAGCTCAAAAATCATCTCTGCGATCTCTGTGTGCTCAAGTGACCGAAGGGAGCGAGCGAGAGATATGGTGGAAACCATCGCTTGGAAAGACAACCAGGTAATCATGATCGACCAGCGAAAGCTGCCACGGCAGGAAAGGTACGTCGTCTGCGAGGGCTATCGCTCGGTCATCCGTGCAATTAAAGACCTTGTCATTCGCGGTGCGCCGGCCATCGGAGTGGCTGCGGCCATGGGTGTCGCCCTTGGGGCCGTTAAGATCCGCACCGGAAACATGGATCGGTTCAAGGCAAAACTGGATGCAATATGCCGTGAGATGGCCGCTGCCCGGCCTACGGCCGTAAACCTTGCGTGGGCCGTGGAACGAATGAGACGGGTGGCCGACGAGGCCGGCCTGGCCGGAGTGGAAGCGGTAAAAGCTGGTTTAATCGAAGAAGCCCGCAAGATGCTTGCCGAAGACATTGCCATAAACCGGACTATGGGAGGACACGGCCAGGGGCTGCTCAAGGACAGCTGTTGTGTCTTGACCCACTGCAACGCGGGGGCGCTTGCCACAGGCGGCTACGGCACGGCTCTGGGTGTTGTGCGTGCGGCCGCAGAGGCGGGAAAGCGGATTGAAGTGCTTGCCGATGAGACCCGCCCGTTTTTGCAAGGGGCGCGCCTTACGGCCTGGGAGTTGAAAGAGTCAGGCATTGCCGTAACCGTGATCACAGATAATGCGGCCGGCTATTTCATGCAACAGGGCAGGGTGGATGCAGTCATCGTGGGGGCGGACCGCATTGCAGCCAACGGCGATGTCGCCAACAAGATCGGCACTTACATGGTGGCCGTCCTTGCCAGGACTCACAATATCCCATTTTACGTGGCAGCGCCTTTGTCCACGATCGACCCTTCGATCAAAAACGGAACCGAGATTCCCATTGAGCAGAGGGACGAAAAAGAGGTCACCCACTTTCAGGGCAGACGGACCGCACCCGACGGCGTGCCTGCCCAAAACCCGGCCTTCGACATAACCCCCAACCGATACGTGTCGGCCATTATCACCGAAAAAGGGGTGATTACCCCTCCATTCAAATCTCGACTCAAGCGGCTCTTTTTGTAGGGACGTATAGCCCTGGTACTGGTCAGTGGTCATTGGTGCTCGGTAATGTTTAGCACGACCCGCGATGCCCGATCCCTGGTTCCTCATGCCGGTCGAATCCAAACACCCCTTAGCACCAACATGTTGGAATCTCTTTCTTTTGCTTCTTCTTTTTTTATTCGGCATCTGGTATCCGGCATCGGGCATCCAATGACCAATGACTACTGACCGGCTTATTTTTCCCTTGACACACACAACATGTTGTGGTTTAGAGTCTTTCCGTCTACAATATAGTGCCTCAGCATCCTTCAACGATTCCACAGGCGGATCAAGAGTCTGGACCAAAACCAGTAACCGGCATTTTCGAGGTGAGGAATAATAATGGGTAATCTGTTGGAAATTTCCAAAGCTGATCAAGGAGCTTCCCCAAGTGGAGCAAAGACCACCCGCCAATCCGCCTGCCACTGCGAGGCACGTCCGCCAACCCGCCTGCCACTGCGAGGCACGGGCGGGCAGGCCCGCGAAGCCGGGCGGTGGCGAGCCGCCAGCTCGACGAACCCGGGCGGTGGCGAGCCGGCAGGATATCGTACGCAGGAAACCACGGACATAGCCCTTTTTGTTCGCACCTCTGATGAGGCCATTGACGGCTGGGACCGCCAAAAAATCGTTGACGCCATGGTCCGGGAGGCCCTTGTTGACCGGGACACGGCCGAGGCAATCAGCCTGGAAGTCGAAGAGATGATCCTTGCCTCCGGCATCTCAATGGTCACATCGCCGCTGATCAGGGAGCTGGTGGACGCCAAGCTCATAGAGCGGGGCCTCGAGGAGGCCCGCAAGATGCACACCCGTCTTGGGGTGCCGCTGTACGACGTAGAGCAGATGATCATGCATCCGAACAAGGAGAACGCCAATGTTCCCCACGGTCCGGAGGCGACCAACCTTACTCTGGCCGAAAGCATCAAGAAGGAATATGGCCTGTTAAACGTGTTTTCACCCGAGGTCGGAGACGCACACATGCGCGGGGCGATTCACCTGCACGATCTCGGTTTCATTGACCGGCCTTACTGTTCAGGCCAATCCCTGGAGTACCTGAAAAAATTCGGCCTCAATCTGCCCAATTCTCTGGCCATGGCAAGACCGGCCAAACATGCCGAGGTCCTGCTGGCCCACATGGTCAAGTTTGCCGCAGCCTTGCAGGGCAACTTTGCCGGCGCCATAGGCTGGGATGCAGTCAATCTCTTCTTTGCACCATATCTGGTGGATCTGGATGATCGGGCCGTGGGGCAACTGGCGCAGATGATGATCTTTGAATTCTCACAGCAGGCGGTGGCGCGCGGGGGCCAGGCGATCTTTACGGATATAAACCTGTACTGGGAAGTCCCCAAGCACTTTGAGGACGTGCCTGCAATCGGCCCTGGTGGCGTATACACGGGCAAGACCTATGCCGAGTATGAAAAGGAGGCCCAGCGCTTTGTATGGAAGCTTTTTGATGTGTTCAAAGAGGGAGACGGCGCGGGCAGGCCCTTTTTCTTCCCCAAACCGTTGGTCCATATCACCGAAAAGTTTTTCAAGACCCCCGGACACGAGGCATTTTTGAATCATATCTGCGATGTGGCATCCGACAAAGGCAATACCTACTTTGTGTTTGACCGTGGAGAGACTGCAAAGATATCCGAGTGCTGCCGCCTGAGCTTCAAGCTGGAACGCTCGGACCTCGAGGATGCCAAAGAACCCTGGAAGATGCGATATTCGGCCCTTCAAAATGTAACCTTGAATCTTCCCAGGCTCGCCTATGAGGCCCGCCTGCCACAGCGAGGCACGAGCGGGCAGGCCGCAGGTGACGACACCAGGCTTTTTGCCAAGATCGGCGAATTTATTGAGGTAGCCGTAAAGGCCCACAGGGAGAAGCGAGATTTTATACAGCGCCTCCTTTCCCATGAATCATCCGGTCCCTTAAAACTCCTTAATATGGATCTGGACGGCAGCCCGTATCTCAGAATGCACAGGTGCACCTATCTGATCGGCATGGTCGGGATGAATGAACTCATTGCCTATCACAGAGGCGAGGAGATGCACGAGTCTGTTGAAGCGATGAAGTTCGGTCTGAAAATCATCGCCCACATGAACCTTCTGGCCAACCAGTACAGCCGAAAACATAACATGCGCTTCGTGCTGGAGCAAACCCCGGCAGAAAGCACGGCCTACCGTTTTGCAAAGCTTGACCTGAAGTATTTTCCCGAGGAAGCGACCGCAGTGGTCAAGGGAAACCAGGCCGAAGGCGAAGTTTATTACACAAATTCGACCCTTTTCAATGTGAGCGCTCAAATGAGCCCTGTTGAGCGGGTAAAGCTAGAAGGGCGCTTCCACCCGCTGATTGAGGCTGGCGCCTTAACCCATGTATGGCTCGGCGAGTCAAAGCCGCCGGCGGAATCGTTGGCCAATTTCGTCATCAAGACCTTTAAACAGACCAAGAACGATCAGATCGCCTTTTCACCTGAATTCACCACCTGCAAGGAGTGCGGAAAATTGAGCCGCGGGCTTCATGATGCCTGCCCCTGGTGCGGCAGCACGGACGTGGAAGGAATCACCCGCATCACTGGTTATTTCACCAGGATTTCCAGTTGGAACAAGGGCAAATTGGGGGAGCTGAAAGACAGATACAGGACAAATAATCTCTGATGCCGGATATATGATACCAGATGCCAGATGTATAGGAAGCGAATGTGCGAAAGGTACATACAATGATTTGGAAATATATCAAGATTCATAGGTTTCGTTGAACAGCATCCTGGGACTCACTGATCAAAAATCTGGCATCGGGTATCCGGTATCAGGCATCAGCTTGCAGCGTAGACAGTGCCTACCAAGAAGACCAATGACTACTAACCACTGACCAACACAGGAGGGAACCATGACGCTATTTACAAAAAGTCTTTGCAGCGCCTGCCAGGAAATCAAAGAGGAATTTGACCTGGAGAGCCTTGGGGTTGAAGTGGACGAACTGGGGCCCAATAATCCTTCAGCCCTGGCCCATCTTGCCTGGCACGAACTGGTGGAGACGGCTGAAAAGAGCGTCCCGATCCTGGTGTTGAACGATTCATCGGCCATTATCGACACGGACAGGATCAGGAGCTATCTTGAACGCCTGATGCCTGATGCCGGATACCGGATGCCGGATATGTAGGAATTAGATATGCGTAAAGGCACGTACAAAGATTTGGAAATATGTCAATTGGCACACACGTTGGCCGTTGAATGTCATCAAGTCTCTCTCAGGCTGCCAAAATTTGAAATGTACGAAGAAGGCAGTCAGTTAAGGCGCTCATCAAAGTCTATCAGTAGCTTGATTGTCGAGGGCTTTATTCATCGGTTCCGTTGAACAGCACCACCGGACTCCCTGATCAAACATCTGGCATCATGCATCCATCATCAAACATCCGGCAT
>JABXJW010000446.1 GCA_013375395.1 Desulfobacterales bacterium
GCCGACCACGACGGATGGCTGGGAGGGCTTAACAGTAACAGTCACGAAGCCCGACGGCACCACCGAAACGCTGGGGCCTTACAGAACCGACTCGACGGGCATAACAGGCGACATATACGTGCCTAACCAAGTCGGCACATATTATTTGCAGACGCACTTCCCTGAACAGATGCGCAACTGGACCGTTCCTGCAATTCTTGATCCCGCCCTATTCGGTCCTATATTGTATAAAGCCAGCGACAGCGAAATACTCGAGCTTGTTGTACAAGAGGAGCAATTACCGCTTTATCCAGGCTTTCAGCTTCCAACAGAATACTGGACACGTCCAATAGACGCGCAGATTAGAGAATGGTCAACGATTGCAGGAAACTGGCTGACCGTTCCTGATAATCGGTTTGCTCCTTACAATGAGGGGCCAGAGACTGCTCACATACTGTGGGCAAAGCCGATAACAATGGGAGGCCTCGTCGGAGGAGAGCTTGGCCCTCAAGGCTTTGAATGTGGAGATGCGTACGAAGGCAAATTTGCGTCGTCAGTTATCATCGGCGGAATACTTTTCTACAATAGATACGCAGTGACTTTCGGAGATGTGCCCATAGAGATTCAGCAGGGAATTGTTGCAGTAGATCTACGTACCGGAGAAGAGTTATGGTTCAGAAACAACACTAGGCTAGCGTTTGGTCAAACATTCTATTGGGACTCATACAACTTTCACGGCGTTTTCGATTACCTGTGGGAAACTGTTGCGCCTCGCCCTTATGCTCCCGCCAGCACTTGGAATGCGTATGACACCTTCACCGGCGAGTGGGTGTATACCATGACGAACGTGCCTTCTGGCACCAACATATATGGTCCAAAAGGTGAAATCTACAGATACACGCTTAACCTAGAGGAGGGCTGGATGACTATGTGGAACTCCAGCAGAGTTGGCTCCTCAGGCGGTAGTTGGGGTAGTTCTGTTCATCATCGAACTCTCGACGCTACACTCGGGATAGAATGGAACGTGACAATACCCACGGGCTTACCAGAGGTGAGCATCAAGACTCTTGAGGATAGAATAATCGGTGCGAATATCGGTGACATGGCGAGCGTCATGTCTGATCCCCTCGAGCTGTGGAGCATAAGCACGGCACCAGGGAGCGAAGGGGAGCTGCTGTACCACACAACTTGGAACCAACCTACAGACCAAGGCACACGCTGGGCGGCTTGGAGTTTAGAAGATAGAGTTGGAGTCATATTTGTACGAGAGCTCAGACAATATTATGGCTTCAGTCTCGACACAGGGAAGCTACTATGGGGTCCAACTGCGTCACAGCCGTATTTGGACAGGTTCTACATGACACGTACCGAAATCGCTTATGGCAAGCTCTTCTCAGTGGGCATAGGCGGAGTAGTGCACGCTTACGATGTCACGACAGGCAAGCTCTTGTGGACCTACGAAGCAGAAGACGCCTACAACGAAATCTTGTGGGCCAATAATTGGTGGAGCCACATGGTGTTCATTACCGACGGAAAAATCTACCTGGGCCATTTAGAGCACTCTCCCATGGATCCCAAACCACGTGGTGCACCATTCTACTGCCTAGACGTGGAAACCGGAGAGGAAATATGGAGAGCAGATGGTTTGTTCCGTTCAGCCCACTATGGAGGACGTGCAATTATCGGAGACAGCATAATAGCGACTATGGACACATACG
>JABXJW010000447.1 GCA_013375395.1 Desulfobacterales bacterium
GCAACTGTAAAGCGAGTTGTATGTGTGTGGGCGTTAACTCGCCGGCTTGGAGCGCCGCCGTCACGTCTTCCGGTAGATCCTGGAGGCTCTCCACAAAGGTGATCCACCTTTTACGCCATGGGAACATCTTTTCGAGCTCATCCATCGTCACACCCAGTTCGCGTAGTCGCCGGATCGCCCGGCTCACACTCACATAATCGTAGCTTCCGCGCGCGACGTTCTCCACAATATTCATTATGAGCCCGAGTTTAGAATCGACATCTACGACTTTAACTTGAACTTCCGAGTGTCCTTGTTTTACTAATTCAGCGAGCCGGCTCTCTCCGTTAGAGACAGTCAGTTTGGTTTGGACTTCTCGAGGGGATGGGAGACACCTTCAGATGAGAAGATTTGCCCCTCGCATACTCTATTTCCGGCGACTAGCTCGTACTGATCGATGCCCGTGGTCCTCACAACGATGTCTTGCACGACGCCGATCTGCTTCACGGTTGACGCCATGAACGCTTTTTGCTCGTCGTTTAAAATGCTGCTTACCCTCACCGCGGGAATTGAGATTGTTTCAATAGGAATTTGTCTTAATTCTGGCAAGGTCTATACCTGGTAACTAGTTGTAGGGCCGACGTAATTTAACGTTGTCTGTATGGGCACACTCCCAATAATGAGTAGACCCCTTAACAATAATGAGTAAACCCCCTAGGGTAACTCACGCTAAAAGGTGTGAACTCACACAAAAACACTATGTGGACACTTATTACATAAGCTTTATATGTGTTGCTAAGCGTAGAATATATACAGGAGACACTTAAAATGGAAACACAGAAAATCGGCATCGTTAGTTTATACCGCGTGAAAACGACTAGACGCCTCCACTACATCACACTCGACAAAATCATGGTACGCAACTACGACATCAAAGTCGGAGATGTCCTCAAAGTGGATATTAAGGAGAGGGTGAAGCGGCTGGAGGCGGAGGAGGATTGAAGCGCAACGCGGAAGGGGGCTCAGTTTTTATGAACTGGGCCATGGCAACCAAAAACAAACCCGCTATAAGGGAGAACAACCATTATAACTGCTGGTTTAGAGTGGCTGTTCTTCTACGGTGGGAGGAGGGCCTGAAGGTTGAGAAGGCTTCAAGGACCCTTAGAGATCGCCTTGTCATTCGTCTCTGTCTTTTCGTTGGGATGCGAGGTCATGAAGTTGCGGACGCTCGCGTGGAGCATGTGGATCCGGTGGGTGGCTGGATCTACATTCCGTGGGGACATAGGGCTGGCCCGCGTTATGCGGCTGTTGACAAGGACACGTTGCGGTTGATGGCGGAGTATGTGGATCTGAGGTCGGAAGGGCCTTTAGTGGTCCGCGAGGACGGCTCCGCGATCACCAGGTATATTGTGTATCATGTGGTGACGAGGACGGCCGTGAGGGCTGGCGTGAAGAAGCCGAAACCAGTTTGTCCCTTACTGCTGAGGCATTGTTTTGCTACAACCTGGCTGCGGAAGGGGGGCAACATCAGGTTGCTACAGAAGCAACTGGGTCATAAACACTTGCAGAGTACCGCCTATTACCTAGATTGGTTGCCGGACGAGATAAAGGCTGAACATTCGAGGTTGTTTGAGACTTTTGTTCCCGTGGAGAAATGGAGGGAGAAGATTGAGAGGATATACGGCGTTAAACGAAGGCGCTAGGTTGCGACTGAAAA
>JABXJW010000098.1 GCA_013375395.1 Desulfobacterales bacterium
CCTCCGCCTTTAACAGCACAAGTTTCTCAATCATCAATCGACAATATTCAATGGCCTACGCCTCATTCCGCAGGATTTGCGCCTGGCGGCTTGAAAACGGGTGCGCGCCTTGAATTTGGAGCTTTTTACTTTGCCGTCTAATTTGGACTTTTTACGAGACCATCTTACTTGCCATCTTACTGTTTTTTTCGATGCAATCCGTGTGTGAGGTGGCATGTGCGGTTACCATAGGTTGGAGATACTTTATTCCAATGCCGAATATAGCAAGAGGCTTGAAGAGGCTCTATCTCCCCACTGTCCTGAGAGCAAGTCTTGCCATATTCTTGCTCATTTCCTCTGCCGCCATACTCTATACAACAGCCCAAAACTTCCGTTCAGCCCAAATCCAGGCCACACAAGCCCTGGAGAGCACGGCCCTGGCTCTGTCCGCTTCTGCGGAAAGCGCTCTGCATGCAAGCGGCAACATGGCCGTTGACGAAATCAGGGGAGTCTTCTCCGATCGGGTGGTGGCCTATGCCTTGATCGCCGGAAAAGACGGCAAGGTCCTGTTCCACACGAACCCGCGCCTGGTCGGATCTTATCTTTCAGACGAGAGCAATCGAAAGTGGCCATCGGCAAGGGCATCAGGGCGAAGGGTCAAGCTCGGAACCGGGCTGCCCGCATACAAGTTCAACCACATCCTTCATCAGCCCGATGGTACTGCCAAACTGCTCCGCATTGTTCTGCACACCGTACCTGCGGACCGCATTGTTGCCGGCGCGCGCAGGATGTGGTGGACCGTGGGGGGTATATTGGCCCTTCTGTGGACGGTTGGGATCATGCTTGATCGGGTATTTGCCCGCCATCTCCGGCTCCAACAGGAGTTGGAACGTCAGAATCGGTTGGCCCTCATCGGGCAGATGACGGCCGTACTTGCGCACGAAATACGAAATGCCATGGGGAGCATAAAAGGTTATGTCCAGTGGGTGGACGAAAAACTCGAAAAACCGGACCCTAAAAAAGCCGGGCTTTCGGTTGTGCTGCGGGGAGTTGAGCGCATAGAATCGCTGGTAGGCGACCTTCTCCTTTTTTCCCGCAAGGAGACCTATTATATCGAACGATTAGACCCAATGAGTCTGGTTCGAGAAACGATCGATTCGGCGGTTCTTGATTGGAGAGGGACGCTGGAGCTGGAGAAAAAACCGCCGACACGGGCTATGGCCGACAAAGAGAAGTTGCATCGAGTCCTTTTAAACGGCATTCGCAACGCCATCCAGGCCGCAAAAGATGATGGGAGTCTGAGAATCTCGGTGTATCCGGATGGAAGATGGGTTACAATCCGGATCGAGGATACAGGCCAGGGAATTCCCGCAGAGGAGATACCACGGCTATTTACCCCTTTTCACACTACAAAGACGGATGGCACCGGCCTGGGGCTGGCATATTCAAAAAAGGTAGTGGAGGGGATGGGAGGCAGGATCAATCTTGCCAACCGGGAGGGGAGAACCGGGGCCGTGCTGACCATCCAGCTTCCAAAAGGAGAAGTTTAACAATTTGGCTTTTTGAAAAGATTGCCGCTTCAACGGCGATCAAATTTTAATCCGTGTAAACCCAGTTGGAAGTCCACGTGGAATCTCAAAATCCGTGAAGCAACTGATAGCGCCGGCCATATTGCCGCAGTGAATTCATAAGGATCTTTCCTACGGGGTAAAACTCGCGTTCAAGTGAGCGTAAAAAAAGAACGGAGAAGGCCAAGATGGGTAGATACATCCTTATTGTAGATGATGATGCTTTGATGCGCTCCTTCCTTTCCACTGTTCTCATGGAAGAAGGACACCATACGGAGGAGGCAGGGAGCGGCAAAGAAGGCTTGGCAAGGTTTTTGGACACGGAGTTTGACCTGGTCATTACGGACTTGCGAATGCCTGATCTGTCCGGGCTCGACCTGATGCAGGCGGGCAAGGAAGCAAGACCTGATACCAAGTGGGTTGTCATTACCGCGTTCGGATCCATCGGAAATGCCGTGGAAGCGATGAAAGCGGGGGCCTCTGATTATTTGACCAAGCCTTTTCACAACCCGGATGAGCTTCGCCACGTGATAAGGCGGGTTTTGCGGGAAGCCGAGGCAGAACAAACCATCTCCCTTCTCGCCGAAGAACTGGGAAGACAATTTCCTCCAGTGGAGATGATCTTTCTGGGAGAAAAAATGCAACAGGTATACCGAATGGCACAGGAAGTCGCCCCCACTCCCGCAACCGTGCTCATCAGCGGGCCCAGCGGAACAGGAAAGGAACTCGTGGCCCGGGCGATCCATCAAATGAGCCCTCGACAGAACAAGCCGTTTGTGGCTGTTCATTGCGCGGCCCTGGCAGAAACACTCCTGGAAAGCGAGCTCTTCGGGCATGAACGGGGGGCATTCACCGGGGCCGTTGCCGCACGAAAAGGCAGATTTGAACTGGCCGACGGCGGCACGCTGTTCCTGGACGAAATCGGAGAGGTCCCCCCTTCAGTCCAGGTGAAGCTTCTCAGGGTGCTGCAGGAACGGGAGTTCGAACGGGTCGGAGGCATGAAATCGATATCTGTTGATGTGCGGGTCATATCGGCAACGAACAAAGACCTGACAGCCGAGGTCTCGTCCTGCCGGTTCAGGGAGGATCTATTCTATCGGCTAAACGTTTTTCCGATCAGACTTCCGAGTCTTGTAGAACGGCGCGAGGCGATAGTGCCCCTTGTGGAATTTTTTGCCAAAAAATTTGCCGCCACCTTTGGCAAAAAGGCAGACGGGATCACTCCTGCGGCAAAATCGGCCCTTCTTGAATACGGCTGGCCGGGAAACATACGTGAACTTCGGAATGTAATTGAGCGGGCGATTATCCTTTCAGGCAGAAAGATTGATGCCATTCACCTGAATCTTGAAAATCCCGCAGAACCTCCGCATACGGGAGAGGGGCTGCTGCAAAGACGCGAACGCGAGACTATCCGGAAGGTCCTCGCCGAGGAAGGAGGAAATCGTAGAAAGGCTGCACAAACTCTCGGCATCTCCCTCAGGACCCTTCAGTACAGGATTAAGGAATACGGGCTGTAGCCGGGAGGCTTCGATCCGAACACGGTGGGTAAGGTTCGCGGGAAAGCCTTCGGATACTTCCGGCCGTCTGAAGCAAGGCGCATACCGTGCCAAGCCGGTTGGCAGGTCGTATGTGCCCAAGATGGACGGCCGTCAGCGGCCGATAGGACTTCCAAGACTTACAAGTCCGGTATTGATACCCATAACAGAGTCGGCAGAGCTTTTGCAATCTTCTTTATGAAAGGAAATCTTCCGGGACAGACCTCTCTTTTATTCCAATAACCGCCATGTAAGACAGCGGCCTGCCATTCACCGAAAGTCTGTGGCAGTATTGATGTTCGGCAATGACTTTCAAGACGCCACTGTCAACCATGCGTCCGATAAGCTGAGCAAAACCTGTTGAATCGCCTTTCTCAAGGAAGCCGGCGTTAATATTAAAAGCTATCCAGCCGCCGTCAGTGATGAGGTTATAGGCATTTGCAAAGGCCCCGGCAGGGATATCACCATATCCCAAGGCGCCCACCGAAATCAGACAGTTAAAGCCCTTCGCTTCCAGGTTACTTCTTGCATCTGAGGACAAATTCTGCAGGTCTTCTACGTGATATTCGTCATATACTGCGGGCCGGTCACGTCGTGTCGCTTCCGCAGCTTCGGCAATTATGTCAATGCCGACAATCGAATTTATCCCGTGCTGCCTGAGAAGCTCACCAACGATTCCGTTCCCAGCACCCACGTCAAGCACGTCTAGCTCAGAGATACGGACTGAGGACTTGCCGATCGCACCAACCAGTAAACCGGCAACCACTTCCGGCGACGTACACTTAAGTTTTTCATAGAATAGATACTCGTATAAGCCCGGAATGTCATAGATTTCGCCATAGTCATGGAATCTAATCCTGCGTTCCTGCCCGTCCAGATCAACGATACAGTATTCTTCGTCCTGTGATTTGCAACCTGCCGTAGATGCTGGAAACCGTATGCAGAATTTGTCCGTCATAATCTCCGTGCCGCTCAGTAACTTAATCGAAGTGTTTCTTTTCATACAAAATGCGCTGAAGCTCGCGATGAGTAAAATTGGGATCGTCATTTCTCAAGTATGGCAGCAATATTCTTTTTTGACGGAGCAAATCCCTGGAAACCTCTCCGGAGATTTCGTCAGGTTCGTAAAGGGTGGCCTTGGCAATTGGTTGGCCAAACGGATTGATGATTTCACTACCCCCCCAGAAGCGGTAAATTATCTTCCGGAACGCCAGGGGCCTTTCTTTGCTCGCTTCTGCTGGGCTCGATGGTGCGTCCGGGACAGCCCGTCTTTCATCAAAACTTTCCTCGCCCACACGGTTTGCGCAGATGTTGTAAATACCAAAAACCCGGGAGTAAAACGTATTGATGACTCCCCAGCTCTCGACGTTGCTGAATTCACTGCCCATGGAACCCCGTGATGAACTGAATATGCTTACAAAGATATCGGCCTTCTGGCACACACCGAGATAAGGTAGCGAAGGATGCCACAGGTCATTACAAATGAATATAGCGACAGTGAAGTCCCTGAGTTTGAAGACACGAATATGCTTTCCTGGAGAGAAGTATTTTCGTTCCTCAAACACACCATAATTGGGGAGATTGAGCTTGCGGTAGGCAAAGAGAACTTCTCCGTCCGCGGCCACGAGAGCCGAGTTGTAAAAATTCATGGAAGGGGATTCTTCAATAAAACCCACCACGGCCGCTGTCCCCTTTGTGGCTGACGCCAGTTTCTTGATTTCTCCGGAATCCAGCCTGAGAGCCACTTCATGGTACCTCTGCCCGACAAAATAGCCTGTCAGGGCCAACTCTGGGAATACGATCAGTTCGGCCCCCTTTTCTCGGCCCAGGCGAATCTTATCAATAACCTCATCCAGATTCGCTTTGAGATCAAACCGTATTGGATGCGTCTGGTAAATTGTGACTTTCATTTCTCGCCGGCTCCTTATCTACTGGTCAGTCTAAAGTTCGCATAATTACCTGAAATTATTAGCAGCTAATCCCCCCCTTTCCTAAAGGGGGTTAGGGGGGATTTTTGCGCAACTTCCTGAAATCCCCCTAAATCCCCCTTTAAAAAAGGGGGACTTAACGGCGTGTTTCCGAGAACTTTGGACTCTCAAGTTATCTATTTCATCCTGTAAAACCCCGTCCTGTCGGCGGGGTCACAGTCAATTGGCTCAGTCAGTCCGTTTAGCGGGGAATGTTGGAGTACTCCAATACTCCGCCCACATTGCGGGGACGCTTTTGGCCCACTTCCAGGGGAGCCACGGCCTCTCTGGGCGTGGATTCTTTATTAGTACGCAAAGGACCTTCCCGTGTTTTTCAATGTGTGATCGTCTCGCATGTAATTTGCCTGGCTTCCGTTACGCTTGATGGCTTCCAGGGCCTCCGGGTCGTAGGGCTCAATCTCGCATTCAGGCGACTGGTCCGGACCGGTCTCCCGGCACAGGACAATATGTCTTTCCAGCTTGGCTATGGAAAAAGAAATGAGTTCCTTCAGGAAACCAAAGGCATGCCGCATCTGGTGAAATCCGTATTTTTTCATGAGTGCATAGCCGCTAATCGCATCCCCTTCGGCCTGCTTATTCGGCTTGTCCTCACTGGTGGTGCATGCCGTCTGGATGGAGGGAATTCCCAGCCTCTCGTTCACCTTTTCCGCAAGGAGGTTGGCTATGTTGTGCGAGACAAGCCCGAGATCCACGGCATAGTTTTTCCGGATGTTGGCGATGGAGGGAAGCCCTGCATGGACTACCATGAGGCCCGGGTTCACGAGTTGGGTCAGGGTGATGCCGAAGAGGGCTTCGGCGTGGGTCAGGGTCAAGAGACCGGACATGGAATATGGGGCGGAAAGCCCTGCCATGGGCATGGTTGAAACATAGATCGGGATGCCTTTGCGCACACATGACAGGAAAGGATCAACCATGCCTTCGATAACGTTTAACGGACTGTTTATGATCGAGAACTGGACAGTGAGATTTCCTCTGCTCTCATTGACTTGCCGGGCCCTGGCAATGCCCGCCTCGGTCACAGCGGCCACGTAGATCGGTTTGCGGCAGTGCTCGACAATCGTGTCTATCACCTTGACCTCTTGATTCCTGATCAAAACCCCCCTGGCCATAAAGTCGATAACATCGGTTTGGTTCACGATTTTTGCTATCTTGACGAGATGTTCAAACCCGGGCAGTATGAGTTCACCCGTGTCGTCGTCATATACGAAGGGGGCGGTGCCTCCAACTCCAAAGGCGTTTTCTCCCACCCAGTACTGATCTCTTTTGGGCGCCATGTTAATAGCCTGCTCCACTAACGGGGCCAGGACATGAATATGTCCGGTGGTTTCATCAAAGGCGGCAAGGCCCGTATCCTCGAAGATCCGTCTTACTTCCGAAGAAGCGCACTTCACTCCCACCTCCTCCAGGATACGAAGCGCGTCATGATGTATCTTGTCCAGAAGATCACTATCTTCAAAGTCCATATTTTCTCCCGTTACTTGAAAGGGTCCCACCGGACAGTCTGTTTTTCATACGAAGGAGGGAAAAGTCGCAAAAAATCATCATAATAATAGAGTTCTTTGAAAGAGGCAAACGGCAGGCCGTACGCTGCCTTGGGCCGCTTTTCTATCTCTTTGGGATCGATTTTCTGCGCAATCAGCTCATCCATCACGTCATCGGTACCCACTCCCATGGCAAATCTCAGTTTTTCGCGATTGGCAATCTTTTCAGGGAGCATGTCTCTAAATGCTTCTCTTAGAATAAACTTTTCCACCTGCTTTTCCCCATAAATCTTCCATTCCATGGGGATCTTCTGACTGAAAGCCACCACTCTCGGGTCCAGGAAAGGCGTCCTGTAATTTACGGCATTTGCCATCCATGCCCGATCCAGGCGTCTGAGTGCCGTATTGTACGCTATGTCCAGCAACCTTTGAGCCAGCCGCTCTCTTTGTTCGTCGCTCGTTACTTTGGGATTTTTCAGGACCATCCGGTACCCCCCGAACAATTCATCAGCGCCCTCACCAACCAGGACACAACTGGTATGCTTTTTTGCGATTCTGGAAACATAGTAGTTGGAAATAATACCGGATATACAGTCTTCATCAAAACTCTCCAGATGCCACACAGCGCCGGCAAGGAAATCGGTAATGTCTGATTCTGAAATTAGGCAGATATGGTGTTCCAGGCCCAAAAAATCGGCCATCAACTTGGCGTTTTCGAGGTCCGGGCCCGGCGCTTTTTCTATGGCGCCGGTAAACAGTTTCAGATTCGGATTAGATTCTTTGGCTATAGCCGCGACAAGGGAACTATCCAGGCCGCCGCTCAACGAGACACCTCCCACACCGTTCATTCTCTTTTTCACCGCGTCTATGACAAGTTCTCTCAGGGTGCGAACTGTCTCATTCAGGTCCCCAAGCTCTGGCACTTCAGGTGCAAACGGCTCAAACTGTTCCATTCCTTTCTTAGTGCTGTATATATGTCCGGGAGGAAGCTCCTGAATGTTGAACTGGACATGATCTATTAACCCCTTCATCTCCGAACTAAAGTAGAATACGCTGTTGTCCGAGCCGAAGAATAGTGGTCTGGCGCCCACATGATCCCGTGCCAGGATGACTTCTTCATCCTTCTCCACAACGGCGCAGGTGAAACTCCCGTCCAGGTGTTTAAAGCAATCCCTCTCATACTTGTCATAGTATTCCTTAAAAAGATCTATGTCACTTTGGCCTTGAGGCCTCTCATTATAAAGCTCCCCATCGAAAAGAAGGTACGGCGGTTCCCTCAGGGCCGTGCAACAAGTCTTGCTGGGAGTTAGATTGACTTCATTGGCGCCCACCGAGCCCCTCTTGTCGGCCAGCGAGCGGACAACGCTGTTGTCCGGGCCCCGATGACGCATCAGCTTGAGCATCCTGCCCAATTGTTTTGTCGTATCGGCTTCGATTTTTCCGTGCTGCGATATGATTCCAGCTATACTTGCCATTGTTCTACCCTCCGAATCAGTTGGTATGTTTTAACGTCAATGTCATTAACTCAATCTTAGAGATTCCAATTGCTTTTGTTGTGGGAGTGGCTTTTAGCCACGACAACTTGCGGTAAACTGACATTCCGTTAGTCGCGGCTTGAAAGCCGCTCCCACGTTACTCTTGTCCAAAACAAATGATCGAAGTCGCTTAAACATGCCATGAGCATTGATGAAAACGGTATTTATCCAGCATGGGACCTTGGAGTAATGGAGTGATGGGGAAAAAGAATTGCCAACACTCCAGTACTCCAATACTCCAATGAATTCAACCTGTCATGTCATGCTTCAGTTTGGACGCATGGCCACCTCGATAGAGATGGAATTATCTTGGACACTACTGGTTTTATGTAACAAAGATTTTTCCCAGATTGGCCGTAGTCAGCGGATCTTCCATGTACATGCCCACACCGTTGCGTTTGATCGATTCCATCCCCCCTTCATCATAGGAGGGCATCTCCACTTCAGGGGCATCATCGGCACTAACCTCCTCTGCGATACGAATGGCCTTTTCCAGTTTGGCAAATGAGAAATCGATGAGGTAGCGTAGAAAGGCAAAGGGGTGTCGGATCATGTGAAATCCGTATTTCAGGCACAGGGCCTGGCCCATCCTTGCATCTGCATAGGCGCGCTCCGTGGGGTGCTCTTCGTGAGTGGTACCCCCACTTTGGAATGTAGGCAGATCCAGCATGAGATTTAGATGGGCCATGAGGATGTTCAAGAGATTGTGGCTGATCAGGCCATAATTGGGATTGTATTCGATCCTGGGATCTGCGACGGTCGGGAATCCGGCGTGTATGCACCGTACGCCGGGATTCAGCAACTGTGCGGCACAGATGCCGAACAGCACCTCTGCATGCGCCATGGCCAGAACCCCGTTGTAACAGTATGGGGCGCTGATGCCGGCCATGGGCATAGCTGAAATAAAGACGGGCAATCCGGCTTTTGCCACTTTCACAAAATTCTCTGAAAAGTTTTCATTCACTTGTAAGGGAGCGCGGGTAAGACAAAACACGATCATAATGTTCTTTCTTACTTCATAGATCTGCCTGGCCCTGGACAAGGCGGCATCCGACGTGACGGCAAAATAAATCGGCTTGCTGCAATACTCGGCCATGATATCCATCTGCTGGACTTCGTCCTTGAGTTTAACCCCCCTGCCCATGCCGGCCACCACGGGACTTTGTTCGGCGATCTTGGCAATCCGGATCACATGCTCGGCCGTAGGCATAAGGCCCCCCTGCCCGGCCTTGTCATCATAGACATAGGGGGCTGTGCCTCCGATGAAAAAGCTATTCATAGGCACAAAGAAGTCAGCCACACCGGGAACGGTCTCCAGGCACTGCTCAACGAGCTTGGAAGTCACATATGCACGGTCTTCATAAACCACGGCCAAGCCATCGGCCTCAAATTTCCGAAAAACCTCCTGTATCTGCGGCTGGTTGCAGCCGACACCAAGGTTTTCCAAGATCCATAAGGCATCCTGGTGGGCTTGAAGGAGCATGTTGACAGTGTCCTGGCCCAGCAGGGCCCCAGACCTTTCCACTTGCTCTGGGTTCACGAACCCTCCTTATCCCTGCCCGTGGCCGTTGCTCAACACAGCAATCGCTTCAAAGGCATCCTTACAGTAAAAATCGGCTCCTATCTCATCGGCAAACTCCTGAGAGGTTGGGGCGCCGCCGATAAGCACCTTAACCTCATCGCGAAGCCCTGCTTCATCGAGCTTTACGATGACTTCTCCCATCACCCGCATGGTAGTTGTCAGAAGTGCTGAAAGCCCCACGAATTGAGCTTTGTGGTCTTTCACAGCCTGTATGATGCTGTCAGCGTAGACATCGGTGCCAAGGTCGACAACTTCATACCCTGCGCCCTTGAGCATAATCGAGACAATGTTTTTGCCGATGTCGTGCAGATCGCCTGCCACGGTGGCAATGACAAACTTGCCCTTGCTTTCCATGCCCACCTTCTCAAGATGAGGAGACAGAATATCCATGGCAGCTCCTACGCACTCGGCTGAAGCGAGCATATCCGGGATCAGGTACGCTCCCTGATCAAATTTTTCCCCAACCACCTCCATGGCTGCAGTCAGGCCGTCCAGGACGATCGTTTTCGAGCTGATTCCTTGCTCAAGGGCCTCTTCCACCAGTTCCGTGACCGCGGGTTGCCCCTCAAGCCCCTCATCAAAGCCCTCATCCTCAGCCAAAACCCGTCCCTGTATGACATTGAAGGTAATCTTTTCTATGAGCTGCTGTTCGCTCATCGTTCATCGCCCCTTTCCAATTCCACGCATTTTCGAAAGGCCCGAGTGTAGCGCCGGCAATGCCGATCTCTGCCGGTCAAGACTTCAGCAGTCTTCACTGCAGCCATTAGGGTTTCATCCAGCGGATCCAAGATAGCTGCATCCAAACCGGCACAGATGGCCATATGCAGGAAAGCTATGTTGAGTCTGGACCGGCCTGGCAGGCCGTATGACACGTTGGAAAGTCCCATTGCAGTCTTGGCCTCCGGGAATTGCTTTTTGATCTCGACAATGGTGTTAAGCGTGACCAATCCCTGTTTGACATCCGTGCTAACCGGCAAAACCAGGGGATCAAAGTATACGTTCTCCAGGGACACCCCGTGCTTTTGACAAGCGGCCGCTATCTTTTCACAGGCTCGGAGACGCCCTTCAACAGTTTTCGGGATGCCCGCCTCGTCCACTGCAAGACCTACCAGTGAACTCTCATACTGACTGGCCAACGGGAGCACCTGTGCCAGACTCTTCTCCTCAGCCTTGGTCGAGTTAATGAGGCTTGGCCTTCCGTTTCGTATCCTTAACCCTGCTTCCAGAACTGTAGGATCCGCACTGTCGATACAAATGGGGGTATCAACCTGCTCCTGGATCGTCTTAATGGCCCATTGCATCCAGAGGATCTCATCCTCGCGGGATCCCAGCCCCGTGCCCACATTCACGTCGATAAAGCCAGCGCCAGCAGAGGACTGAGTTGTTGCCAGTTCCAGCAGTCCGGCCTCATCCCGTTTTTCTATGATCGTCTTAATGCCGGCTAGGCTGGCATTGATCTTTTCTCCAATAATAATCACGCCAGGTTCCTCAGACTTGATGAACTCGTAAAAAGTCCAAATTAGACGGCAAAGTAAAAAGCTCCAAATTCAAGGCGCGAACCTCTTTTTAAGCCGTCAGGCGCAATCCTGAGGAATGAGGCGTACTTATGGTACGCCGCAGTGACGAAGGATGCAGCGCAACACAGAAGTTGGACTTTTTACGAAGCCGTCAGAGTTTAATCCATGACAAAGGACCGCAATCCTGGGATCTCTCTTTTTATCTCTTCTCTGATGTCTGACGGAATCGCCGGCTGCCTCGGCTTGCCAAGAATCTCAAGCGCTCTTTCAGTAGCCCTCGCCGCCGTATCTTTTGCGCCCTCTGACTTCCACTTACCACGATTCTCCCGGTCGCTTAACTGCGGCATATATTGCTCTGAGCGCATATGGCGCCGTGTGTGGCGCGCAGATACAAAATGTCCACCCGGCCCTGTCTTCTTGATCAAATCAAAGGCCAGAGTCTCATCATCCACTCGAATGCCTTCCACGGCCCGCATGACCATACCGATGATTTCGTTGTCAATGACCAGCTTGTCGTAAGATGCCGTCATACAGAATTCCAAAAATCCGGCTGCGTCATGGATGAGGTTTCCTCCGGCCAGAGCAACCATCAGGCTGGTGATGGCAGATTCATACCCTGACTGTGCATCGTTTACCTTGGAATCCGACATCCCTGCGGTTGCGTAGTATGGAAGCAGGTAAAACTGGGCCATTTGGGCCGCGGCCGCGTTCATCAGGCCCATCTCCACCGCACCCGAAAGGTATTTCATGTCGCGCAGGTCCGTAATGGAAGAAATGCAACCATACAGAGTAGGAGCGCCCGGATTGGTAAGCTGGGCCAGCATGACGCCTGCCAGGGTATCTACATTTTGCACCACCAAGTTGCCGGCCAAGGTGACGGGGGCCGTGGCGCCGCAAAGAGGCTCTGTAGGCACGACCACAGGAATTTGGTTGCGAGCCGCTTCCATGGTGAGCTGAGCGTAGTGCTCGTCCAGTTTGAAAGGGCTGATGAGGCACGTCACCATCGATACAAAAGGCCGATCCCTGAGCTTTTTGGGGGATCCGGCAACGATTTCGGCCATCTTTATGACGTTCTTAACGCCTTCTATTGTATAGACGCCACCCATCACGTGTTTTCTGGTGCAGTTTAGGGCGGCTCCGAAGCGGTTTA
>JABXJW010000448.1 GCA_013375395.1 Desulfobacterales bacterium
TAAGGCAACGATCAAACGGGCAGTGCCTTTCTTGCCGTGCATGGCTTCTAGGAAAGAAGAGCTCATTCCCTTGTGAACGGCTTTTCCAGCCCAAGCTCCGATAACCATGGAGAGTTTTGCTGAAACCTCAACTACTATTAAGCCTTGGATGATAATGTCCGTATTTAGTTCAGCGATAGAGAGGGCGGTGATCAAGAAAGTCATTATTCCCAATGATAAGCCGCCTGCACCAGTCAATTGGTCGTGCATGATTTTGATTTTTCTTTCCGCTGAGCCTTGAGCCATGACTCCGTCGCCGAAATCCAACAAGCCATCAGTGTGATGCAACCCAGTGATTAGCAATAACAAGCCCAGTACTAATGCTCCGACGACTAAACTGGGAAGAAACTGAGAAGTTACCCAACCGAATAGTCCAGCCAACAATCCAATAAAAGCGCCTACCAATGGAAAAAGGAACATAGCCTTCGCAGCGTCAGTCAAGCAATCCTTGTCCATGCTCAATGGGATGATGGTGAGAAACGACAAGAGATTCTTGACTTCTTTAAGCATTTAGCCTCATCACTTCGTTTCCATTAACAAAGCATAGTTTCTCTCAATTTCCTTAAGCAACATGTCTTTAGTTACAGCACCGCCTAATTTAGCCATCGCCGCTATGGCAGCGCCTCCAGCCCCGACGCCTTCCTTCACAATGCCTTTCTCGTAAGCTTTTAGACCCTCAAATCGAGATGGACCAAAATCTATGTCAGCCGCCAGAATCGGCACATCAGACACCTGAGCAACTATGCCCTTAAGATCGGATGAACGGTCGCTTATGACCCATCTCGTGGTGCCAATAGCCACGTTGCACAGAACGTCCGCGTTCAACGCGTTGACAACGGCTAATACGGCGCTCATCTGAGTCCCTCCAGCCATCAACACAGGAACCTGCGTAGCAGCGCCAACGACCAATCCTGCAAAAGCGGGTATCATAGGGTCGCCTAGGCAGGAGATAGCTTTAACGGGGTTTTTCGCCAAACTGCCGAAACTTTCGCCTGAAGCAGACAAACCTGCTCTAACAGTTTCAGTCTTTAACTGGTGTGGATTTTCTGGCATGCTGCTGCTGACTTTTCCTTCGGCGTTTACGCCCATAGCTGACAGGACGCCCAGCGCTGTTGTTGTGCCGCCAGGTATGCTTTCGCCTATTACAAGGTAATCCGCCGTTTTAGTCAAGTTTTCTCCGGCGATAGTGGCTCTTTGGATAACTTCTTCAACGTCGTCCACTGCATTTCCAGTTCTTATGTCCTTGCCGGGGTTTCCGCCCAAATCCAAAAACGGAATTTGAGGTTTCACTTTCAATCCGCCACTGGCAACTAGCACAGGTATATCTGCAAGCCTCAAAGCCGACATGGTTATCAACGCTGGCGTAGGAATCCCGTCAGGAGTCACAGGCACGCCGGCGATGCATTTACACTTGCCCAAGAGAAGGAGCTCAGCGTCAGCAGGCGGCGTGTAATCAGTGAACTCGGGATATTTCCCAGCTGCAGAGATTCCTGGAATCTTGGCGGTTTCTGTCGTAGCTATCGTGCAGACGAAAAGCGGTTTCTTCCCATCAATCTCTCTGACGAAAGCTTCTGCTTTGAATTCGTTATGGGCTAATAACACATCAAAGATTTTCTTCATTTTTAGTTACCGTCCTTTGGGCTTAATCTCG
>JABXJW010000449.1 GCA_013375395.1 Desulfobacterales bacterium
CACTTTAGGCACTTTCCTTTTCTAATGACGAAGGATGCAGCGCAACGCAGAAGTTGGACTTTTTACGAAGCCGTCAAGGTTGACCATGCGCGACTAGTACGATATTGGTTTTTCGGATACGGATTGTCAAGCGCAAAAATTGCGTTTACTTATGCGGGCAAGGTGGCACATTGCATGTAATTTCAGCCGGTTCCGTGACAAACGAACAAGAACGAGAAAAAGAAAGCGATTTGAGGCAGCCATGAAAGAGGAGATCAAGAAAAGGATATTGAAGGCTATCAGGGCGATTCCAAAGGGATATGTCAACAACGTCGTCGTGAAAGAGATGATCCGCTGCGTCCTGTATGAATTCTTGAAGTCAGAGGGGTTCCGGCCTGTGCCCGCATTTCGCAACCCTCGCTTTCCGGAGGGTCCGGTCGATATGGTGGGTGTAAAGGAGGATCACGCCGTAGAAGTGGCTTTTTGCAGCAACCCGACCATCGAACTAAAAGACATCAAGAGCCTTGAGCGGGTTGCTGGTGAAAAAAAGTTTGTGATCAGCTTTTCGCGCAACGAGGAAAAGGTCCGGATGAGCACCTTTTTTCTCAAGCCGGGGATAGAGCATATATATATCTACGAAAAATGACGGCTTCGTAAAAAGTCGAAAATACCCCCTCTCCCTTGACGGGAGAGGGTTGGGGTGAGGGTGAAAAATGAGGCATTTCAGGTGGTTGCATCCCCCTCCCCTTAATCCCCTCCCCTGCCCGCTCGTGCCTCGCAGTGGCAGGCGGGCGCCAGGGGAGGGGAAATAGGACTTTTTACGAGACCGTCAAAAATGACGCATGAAAAAATCTCTTCCTGTCATAGACACGCACGCACATCTTGATGAACTCCCTGATGCGGAGGGGGCGATCAGTGAGGCGCGCGATGGGGGGCTTGCGGCTATTGTGGCAGTAGGACAGGATATTCCATCCAACCGGAAGACATTGGAGATAGCCGGAAGAAATCCCGGGTTTGTCTTTGCCGCCATCGGCTATCACCCGTGGCGCCTCAACGCGGAGAATTTCGAGGAGACACTCTCCTGCATCGACACAAACCTGCCTAATTGCGTGGCCATGGGTGAGGTCGGCCTGGACTACAAGGCGAAGACAAAAAAGAAGATCCAGAAGGCTGTATTTCAACAACTCCTTGCCATAGCCGAAAAGCACGACAAACCGGTTATCGTTCACTGCCGGTACGTCCACGAAACCGCCTACCGCATGGTAAAAGAGGCAGGATTAAAAAAGGCGGTCTTTCATTGGTACAGCGGCCCCCTCGACTTGATTCCACTCATCGCCGCAGACGGCTACTATATGTCCGCCACTCCGGCGCTCCTGTACAACCCCTATCATGCCGAGGCCATAAAGGCCGTTCCCCTTTCCAATCTGCTGCTCGAAACAGACGCTCCGGTTCAGTATCAAGAGTTGGCTGCAAGGCCCGTACACGTGCAGATCACTTTGCAGGAGGCCGCGCGAGTCAAGGGTGTCGCTGCCGAGGAAATAGCCGCCCGGAGCACTGAAAATGCAAGGGCGTGTTTCGGATTGTAGAATCGCAACCGTTCACCACAGAGCTATTGCCAACGATTTTCCTTAGGGCTCGCTCAAAAATAACTTCGCAGAATTGGCGCTCAGATTTGGGTGAGATTTGGCCGATCCGATTGAGCAAAAC
>JABXJW010000450.1 GCA_013375395.1 Desulfobacterales bacterium
ACTTTAGGCACTTTCCTTTTCTAATGACGAAGGATGCAGCGCAACGCAGAAGTTGGACTTTTTACGAAGCCGTCAAACAAACGTTTACACCAGAAGCGTCTGATCGCCTCCCAGCCTTTTTGCCTCGTACATGGCCTCATCGGCCCTTTTTGCAAAGTCCGTCAAGCTTTCGCCCGGCCGGTATTCGGCGATCCCCACACTTACGGCGGTACAAATATTCTTGTCAGGTGCGGGTGAAAACTTTATGGTCCGAAACCCCTCCCTGATCCGTTCGGCCACTCTTGTGGCCTCCTTGCCGCGAGTCTCGGGCAAGATCACTGTAAACTCATCGCCGCCGTACCGGTAGCCCGAGTCATTTTTCCGCATGCAGCCCAGAATTACTTCGCCCAGATTGGCCAGAACCTTGTCCCCCTCCAGATGTCCGTAAGTATCATTGTACTGTTTGAAGTCGTCCACATCAACGAGCAACAGCGTCAACTGGTGCTCGTATCGAGTCGCACGATCGATCTCGGATTGCAACTGGTTGAAAAAGTGCCTCGAATTATAAAGCTTCGTAAGCTCATCTGTAATGGTGAGCTCACGAAGCCGCTCTTCCATTTGCCTCCGCTCGGCAAGGAGGGTGCGTTCTCTAAGGACGCGCCTTAATCTGACAATCAACTCTCTGGGACGCACCGGCTTTACCGCGAAGTCACTGGCGCCCTTCTCCACTGCCTCTTCGTAAGAAAACTGTCTGCCGTAGCCGGTAATGATAATCACGTCGGAGTCATAGCTGTTCTTTATGATCTCTGTCAGTTCAAACCCGTCGATTCCAGGCATCCTGATATCCGTTATCACCACGTCCACAGGTTCATGCCCCAATATTTCCAGGGCCTTCTGCACGCTCGGAGCGGCCGAGCACCTGTAGCCGGCGTACTCGACGATCTCCTGAATGGTGATCCTCACAGCGTCCTCGTCATCTACAACGAGCACGTGGGAATGATCAGCGCCTTTTTCTGCCATTTCGCCCATCTTATTATGAGAAGCCAGTGCCGCAGCAAGGGGAAAGGGCGCGATTCGCAGGCTTACGCACCCGCAAATTTCAGATGGAAAAAACTATTGGCGGAGAGAGAGGGATTCGAACCCTCGGTAGAAGTTTCCTCCTACACTCGCTTAGCAGGCGAGCGCCTTCAGCCGGCTCGGCCATCTCTCCATTGTTGAATTTCCTGGCGGAGGGAGTAGGATTCGAACCCACGTCCCGTTTCCGGGAAACGGTTTTCAAGACCGCCGCCTTCAGCCACTCGGCCACCCCTCCCTATAACAATTGGATGTTGGTATCTCATGGACGCCTTATGCGTCTTATCTCCTACTATATCCATAATTGTCTTCAGGTCAACACCTTTTGCCGCCTGCTTGGCCAACTTTTCGGACATAGGCTGTCTAAAAATCCCGCAATTCAAGACAGGGATCACACCCTTTTGATTGATTCTTCAATCAGGTGTCCCGCCTTCTTGTAGTTTACATCCTTGGGATAGAGAGCGGCAAAGAAGAAAGACGTATCACAGAAGAGTCTTGAGCCATGTAGGATCATGATTTGTTGTTGTCACCGTGAAGAACCTAAATTGAGCGATTCTTGTAGCCGCAACCTTTAGGTTGCGTTGGTTGGGGCAACTTCAAATTCACCCAACTGGTTTTGATAAACGCAGG
>JABXJW010000451.1 GCA_013375395.1 Desulfobacterales bacterium
CTCAAGCTCTGAGCCCGGGCAGCTCTGCGGAGAGCGTCCTTCATCCGTGGATTGAGCTCACTAACTCTATGTCCGATGGTTACTAAGGTAGGACGTGGTCCAGGTTTACTCATCATTGCACCCTTCGGCATTTTCTACTGCACCTATTCGGAAGAGTGAGCGAAATATAATTTGTAATTAATTTTTTTCTAACTTTTGAAAAAAATTCCAAGCTCTTCCTCACTCTCAAGTTTAGTCCACCTAGTACGAGAGTCAAGGTAAAAACTTTCTGTCATGCTCTCTGTCTGCATCTCAGCCATCCTATGCTGAACCTAAAAGGTTCTCTCTCTAGCTACACCAGGTTGTTAGTGCGTAAGCCTCACTCACGCAAGTGGGCTGCTATCTCTCTTCCATAGCTTCTCACTCCATAGGCTTTGCCTCATCCTACGCCTCTCAGTCGCTCTGCACCGGTCACACCATAGCGTTCTTTCACTACTAGCGTTTGTTCGGGTCTCGTGAACGCTGCATCGCTTCCTCTTTTTTTCCCCACGGGCTAGCCCGTGTCTTTGTGAACGGTGCATCGCTCCCTTCGGCTTAGCAACTCACGTGCTCTTAACTTCACACGCCTGGTCGTTAGTGCTTTTAGGCCAGGCTCAGCAAGGCGGAGGCTTAATCCACTTTCCTAGCTACTCACACCCAAGGCTTTGCCTTCACTTTCGTCGTAGAGTAGCTGAGGGATTACTCCATTAGCTCAAACCTCAGCTCCTCTACTCCTTGACTTTCTACCATCTCCATTGGCAGAGGACTCAACCTCTCTGGCCACACCTTCGATTCATCTTGTTAGTTTTACACTCTTTTCGGCATCGCCTACGGTGTGGCCTATCTCTCCAAGTATCTTGGAGAGTCCCCCCTTCCCATTGTCTTGTTAGTGTGGTGCTTTACTTGCCATCCCATCGTCCCCCTAGGACATCCGTCCTAGGGGACTCCCTCCGCTCACTTCGTGAGCTGCCAGCGTTCACTACGTTCACTTCTGCGTCTTTCTCCTTCCCTTCGCAGACATTCTCATCATCTTTGCCCAATCATTCATCCTGCCTCAGGGAAGGAGGCCCTTCCGCTCCGTGCCGGTAGGGCACGCACCCTACCACCGCTTAAAGTCAAAACCAAACCTTCCAGTCACCATTCTAAGTGCGCCAAAGCAAAAATTTTTGCATCGCCTCGGCCCGCCTACGGCGGGAAGCTTGCTACTCTCTTCATCGAGGTGTGAATACTTTTTTTCTTCACACCGAGGGAGTAATTAAAGGACTGTCCCCTCACGGAGCCACTGACCTCCGTTCAGGGCTTCTCGTGTCCTGCGGACACTAACCTACTCCACCGCCCTTCAACGATAATCAAGATTATCGTCAACTTGGCTAAGAAGCCAAGACGGGCTCTCTTAATTTGCAACTACCTTTTCCACTCGCCTTTACATAAATATATTTATGTAAACCTTCCTCAGAGCTAAAAGCTCTTGCGGGAGGCAAAGGGCTCGCTACTCAAAAAGCTAAAGGTTAGTTTAACAAGACTTCTTCCTTTGGTCGAAGCCTGATCTTCGATGGGGACCCCAATTTCCCCATCGAAGTCCTTATCACCACTTTAATCCTTC
Source organism: Desulfobacterales bacterium (assembly GCA_013375395.1). Lineage (GTDB taxonomy): Bacteria > Desulfobacterota > Desulfobacteria > Desulfobacterales. The sequence goes on from JABXJW010000451.1 coordinate 1,622, forward strand.
CCGCAACCCACCCTCAACAGTTAGTGCTCTTTCCAAAGGTTTTCTCTACCCGAAAACCCC
>JABXJW010000452.1 GCA_013375395.1 Desulfobacterales bacterium
TTCCGATCTGGCTAAATGTGTTTGAAGGTAAAGTCACCAATAGAGTCATCGCTGAATCACTCGGCTTAGAATATAGCCCTTTAGAAGTCATGTGAATAATAAGTTTGGATGGGGCAAGAAATCTTGCGGATAGGAGGGTGATGCCTATGAGAGAAGGTATTTAAGGACTCTTTGGGTAGAAAAATTATTGAGGAGGTCAACTGATGGAAAAAGTAAAAATACAGGGAATATCGTGTAGTCCTCGACATGGTAATACCGAGATTATGGTTAACTGGGCGTTGGACTCGGCTCGTGAATTACCGGGGGTGGAGACAGAGTTGATTTCGCTAGCGGGAAAGGAGATAAAGCCGTGCAATATGTGTTATCAGTGTATAGATGCACCAAAGGATAACCCCTGTCCTGGCATACGCGATGATTTCCACGAGATAGCCATGAAAATGATGGAGGCTGATGGGTTCATAGTGGGAACCTACGCCGACTTTCACTCAGCTGGCTCTCACTTCCACATCCTCAAGGGTAGGCTGATGTCTCTCGAGATGAGCTTAGCAGGGCATGTAGGCTTAAGGTGCAAAGTAGTGGGTGCGCTTTGTCAAGGCAGCCTTCCCAATGGAGGTCAGAACCTTGCGGTGCAGCAAATACTGCTATGGGCAATTGAAAATGATATGTATGTAGTCATGGTTGGTCCTGAAAAAGGACAGACTTGTGGTGGTAACACCGGGGCATATGGGTCAACCTGCAACCTTGGGGGATGCGCTGAAATGGTCCGCAACCGTGGGGTACTTTCGGTTAATACCAAGGAAGAATTGGAAGCCGTAAGGGAAGATAAAGTCGCCAAGATACAATGCGACATGCTGGGTAAAAGGGTTGCCGAAACAGCCAAGATTATCAAGGCAGGCTATGCAGCGGTGGAGCCAAATGAGATACAGTGGGCCTATGGACCAAGCCACAAGTTTGGATACACGCTGAGATAAAATAAACGGGGACATGGTTAACAAGGGATTGTGCGTAGTCAGCAAAAGCAGGAGAGATTTGGCCTTTTGAGTAATGGGCACTTTTAGAGGCCGTGTTGTGCTTCAATGCAAGCAGGACAGCTTGTTTTGGGGAAAATGGGGCACTCCTAGGCAGTAAAGGAACGATAAGCGAAGGAGGTGGCATTTATGAAGAAGATAGCTGTTATATGTGGGACTCTATTGGCAGTAGGGTTGGTGGCTACGGGGTGCGCCCGGGTGCCAGCGCCTCAGATGTCCCCTGTGCAGCAAGCTCTGAATACCGCTGCTGTTTATAGTTTTGGTGTAGATGGTAAGGACATTGATACGGTGATGAGCGTCTTCACTGATGATGCCCACGTTGTTTGCAAGGATTGGGGCTGGGATGCCAGTGGAAAGGAAGAGGTTAGGAATCTATACTTGGACATAATCGAGTCGTGGGACGAGGGAAGACATAACCCATACAACTTTTATTTTGAAGTCAAAGGCGACAAACTGACGTCCACCCACTACTGGTACTGGCACGCCAAAGATGCGGCCACTGGAGCATACTTCGCCGGTGAAGGCAAGTACGACCGTGAGTTTGTGCAGGAGGATGGAGTCTGGAAGATCCAATACCAAGAAATAATCCCAGAATGGTTTCAGGAAGTCGAGATATGGCCTTAAGTGAAAGCTCTCCCGTCCAAGAAGGCA
>JABXJW010000099.1 GCA_013375395.1 Desulfobacterales bacterium
TGGCTTATGGCGAGCTTGATGTACGGTGCTGGATTGCGTCTGAGAGAATGCCTTCGTCTGCGCGTACTGCTTTCGCCAGTTGTAGTAAGTCGCATCGCTGATTTCGAGTTGTCTGCAAACCTGCTCGATGGTACTGCCTGAGGCTATTGCTGCATCGGCCTCTCTAAGCTTTTTAACTATTTGTTCTGGTGTGTGAAATTTACGTTTCATTTGGGTATCCCTTTCATTAAAAACTACTGATTTTATCGGATACCCTCTAATTCACAATGGTACAGTTTTTGGGGGTCACGCCAACTCGATTATGTAGATGATCCAGTAGAGGCCGTTATGTTATTGTGGAGCACACACGGATGAAGGACGCGTATAGGTTAGAGAACGTACTAGATAAGTCCTTGCTGAAAGGTGCAGGGGAAGTTCTTCAAAACGACAAATTAGAAATTGATAACCGAAATAGGCACCATCGATCTAGAATCAACTATTACGATCGCATCGACAAGATTTTGTCAACTATCCACCGTTGTGTGGAAACGGGCTCAAGCATTCATATAGGAGACTTCGGTTGCGCACAAGGGAACCTGGCGTTGCTTCTGGCTGAATCGGGTTTCAGGGTTACAGCAGTCGATAGGAATAGCGACTTCATCTCATATGCAAAGTGTAAATATGAGTTCGGAAGAGTTAATTGGATCTGTGCAGGTATTGAAGAGATGGAGTCGGAAATGGAACCGGAAAGTCTCCATTTCGCTGTAGTAGGAGAGCTCATTGAACATTGTGCATATCCCGAAGATATCTTGACCAGAATAGCGCATTTTGTCAGACCTAACGGCTACATAATGGTAACTACCCCAAATGGTTCATCCCTTTACAGTAAGGTACCACCATTCTCGCTTTTCAAAACCCGGGAATCGCGAGGGGTTTTGCAATCGCGACAATTCGGTCATTCGGGTAGCAGTCATCTTTTCCATTTCAAACTCAAAGATATTGCTTCCATAACACCATCGGGCTTTGAGATTGTAGAAGAGGGCTATCTTGGCGGCTCAATCTGGATCGATTTGTATTTAGCTTGGCCATTCTTGTTGTTACCTCCGACAATCCTGCAGATGTTTGCAAGGGGATTTTGTAGTATTCCGATAGTCAACAGACTAAGCTGCAACAACATATATACGCTCATGGTGAAGAGGATTTGAAATGGTGCTGGGCACGCGTAGTTTGGCAGTGTTCGGTGAGTTTATCGAAAGGTACCCACAAGGGCTTCCAAATCTCACCAAGTTATGGTACCAGGGTAAGCTCTTGCCTCTTGTGTGTTTCGCGTGCAGATTGTAATACGTACCCCTTTTCGGACGAAAGCGAGCTAAAGCCAGCATTTGTACGGGCCGAGTGTTAATCACACTCGGCTTTTTCCTTTGCGAGAATACCCTGCTGACGAGTGCAGTTATTTCGAATATTTTCTAATTCGCAGTGAGTATCTGGTCGAAATATGGCGGTGGGGGGCAGGGAATAAACTCTCGCCAAAAGGATAGGCGGAGAATCTTTGGACAGGTTTTCAGCCCTGGACAAATGCAAGGAGCCACGGACGCAGTTGCTTGGCACGTGCGTCGGGTGGTCTCAAAAATTACAGGAAAGGGATGTGTTCTGGTTAATTCTTGCCTTCGTTGGTTACGTGTACTTTGCTTATAGCGAGGCACCTTGGCTTACGGCTTCCCTGAGAGAAATTGTGTATGACCTTGTTCGGCTCCTTTGACGCTTGACGGGGATGGAGTTTAGAGCAAGGAGATGAAACATACACGCTTTCTGGCCCGTGGAAGCCAAGATGCTCGAAGTCCAATAGACTCGTTTTGAACAACAAGAGGTTTGGGATGTTATACGGAAACCACATAAGCAGCAGTTGGCCAAACAGGGAGAATATGTGAATGACGCCTAGAGAACTCTTTGTCGCTGCCCTGGAACACCGACCACCCGCAGGACGCGTGCCGCATTTCGAGCTTGAGTTTTTCCTGACGATGGAAGCTTTCGGCCGGATTCATCCATCGCAGCGGCATTATGGTCAGTGGCAACAGATGAGCAAGAAGGAACAGGCCCTCCACATAATGGATGTGGCCGATCTGTACGTGGAAACTGTGCGGCGATTCGGACTGTCGGGTACCATCTACAGCACGCCGGGCAGTTGGCAGGAGGATGACATCAGGAAATCCATTGAACACGTCCGCGAGTTGGACGGCATGAACCACGTTGTCAGCCTACATGGCGATGCCACCTATGGATTGCCCGACGGGAATCACATGATGGAATTCGTCATGAAGCTCAACGACTGGCCACAGGAGATGAAGGACAGAGCTCAGAGCAACGTTGATCATTCCCTGGAGCGAGCCCGACGGATCCGTGACTGGGGGATGGTTGACTGTTTCTGTCTTTGCTCGGACTACTGTTTTAACGACAACCCTTTTCTGTCACCGGCCATGTTCGACGAGTTCATCACTCCCTATCTCAAGCAGCTGGTCGCTGGCTATCGTGAGATGGGTTTCTATGTCATCAAGCACACCGACGGCAATATCATGCCGATCCTGGACGCATTGGTATCGGCGAACCCGCATGCCCTGCATAGCCTCGATCCGCAAGGGCACGTGGATATTGCCGAGGTCAAACGGCGGGTCGGTGACAAGGTCTGCCTTATTGGCAATGTGAACTGCGCGGCGCTGCAGACCGGAACCGACGAGGATGTCGTACAATCGGCACGCTACGCGCTACAGAACGGTATGCCAGGTGGTGGCTACATTTTCGGCACAAGCAATTGCATCTACACAGGCATGGCGTTGGAACGCTATGAGCTCATGCTGGATGTCTGGCGCCAAGAAGGCAATTACAGATAGGGCCAACCGACAAGGAAATGAAGAAAAAAATAGAATTGCACAAGATTTCAAGGTCACCATCTTTGCGGCGCTGGTAGGAGGCTACAGTAGTGGCGATAGAGGAGGATTTGTCGAGGATGGTGGAGGTTTGGTACAAAGCCCTGGCAGCCAGCTCGACGGCTTTGCTAAAGGTGGCGCCTCCTGTCTTAACCTTTGCCACGGGCGACCCTCCGGCTCAGAAGGAAAAGAATTTGCTGCCGCTCGCAGTTTGTTTGCCTAAATTGGTTAGTGATGAATCAGCTAATTCATCAACACACAGGATCACTATGGAATATGACCATTTAGAAACAGGAATTTTAACTTGTGTTGGATTTGCCAAAGTGTTGATTCGTTTTTAGACCCACACCAAGAGTGGTAATTGAGCAACATTATAAGGGCAATAATGGTGCAGTGTTTTATCATGATAACTCCTAATGGTGCGGCCCACACGCGCGTTTACCACCTCGCTGTATAGCCGCTGGTTCGATGATATTCCTCAGAACTTCACGTTCTTGTGGATTTTCTTGGCTCCCATGACAAGCCATGCTTTCTTGACTACGTGGCAGCATGCCCTGATCTTGAAGTCACCTTGCTCCCAGGCGTATTCCTTAATTACCACGCCTTGATTCTCTGACTTGGTTGTTGGATATGCCGAAAAAATAATACCGTGGTTCCAGCCCTTGGTTGGCGCCTGGCCCATCGTGTAGGAGGTCTCTTCTGTTGGCCTACCCAGTTCCTTTATCATCTGCTGAATCATCTTGCCTTTCCATTCGGGAAGGTCCTGTATGGCATTCTGGCTTTTCCTAGCACATGACATGCTCATGAATGAAACCATACAGATTGCCGTCGCGACAATTGTCTTCATTCGTTCATTCTCCATCGAACGACAAGTATCACCGGTGGAAAAATACGCGAGCTTTTTCCCCTCCGTGTGCATGCCATTGTTGACCCTTGCACCGTAGGAGTCCATTCGGGCACAACGCCATATGCTTCGCCGCGGCCATGAACAGGTCATTTTCTCAGGTTTTTCTTTCCCACAGACGCCTCTTAACGCCGCACTGGGTCGAGAACGCTGTGGCTCCGAAGCTGCTAATCAAGGTTGACTCGCTACAAGAAATCTACCTCAGAGAAGCTGCATGTTCAAGGAAAAAATCGGGCCAAAATGTGCAAAATTAGGTTTATGTGTAGGCTCACGAACCAGGAATACAGCGATTTTCTCCTGTGCTTTATCTGGATCGTAGGTTCATAGCGAGGGCGCGTTTCGAACCTACGACCTATCACATCTTTGTGTCGGGGTCTGCGTGGCCGACAATAGATAAGTCTTAGATATGTAAAGAGTTACAGAAATTAGCAGCTCCTGTAAACCGACAACTCCGACATTCATTAAGGGCTGAGAAGGCCCGTCAGGTTAGGGGAGCATTTCCTTTCCGAGCGTCAGCTTCATTTGCTTATCAGGCGAACATAGTTCAGTTGAGTGGTAATTGTATTCCAATTGCAGTCGTCATTTAGCCGCACATCCGACTGATCAAAGTAGACGTTCTCGACGTGCGCCTCGCAGAGCTTAATAAAATCGGGTTTCTCTTCCGAGCCGAGCATCAGATATACCCCAAAACCCATGTTATAGTATGTGTTGTCATTTTCCCCGCGGTTCATCGTCATCGTCCCGCTTCGCTGAGTTTCAAGTATCTTACCGGTCATGCGCGGAAATTTCTCTTCAAGCTTTGCTCTGAGACCACTGACGCAAAACTCAGGGTCTGCGTAAGTGCCAAAGATGTCAATCGGCTTGTTGAACAGGGGCTTGCCCAAGTTGCGAAGGTTGACAATCTGCAGCTTTATCTCAAATCTGTCGGGCCACTCACTAATCCGAGCGTCGATGACCAGATCTGTGTCTTCTCGGGCGTCTTCCCAACTGGCCAAGGCCTTGCAGTTGAACCTATTGTGGAACTCGCCGTCGTTCTGGTCATGCCACCCACAGGCTCGTACCGCATCCAACACCATTTCGCTGACGCTTGCGACTTTAGGGTTTCTCTGCTGCTCGTGAGGCTTCCTAGGCATGGGTGTCTTGACCAAGTACCTCAGAGCGATACTGTAGATAGAGTCGGGCTCCCAGACACAATTCCGCACTCTCTTCATTAGCAGATCAGGTCCAGTGAGCGGGGTGTTTCTCTCAGTAAAAGATGCCTCTACTTTTACAGATCGAGTCTGATCATAATCGGGAAGTGGCAGCAATGTGCTGAAAACCACGCGATCACTTACGTCTTTCGCTATCGCTCCCCGAACGTGCGGTTGTCCAAGGGGCAAACGATCCTCATGGGACGCTACTTTGATCTCGCTACCATCCACTTTTATCCATTCGAGGTTGAGCCCTTCGACATCTGTAATCTCGCCCCGCAGAAGATACATGTCGTGTGAGGTCTGCACCTCGGTTGTGTTTCGAAGGTCTGGGAACACCAACTTGGGCCCAACCTGGTATGAAGCCAGTCTCAGCGGAGCTGCACTCCCCAGTTGGGGGCAAAGGCTGTACGTTTGGAGAGTACGCAGCTGAGCCGGACGCTCCAACCAGCGGACAGATCTTCGCGGCATGACATCAAATTGGTTGATCCGGAGCCTGTGATCGTAGGCGAGAGCTGCCCAATCGCTGTAGACGCGCCAACTACGTCCCCGACTCGTCGGCCGTCCACGTTCAAGCGTGACACTCGTGGCAGTCACATTTCCCGCACGATCGGTAATCTCAATGGCCAGATCACGATCGCCGGGCTTTGCATAGAAGATGCCTTCCCACTTAGTTTGGCCACCGCAGTCACGGCTGTCGGAAGGATGCTCACCCACCCGAATACTTCTCAGACCTCGGTCGTCGACGGCGGCAATTTGCACGGGGATGCGCCCAAGAAACACTTTGTCATCCGCGTGAGCTCTGATCGCAGCCGTAGGAGGATTCGTATCCACGATGAGCCTGACAACCGTCGGATGACTTTTGTTGCCCGCGAGGTCAACTGCCCAGACCTCTACCGTCTTCTCCTTGTCACGCGAATCAACACGCACGACCGTGTCCTTGTAGAATTTCTTATCGGCAGACTCGATGAATAGCTTCCTGCCATCGACCCACACCTCGGCTACACCGGACTGACGATCGCTTGCCCGGATCTCAAGCGTAGCCGTATATCCGTTAATATAGAGAGTGGGCGGATCCGCCCATCGGTCGATTGTGCTATTCGCTATCCCTACCACGGATGGAGTGAAGTCTGCCTGCGTAGTTGTCCAAAAACCAGCGAGCGCGCGATTCAAGTAGAAGTTTGCTTTTGAGGATTTCTCCTGACTTAGCGAGATCTTTAGCTGGCAAATTGCCTTTCTGAACAGCTTCACCTTCGTGGCTGGGTCCCGTGCGCTCTCGGCCTCACGGTAGAATGCTATCCCAGATTCGCGATGTGGAAAGTAGTCTATGAAATGCATGCCATACATGCGTGCGTCCCATGTGTCACGGTCTCTCTTCTTGATCGCGGCTGCAAAATCCCTGTGAGCCGCTGAATGATAACCGCATGCGAGCAACCACGAGCCGCGCGCATAGTAGTTCCACCACCGACCTCGACGAAGATTGAAGTGAGCAAGTATATTTTTTTCTTCGAAGCCCTTACCTGTGTCATATGCGTACGGATTATCTAATTGCACCCTTGCGCATCCACAAGTGCAGGCCAGTAAGAGGAGAACCACTAAGCCTTCCCGCCGAGTTGGATGAAGTTTGCTCATCATACTTCTCCTCAGGTTCAGTCCTTACTGCTCCTGACCAAGAGACTCCGAATAGCATCGTCGCTGTCGCCGTATGTCCATCTTATTTTTGGGTCCAGGGTGCCCAAGGATATGGTGGGCCAGGTGTGTGTTACCTTAACGGTGCCCCCCTCTATCCACCTACCGGCACTGGTACAAACGTATAGCTCCATGTCCTTGTATACACCAGCAAGGGCACCGACAGAAAGCCTCACACCATTCTTCCCGAAAACATCAAGGACTTTCCCCTTGATTGGGTACGCCGTTATGATCTTTTCCCTCACGTCTTGAAGAATCATTTTGATCAGGTCATCTTTGTGCTCTGGAGTATACAGGGGAGTGTACGGGAGGGAAGTCAGCTGTCTATCCGGCAGGATCTTGCCCCTGGCATCGACCACACGCACAAGTATCCACTTAGCCCCGTTCTTGACACCGTACACCCCGACCCCGACTTCGGCCGGAATCGTGTCCGGATCGTCACTGCTTACGATTTTCTCGTAATCCAGCGGATGGTACGGTCCGAAATCCGACTTATCCTGGATACCCAACGCAAGATCGGACATGAACGAAGGCATCTCATCCGTGAGACGCGAACCGTAACCATCGAAATTCGGATCCTTCAGTGCTTCGAGACATAGGACAATTACTGGACTCCTGCGTACGTAGAATTCGTCTTTGATCCGCAACTCCCATCCTTGGTCGAGACCGCGTTTTGAGAACGTGTTGATATGCGTGATGTATCTTCGGCCGGAAGGTGTTTTGAAATTTAACATAAGAGACCGCTCGCCACGTCGATACTGTTCATAAGCCTCAGTCGTGTCTCGGATCTTCACCCACAAGCACGCCTTCCCTTTTGCTGGCACGGTTATACAGTTGGCATCTAGTGGAACAGACTGCGACTTGTACAAATCGAAACATCCTACGAGATCACACCCGTCAGGTGGCACAAATGGACCTGGAGCGATGAAATCTCCTACTTTGAATAAATCGACGGGACGGTTCGTCTGATTGACGATGACGCCTTTTGCGAAAGGAGTTTCCTTTGGTAGGAGATTGGACAGTTCCTGAAGGGCATTGACAACCGTCACGGAAGACGTCAGTAACAGGTAAATGACGAATACGACCAGGATGCCATTTCCAACCCAAGGAGACCGATTCTGAAGCCATAGGAGGAGCCTTTCCATTAGACTCATCGGCCTAGTGGTTGGCGCGGGCGCATTCTCCGCTGCCGGGCCAGCATCTGGTGGGGGGCCTTCCGTCTGACCGAGTTCGTGCTCTTTTGAAGAAGTGGTTTTTTCAGCCTCTTTCTTTAATTCGTCTCTGGCGCCGTGCTCATTACCTGCCATGGTCAACCCCTTTCATAGGTCGGCTTGGTGTCCTCTGGGGACCACTGAACTGGACGTCAGCTCGGAACACCAACAAGCCAAATAAGCGGAGCGTTAGAACAACAGTTTTTATCACAAGACTACGCCTGCTACCGAAATACATTTGGGCAAACGAACTCACAAGGTTGCTGTCCGTTCCTAAAGACTCTCCTATTCTACAATTGCCCCTATCGGGAAGTCAAGGCTAATTCTCGAAGTTTCTACCCACTTGGCGGTTAGGGCGGGAGACTGGTCGAATAGCCCATGTTAAAAGTACTTAATCAACGAAATCACGAAAAAGTGTTCTTCGATGTCGTAATCAAAGTTTCCGAGGTTCTCCTCTCCCCAGCGGAATTGATACGCAAAATCCAGGCTGAACTGATCCTTCACGGTCCAACCATAACCTAAGCTAAGACCGTAAACCGACAGACTCTCTGGCCATGCCGGACGTGGTTCATAGAATGCCCCGTACCGAAGCGCAAATACTGGCTGTTCGGTACTTTCCGGGAACCTTAGGTGCTCAAATCCTAACCGATACGCCAGTGTGTCATCTTTAAACGGCGAGGTCTTTTTCCCATCGGCATGCTTCTGTTTGTATTTGGACCATTCTTTCCATTCCACGTCAAACGCAGCACTGAGTGAGTCCGAAAACCGATAGTTTACGCCCGCTCCGAAGGAAGCAGGAAAATCGATCTCCATGTTTCTACTACCCGGGTTGTACGTTAGTACTGATTCTGTGTATTGTTTGTGTTCATAATCTAAACTGGCAGTGAAAGGGGTGTGGTAAACTAGGCCAAAGGTCAACAGATTCTCCTGCCTTTCATACACATCCCAGAGAAGTCCGAAGGTCAAGTTCTGCGCCCGTAAATCATCGAATTTGTCATCGAATGTGGACTGAAAAACTTCTGGGGGCTCCTTGAGATCCGTAACCGTTCTTGTCTTCTTGATCTGCCAGGCATAGTCATTAAGGAGGCTTTGAGTATACCAGTTGACACCCACGCCGATCGTGATCTCAGGGTAATCAGGTATCGACAGCCCGCCTGCCAGAGTGTACGCAGAAAGGGCCCCCTCAGATTTGCCCTTCACTTGTATCACCTGGTCGAAACCGAGTAATGGAATTGTTAAATTGCCATTGAAGTCCACTCCGAAGTCATAAACCTGATGGTAGTTGATTGATATGACCACATCGGTGTTACCGACCTGTAGAGGATGCACGTAGCTCATGAAGTTGATCTCTGAGTCGCTCCAGCTCTCCGGACTCCTTGATTCGAGGGGATTTGTCATTGAGTAGTCTTCCTCGACGGATCTCCACGCACCGACAAAAGAGGCTTCCGGCCTTTCCAGATTTATCAAGCCGGCCGGGTTCCACGAGGCCGCTGTCGCATCATCCGCCACGGCGATAAACGCCGATTGTCCCAGCGCCCGTGCTCCGGAGCCCACCGGCTTCGGTGTAATCGGAATTTCTGTTACCTGGGCGCACAAGCAGCTTGGGAAACTCGCACACACGATGAACGTCACCATGAGCGTTTTTTGGGCGGAAAACTGCCTCATTTGCCTCTTGTATGGACCCACTCGCATCATATGTTCCTTAGTTGTGCGCGTTCCTCCTCTGTTCTTGCTCGGCACACCAACCTCTCCATCTGGGCATCCGGCGCTGTTCGGCGTACCATCAAGCAAGTTGTCTATTCAAAACAGCAGCTAATCCAGAGATTGTAACTCTGCAACCGTAGGATTGGTCGCGCAACTGTGGCTACAAACACACCAAATCCGAACAAAGCATTCAATAGTGTGGGCCTCCGTTCCTGAAACACCCTGAAATTATACAGCAGGCCCCAGCTAATAAGCAAGAAAATTTATTTTTTTTGTTGCGGCGGCCCTCGAATCCCGCTATAGTATTTTGGGTCGGCGAGAATCGGGATAGTAGGCGGTCGACTATATATCCGACCCATTTGTGAGGATATTAGCGTGTGTGTCTGGACTTCTTACCGCAGGTGCGTTTGCATACAGGGACGGGGTCCTGTCCGTCTCCCTAAGCTTGACGTGAGCAGAACTCTGGCGTCGGGCCGGTGTGCTTGAGATGCTGTAGCGCCTGATCGAAGAACAGGCAGGTATAAGCTAGAAGTTTCTTGTAAGGTGAGCAATTATGTGTGGCAAATCGATTCCTCTATTTTCACTTCTTGTAGCGCTGAGCGTTGGTCTTTCTGTCACTCATGGCCAAGTAGGTTACCTGACCGAGGAATTCCTTGGAGATGCCCACGGCGACAGCTTCGACCTCGCATACTCTTCGGTCACGTTCACTCCAACTTCGGATAGAACTTCTTATGTCTATTCGCTGCAAAGTATTAAACACTTACCGACGGATCCAGCCTTAGGAACAGACCTTGGATTGGGTGACGATGACTACGTGGAGGTTGGATTTAGCGACCAAGTGCGCGTCAGGATATTCAACCGGAGCTTCTCGAGTGTCTATGTAGGCTCCAACGGCTATGTAACCTTTACTCAAGGCGACCGGGATTCCTCGCAAACTCTGGAAGAGCATTTCGAGATTCTGCGCATCTCCGGCTTATATTGTGACCTGAACCCGCCCCATACCAGAAGTGTCACCGCACAGTATTGTATTAACCGCATGGCTATCACATGGCAGGAGGTTCCGGAGTATAGCCATACCGCTACCAATACATTCCAGATCGAGATGTTCTTTGACGGGAGGATTCGGCTTTCCTGGCTGGAGATCAATGCTGACGAATGCATTGTCGGCCTGTCGAACGGCGGCGGTTTGCCTGGGGATTTTGAGGAGACGGATTTTATAGATTCTTCGGACGTGCTTCTACAGGCGACGGAACCGAGTCCGGCGCATGGCGCCATGCACTTCGACACCTGGGCCACCCTTGCTTGGAGGCCTGGAGATACTGCGGTCTCACATGACGTGTACGTTGGCGGTAGTTATTCCAGCGTGTATAATGGCACCTCAGGTACATTCAGAGGCAACCAGGTCAGTTCAACGGTGATTCTCGGTTTTCCGGGATTTCCTTATCCGGACGGTCTCGTTCCCGGCACGACATATTACTGGAGAATCGACGAAGTTGAGGCCGACGCCACCACACACAGAGGTTCTGTCTGGAACTTCTCCGTGGAAGAATACGTGTCCGTGCCTATCTTGGACGAGGAGCGGACGCTGGACTACGATACTGAGTTGGTCCTGCCTACGCCGGCGGACTTGACGGCCGGAGGATTTGCTTCGGAACTGGCATTGCGCTTCCGGGGTGATCCCAGCGGCGCCGCCCACCCGATTTACGTAACGATAGAAGATTCTACCGGTGCTGTCGCTACGGTAATTCATCCGGATCCTGCGGCCGCACAGATCGCTGATTGGGTAGTTTGGAGGATTGAGTTAACCGAATTTGCCGGTGTGGATCCGACCAAAGCGCGGGAGGTGCGCATTAGTGCAGGTTACGGAGAGCCCGGTGGTGGTCCCGGTGAGCTCAAAATCAACCTCTGCAAAAGTGATCCAGGGGCTCAGTACGCATTACTGAACATTTTTGTGCTAGACCCCGACGGAAAAGCGATAGAGGGAGCCAAAGTCTCTGCCAATAAGGTTACCAATAATGTTGAGGACAAGCATAACGCTATCCCTCCTACCCGTCCGGATCACACCGATAGGTATGGCCATTGCAAGGCAGAGCCACACATGTTCTATACATATAACATCACTGTGACAGTGCAAGGCAACGTTATGTACGATAAAAACCACTTAATCGAAGTCAATCCTATGAATCTGGAAATTACGCTGACACCCGACGGCGGAGTGCAAGGTGGGCTCATCAATGATGATTGTGGTGACGCGATACACCTCAGTGGTAACGTAAGGGACCACCAGTTCGACACTACATCGGCGACGTTCGATGGGCACGGCCACTGTGCGATCGCCCCGAACATCTGGTACGTCTATACCGCCACTCAGAGCGGTGGCCTCACCGTCAGCCTGTGCGGCAGCAGCTACGACACCACGCTTGCCGTCTATAATGGGAGCGATTGCCCCCCGAAGCTGGAGGACATGATCAGATGCAACGACGATTTCGATTTCTGCGGCAAGCAATCGCAGGTCACCTTCTTTGCAAGCGCCGGCAGAGAGTACCTGATTGAGATTGGAGG
>JABXJW010000453.1 GCA_013375395.1 Desulfobacterales bacterium
GCCTCTGACTTGTAAAGTGTGCTGATCAGATACGGCAAGCAGTCTGTTGGGGCGGGCCAACCCCTGTATAACAGCGTTTGCGCGTTATTACCCAAGGTAGGAGCCGGATGAGGTAGTTCCTCATGTCCGGATCTGTGCGGGGGGTGCCGGGTAACCGGCATTCCTACCGCGACCAACATTCACCGGGAATGCCGAGGGGGGCGTGGCGATGATATTTATCCTTGACCGGCGCCATCCGTGCTGTGTTTTCCATTATATGATGTACTTGATTACAACAAATCCCAGAATTAATAATATCACAAAAGCAACGGCAAGTGCGTTGAAATACTGCTCGATGAAGGATCGAATCCTCGGGCCAAAGGCATAGATCAGGCTGCCTAAGAGGAAGAATCGAGCTGACCTGGAAACAGCAGAGGCAATGAGAAAAACGACAAAGTCGATCCGAAAGGCGCCGGCTGTGATCGTAAAGACTTTGTATGGAATGGGAGTAAAGCCTGCAATCCCTACTGCCCAGGCATCGTACTGCAAATAGAGCTGGCGGATGTACTCATATTTATCCAGAAATCCATAGAATCGGATAATTGCATCGCCGACAGTGACCATGAATTGCCACCCGATGAGGTAGCCAAGACATCCGCCCAGTATGGAGCCGCAGGAACAGGCCAGGGCATATCTGAATGATTTTTCGGGCAAGGCAACCGCAAGGGCGATCAGGAGGACATCCGGGGGAACCGGGAAGAAGGAGGATTCGCAAAAGGCCAAAATAAATAATGCCCAGGTTCCGTACGGCGTTTTGGCCCAGTGTAGAACCCAGTGGTATAGTCTTCTCAGCACGGTCTATTCTTCCTTCCAGCCGTGCTCTCCAATGAGCTTTACGAACCGGCAGCCCCCCAGGTCGGTTTTGTAGGCGCCATCTTCGCGCCTTACAATTTTAAGGAGTGACTGGGAATACTGATTCCCTACGGGTATGACCAAGCGGCCCCCGACATCTAGCTGTTCCACGAATACCTCAGGTACTTCCGGGGAACCGGCCGTGACGATGATTGCGTCAAAAGGACTTTCTTCCGGCCAACCCAAAGTGCCGTCAGAACACTTGGCAACAACATTGTGGTACTGAAGCTCGTCAAGGATCTTGCGCGCCTTTATAAAGAGCGTGCGGAGCCGTTCGATGGTATAGACCCGATAGGCCAACTCCGCAAGGATAGCGGTCTGATAACCGGAGCCTGTTCCGATCTCGAGCACGCGATCTTCTTTAGTCAATTCGAGTGCCTGAGTCATCTCGGCCACAATATAAGGCTGGGATATGGTTTGACCTTCACCGATGGGCAGGGGAAAATCTCCGTATGCCTGGTCCTGCAATGCCTCACCTACAAAGAGATGGCGGGGAACCTTTCGCATGGCTTCAAGCACCCCATGGTCGCGGATGCCGCGCGCCTCGATTTGCTTGCTCACCATGTTTTCGCGTATGCGCCTAAATTTCACGTTTCAGAATTTCTGGTAACGTCGGTGGTGCGCTGTTGGCAGCCAATATTCCGGAATCCTCGCCCTGAAGTACGAAAGATAAAAATTCGTAACAATTTGGGTCTTTGAAAACACGGTCGCTCCAATGACGATCAGATTTTGAACCGTGTAAAACTCGGGCCTAAGTGAGCCTAAAGAAAGAACGGTA
>JABXJW010000454.1 GCA_013375395.1 Desulfobacterales bacterium
ACCCGTACCATCCTTAACCCTCTGAACCTTCGTTATTTTCACGTTTGATAAAGTAGGCATGGCATCCTCCTTCCCCTATTTCTTTAAAACATATATCTCCCAATATCCCCTGTATTCTGATAGGGTTATAAGACCTTTATCTCGCAAAACTCTAAACGTATCTACCCTGATTCGATGTGATTTGCCTCGCTTTCCGATACCACCCTGTTGCATGTGACACCAAGGAAACCGAGAACCAAAAAAACCAAGTTCATAACCCTCCTCTTTCATTAACTGAATTACCTTTTGTTGAGTTGGACTCAATTTCATCCAAACCTCCTTTCTTAAACCTTTTCCTTGAGATCCTTCATAAGGTAGTAAATATCCGAGCAATGGTTAAAGATAGGTACGTAGGCCTTCAGCGTCGGGTAAAACTCGTGGGTAAATTCCCCGTTGGGGCCCAGGCGCAAAATATGGCATCCTTTCACAAGACGGTCAGGATATTTTTCATTCCACAGTTCCTCGTAGTTGCCCACCTGGATCTTGGCCTCGAGATAGATTCCTTTGCCCGTTTTGAGGTCCAGGATCTCCACCCAGGGCGTGTTTATGGTGAGGCTGGTCTGAATAACATGGTCGAGGGTTCCCCCGCAGGGCCGTTTCTCTGAAGTTATGGGAAGCTCACTATGAAGCACCTTGAGTTGTCGGCCCCTCTCCCAATCCAGGAAGGTCAGGTAACAACCCTCGGCTTTCTCAATGACAGGCTTGGGCAAACCTTTGGTCTCGGGATCGGAGAGGCCCCGCAGGTGATTTTCCACAAAGGCATGACCCAGCGTACCTGCGTTTGCCGCCTTGTCCCGCTTCTCATAGAGACCGAGAACGGGAAACTCCGCGATTAAATCGAAGATCAGCTCGACCTTGCCCTCGGCCTCCAGGCTCTCGTCGTTGAGAATCGATGCAAGCTCCTTGCAAAGGTCCTCGTAGTTGATGAGGCCCTGTTTATAAGCCCACCACAAGAGCGCAGGCTTATCCAGAATGCCCGTGATTGTCGTTGTCCCGAATACCTTGCAGCCAGTGGTCCTTTGGACATAATTCCTTCTGGGTCCAGCCATGATTCTCCTCCTCTCTTAGTTCTTCGGGTACAATACCCTTTTCAAAATCGGATAATTTCCACTTCGCCTTTAGGCCTTTCAATAGTTCTCTTGGCCAGTAATTCCTATTGGGTCTGGGCTCTTCTTCGTTCAAGTTTAAAATCCTCTTCATTGCCCTTGTTTTTCGGACAACGCAGATGAATCCTTTCAGTGTAAGGCTTCCATAGATCGCCGAATTTAATATTGCTTTGTTTGAGCTTATAAACGTGGCCACGGAGAATTTTCTTGGAACATCGAGCGCAGATGTAGTCCTTTTGGGCCTTCCTGACGAGCCAGCTATTCTTCTTTGCTTTTGGCATTTTGGTTTCCCTTTTCTATGATTTTCATTACCAGTTCACCAAAAGTTTCTATTCCAGCCAATTTCGCATAGTTAAGCAGTTGCCATCCAACCTCCTGACATACATAAGGCTCCAATCTGGCCGTTTCTATCAGTTCTATGATTTGAAGCCTATTTTTCTTTGTTTTTGGCATCGCGCCCCCTCCTTTTATTATCCTTGCCGTGCCCTACCTTGCCATACCCTGCCACACCAA
>JABXJW010000100.1 GCA_013375395.1 Desulfobacterales bacterium
TTGCGAATGAGCATCGGTCAAAGGTAAGCTGAAGCTGAGATGCGAAAATGGGAAGTTATTTTTGAGCGAGCCCTTAAAGCCGCTCAGGTGGTCTCGCGCTCATAATCACACAGCTTGCGCAGGGGGCACTCCGGGCACTTCGCCTTTCTGGCTGCGCACAAGGCCCTGCCGTGCCGGATCATCTGATGTGAAAAGTCGGTCCAGTCCTTTTTGGGAATGAGGGCCATGAGATCGAATTCGATCTTCACAGGATCGTTCTCCGTGGTAAGGCCGATGCGTTGCGCCACCCGCTTAACATGCGTGTCAACGACGATGCCGGCAATTCCAAAGGCGCTGCCGAGCACTACATTGGCGGTTTTTCGGCCGATGCCCGGCAGATGAAGAAGGGCCTCCATATTGTCCGGCACTTTCCCGCCATGTTTTCCCGCCAGCGCCGCACAGCACGCCTTGAGGCTTTTTGCCTTGTTGCGATAAAAGCCGGTGGGGCGGATCATCTCCTCCAAGTCGCAAATGGGCGCCTCTGCAAAGTCTTTTGCCGTACGTAGTTTCTTGAACAGGGTCTTTGTCACCCGGTTTACCCGTTCATCCGTGCACTGGGCCGACAGGATCGTGGCGATCAAAAGCTCAAGCGGATTGTCATGGTGCAGGGCCGTCTTGACATCAGGGTACGTTGTCCTTAGTATTTTCAGAATATTCTTGATCCGCTCTTGTGGAGTTTTTTGCGCCATGGTTTATACCTCCAAGGAAGAAAAGTCATCCAGCGCATCAAACCGGCGACAAAAGCACGGTGTGGTTCGCGCACTCGGACTTTGCTCCGGCGGGCTCGACAGCATCCTTTCCGCACTGGTGCTCGCCGGGCAAGGCATCGATGTCGCCTGGGTTAACTTTGAAACCCCCTTTTTCAGCTCGGACAGGGCCGGGCTGGCTGCCCGCATGACAGGAATACCGCTGACTGTGGAAAATATTACCGGCATTTATATCGAGATGCTCAAGGACCCCAACTGCGGCTACGGCGCGAACATGAACCCCTGCCTCGATTGTCACGCCCTGATGCTTGAAATTGCCGGTTCCATGATGACGAGCAAAGGCTTTGATTTTCTTTTTACCGGCGAAGTGCTGGGCCAGCGCCCTATGTCCCAGACAAAGCCCTCACTCCGTTATGTTGAAAAAAGGTCCGGTTTTGCAGGCCATATCCTTCGCCCCTTGAGCGCGAAGCTCCTTCCCGCCACCATCCCCGAGGAACGCGGACTGGTTGATCGCGAGCGCCTGTTGGACATTTCGGGCCGGTCCCGGAAACGGCAGATAGAGCTGGCCGCAGCCTTCGGCATTACCGATTATCCTGCGCCTGCCGGCGGGTGCCTGCTGACTGATCCCGGCTTTTCCAGGCGGGTAAAAGACCTCCTGGAACAACTGGGTGAGCCTCAGGGGCGAGACTTTGAGCTCCTAAAATACGGCCGCCATTTTCGCCTCAACGACAAACACAAGGCCGTTGTTGGTCGCACCCGTGAAGACAACAGACAAATCTCAGGATTCATAGATCCTCGCAAGGACATCGAACTGTGCATGGCCGATATGCCGGGTCCCATTGTCTTGATACCTTCGGGCGCTCCCGCAGAGACAGTGCACGAAGCGGCGAGCCTTTGCGCAGCTTACAGCAAAGCTCAAGACGGCAGCCCCGTGCGTGTCTCCGTGAAGGGTCCCGGCGGCTCACAGATCGTCACGGTCAGTTGCGGCTCTCGAGAAAAATACCTTCCTTTTCTCATATAAGGCTGCTGTTCTGCGGAATGAAGCTCCCCGCCGCAAGCGGGCGGGGTATCATAAGGAAACACCCTTTTTATACCCCTCACCCTAACCCTCTCCCTCCAGGGGGTGAGGGAACTGAGCGGCAACCCCGCCGCAAGCAGCGGGGTATTGAAAATACTAATAAAAATGGGCATCTTCGTCTCACCTTGACGAGATGCCCATGATAGGCGTGCAGGCAACGGCCTAAACCTTTGTGACGTTCTTGGCCACTGGTCCCCGGTCGCTCTCTTCCACATCAAAACTCACCCGGTCACCTTCAGCCAGGGTCTTGAATCCGGGCGTGTCGATGGAAGAGTAATGAACAAATATATCTCCACCCTCGTCCTGCTCAATAAAGCCGTATCCCTTCTTGTCACTAAACCATTTTACTGTTCCTTCTGCCAAGGCGCTAACCCTCCTTTCAAAAGCTTTCTATCATGGTCCCAAGCCTCGGGCCGCCGACGATCCCTCAGAGTGAAACCGGCCGGCCAATATGGCCGAGCCATTATCCTTCAAGAAAAATAACGCATAGCTTTTTACGCGTCAAGCGATAAAGGGGTCGCGGAGTTCAAAAGCATGCTGGAGGAAGTTGAACTTATTGCGGGTCTTCTGCAATAAATCTCTCCACTTTTGCTTTTCCTTTCAGCTCCTCAACGTACTGACTCACTTCTTTGTTGACTTTCTCCTGCTTTAGATATTGCTCAAGCCTGTCTTTGATGTCCTTGTAAGCGATTTTGCTTTCAGGTTTTTTGTCGATGACTTTAATCACGTGGTATCCGAACATGGTCTCGACGATGTCGCTGAGTTTGCCCGGTTTTAAAGCAAAAGCCGCCTCTTCAAAAGGCTTCGCCATTTGTCCGCGCCTAAAGTATCCCAGGTCCCCACCCTTGGCGCTACTGGGACATTGAGAAAACTCTTTGGCAAGAGCTGCGAAATCTCCACCTTCTTGCAGCTTCTCCCGGATCTTTTCGATCTTTTTGCGTGCTTCGGCCTTCTGCGATTCATCCGCTTTGGGGCCAACCTTGATCAGAATGTGGCCGGCCTGCACCTGCTCTGGTTGTTTGAAAAAATCCGGGTAGCTATCATAGTAGGCCTTGATTTCCTTGCCTGAAACCGCAACTTTCAGGGCGAATTTCTTATGGATGAGTTGTTGAATGGCCATATCCTGCCTGAACTGAGATTTTATGGAGGCCTCAGAAAGATTAGCCTTAGTCAACGCATCCTTGAATTCGTTTTCACTGGGAAATCGTTGTTTCAGCGTCATGAATTGTTTGCCGACTGCCGTCTCGTCAATTTTGATCCCCCTCTTTTGTGTTTCCTGATAAAGCAACTCGCGGGCTATAAGATTTTCAAGGGCTTGCCTATTGATTTCCGCCAGCCGGGAATCGTCGGCGGGTTTGCCCATACTGAAAAGCCGCTGCCGGACACGCATTGTCTCCCTGTTAAAATCCGCCCGGGTGATCACCGATCCATTGACCACCGCAACTCTAGCCTTATTCTTTGAAGTTTGCTTTTCTCCTGCTAATGCCGGCGAGCCGACCGTTGCCAGCGCCAAAGCCGTTGCCAGCGCCAAGAACCACGTCCAACAATTTGTCTTCATTTGGATTTTTCCTTTCCGATGTTTGAAAAACTGACGGCAGATAAGCTCGCAAAAAGTCGAAAAACATGTCATTGCGAGCGGAGCGAAGCAATCTCGTGTGCAATAACTGCTTCTATTTATTAGATTGCTTCGTCGTTGCACTCCTCGCAATGACCAGGTTTGTGACTTTTTACGAACGATCACGGCTCACAAATATCAAAAAAGAGCCGGAGTTACATCTTTACGATTTTGGCAACAGCCTGAGAACTGATGACACCCTCGCGCAGGATCTCAGGCGGCTCGACCGTCACATCAACTACGGTCGATCCTTTCTTGCCTCCAAGTGTTCCTGCGTCCAGGACCAAATCTACCCTGTCCTTGATGCGGCGGTCAATGCCGGCCACTGCCGTGCAGCCGGGTTTTCCGGAAAGATTGGCGCTCGTTGCCGTGACCGGACTTCCCGCCGTTTTTACCATGGCAGAGGCCACGGGATGTCCGGCAAGGCGTACGCCTATTTTGCCCGTATGGCCGGTAAGGTTCTGCGGCACGACATCTGCGGCATGAAAGACCAGAGTGAGTCCGCCCGGCCAGAATGCCTCGATCAAGCGCGTTGCCGTCTGCGGGATCGTTCGCACCAGCGGGTCAAGGTCTGCCATGTCGGCAATAAGGATAGGCAGCGGTCTTTGAGGGTCTCGCTCCTTGACGCGAAAGACCCTGTCTACCGCCTCAATGTCAAAGGCCGCCGCACCGAGGCCGTAAAATGTATTGGTGGGGAAAATCACAAGCCCGCCCTTCTTGATCAATGCAGCAGCCCTGGCGATCATCTCCCTGTCGGGAGATTCCGGATCCACGGAAAGAATTTCGCGGCCTTTCATTGTTTGGTTATTTGTAACAATTTAGGTCTTTGAAAACACGGTCGCTCCACCGACGATCAAATTTTGAACCGTGTAAAACTCGGGCCTAAGTGAGCCTAAAGAAAGAACGGCTGTAACTACTCAGGTTCAGAGTTCCAAGGTTCACGGTTCAAGGTTAGAGAGCGATGAAGAACAACTACTTAGGTTCAAGGTTCCACATTCGGAGATTCACGGTTCAACGGTTGGTTGGGTTAACCTCTGAACCATTGAACCCCGTTCTGGTGAACCCTGAACCTCTGAACTCTGAACCCGTGAACGTTTACTCAAACAGTTACCCGGCTCAAAATTTAACCGTCGGTGGAGCTCCTTCGAACCTACTTGTTTCATAAGGCTAATGGATCCGGTTTCAAGGATTCTTGCGCGATGTTTCCGCCTCCTGCGCCAGCTTGTCGGCCATTTTTTTCTTGAAGTCTTCCAGCCTCCGTTCGATGTCAGGGTCGCCGGTTGCCAGGATCTGGGCGGCCAGTATGGCGGCGTTCTTTGCCCCGGCAGCTCCTATGGCCATGGTGGCCACCGGCACGCCCGAAGGCATCTGGACGGTGGCAAGCAGGGCGTCGAGACCGTTCAAGGAGGAAGAATCGATGGGAACGCCGATTACAGGCAGCGTTGTGTGCGCCGCAATTGAGCCTGCCAGGTGTGCAGCAGCGCCTGCCCCCGCAATGATTACTTTAATGCCCCTGGCGCGGGCCGTTCGAGCATACTCTGCCGTCCGCTCCGGACTGCGGTGGGCGGAAGATACGGTCAAGTCAAAGGGTATCTTGAGCTCTGTCAGGACCGAAGCCGCCTTTTCCATCACATCTCTGTCCGAATTGCTCCCCATCACGATCCCGACAACCGGAGGCCTATTCTCATCCATTGGTTGTTTCATGCTCGACTCCGTCACCTCACATGCCTATGCTATGGCGAAATCTCAGACAATTTGAGTCATTGTTATTGTGATCAAGGAAGGCAAGCTTCTTGATATTTCTGTATGCCTTCTGCCTTGCTCCTTCCAGGGTGGGGTCGCCCGCCACCAGGTGCAAGACCCTGCCGCCATAGGTGACAAGGCCTTTTCCGGGATCATTGTCAACACCGGCAAAATAGACGGCAATGCCTCTTTCTATTTCGTCCAGGCCGGCTATCCTGTGCCCCTTGCCGTAGCGGCCCGGGTATCCCTTGTTCCATCCGCGGGATGCCTTTGAGCGGCCCTCCATTGCAATGACGTCCACATAGGACTGTTTGTTCCACACCTGCTTGATCTCATCCAGGGTCCCTTCCCATACCGCCATGCCGATTTCAAACAGATCCGTGCTCAGTTTCCGCGCCAGGACCTCCCATTCAGGGTCTCCGTGCCTTACATTTATTTCAAACACATCAAGCTTGTCATACGGATCAATGTTCATCCCGAAGTAAAGAACCCCTTTGTATTGCCAGCCCAAATGGTTGTAAATCTCATTTGCCGTTGGATTGACGATCTCTTTTATGATCCTGTTGACCAGCCAGGGGCTCACGAGCTTGTGGGGGCAATAGCAGCCCGTGCCGCCTGTGTTAAAATTCCCGCCGAATTGCTCGATGGATGCCTTGTCGTCCGGATCAAATGCCGGCTTGTAATCATGGGCAAACATCTTGAGCGGCATCACGTGCTCGCCGTCAAGGTATGCAAAAAACGAGATCTCCGTTCCGTATTTTCTTTCCTCAATTACAGCCCTGTCCCCTGATTTTCCAAAGACCTTTTCCACCATGATCTTGTCGATGGCGGCTGTGGCATCAGGGACATCGTCGCAAACGATGGCGCCCTTTCCGGCGGCAAGGCCGTTGGCCTTGACAACGACCTGGTAGCCGATATTGCGGACATATTGCTTGGCCTTTTCCGGGTCGTCAAAGACCCGGTACTCCGGCTTCGGCGCCCCTATTCGTTTCAGGAGATCGTCCGTGAATGCGCGGTCGCTTTCAAGCCTTACAAATTCCTTCCCGGGTCCGATGGTGCGAATCCCCTTGCTGTTCAACACATCGACCAGGCCTTCTTCCAAAGGGTTTTCAGAGCCCACATCGACCAGGTTTACGCCATTTTCCAGGCAAAAATCTGCAATTCGGCCAAAGTCTCTTAGAGGGACAAGCTCTATGAGCTTTCTGTCTTCACGGCCCTTCGGCGTTCGCAGGACTCCCGGGTTTCCCGGTGCGAAATAGACCTTGTCGACGTGCTGGCTGTCTCCGTATTTGTCGGCCAGGCAGTGGTCCCTGCCCCCCGAGCCGTAAACGAGTACTTTCATAGCCCTCCATCAATGCGTATTTTTGCGGTGCTTGTACAATAGAATGGCAAATAATTTCAAGGCGAAAATGGGGCTTGGCCACCCACGTTCCATGTCATAAAGAAGCAAGCCCCAGTGAACCATGCCACTGGGGCCTGCGCAAAAGAAGAAACCGCGGTCGCAGTATATACAACCAGGCTGGCACCAACTTATCTCACTGAACGAAGAATTATTAGTGGCCCTTCGACATACCCATCATTACACTCGGAGCAAGCTCAGGACCATTTCGACTCGTCAAATTCAGTTGTTTACGGTCGGAGACCTTGAGCGAAAAAAGGGGCGCCATCATCAGATGGGGCCCCTTTTTGAGTCGAAATGGCTCCCCAGCACGGACTCGAACCGCGGACCCGATGGTTAACAGCCATCTGCTCTGCCAACTGAGCTACTGGGGATCAGTTACAAAATAATATAATAACAAATAATTTTTCTAAGTCAAGTCCGAACAGGCTGTTCCCAAAAGCCCTCCCCTTGCCAGGTGCTAGGTTTTGGGCAACAATCCGTTAAAGTATGTCCCATCAGGCCGTTCAAGGAGAATAAAAGAGTAAGTCAAGTTGGTCAATAACGTTCCCCGGCTGCCCTATGTGCTGAGCGTGGGGTAGTTCTTGAGGACTATCTTTCTGTCTTTCCTGGTGTGTAACATATTACATATATGTCACAGTACACTTATGTCGCATGTTACACCTTTTTCTTCCCTTTGAATAGCCGATTTCTCCTGTTTTGCCCCATTAAACTACGGTTTGCGCCATAATTTTTTCCAAGGCAGTTTGCCGGCTGAGGGCAAGCCGACCCCAATTGCTCCGCAGAAGGGTATTTTAATAATATCCGCTAGTTATGGGAGTCCAGGGACGGTTGGGGACGGTTGCTAAATTCGTTGAATTAGTATTCCCTGACTTTTCTCAAGCTCTTGGATATTGCCGATGTGGAGACACCCACTTTAGGGGCTATGTCTGCTAATGGAATTCCACAAACCTCCAACAATTCGGACGCTATTCTTGACCTTGCCTGAGAAACATGCCTTCGACGGCTCCCGGCCCTTAATTCCTTAATATTGATATTCTCCTTTTTGCACGCCTCCTCAATGCAGCGTTCGACCTTTCGCTTGAGTTTACTTTCTGAAAGATGCAACGTCCCGGGCGCATCAAGCCTCGCTTGCCTCGGCATTGCCTGCACCCTGGTCGCTCCAGTCATTCACATGCAGCATATCTATCATAGCTATTCATCAAATTGAACAACGTCACGTTTGTCCTATAAACTAAACCACTATATTAAGCCATACTGTTTTGCGATAATGGCAGGGTAAGATAAATATTTTTGAGCTACACATGCTTGCCGAAAGTACACAATGTAATCAGAGTATGTGGTGGCAAAACCCGTTAGCTGCGCTGTTGAACCACTTGGCACGAGGTCGGGCGTATTGGACCAGGAATAGGAACCACTCTTTAACACATTGCGGATCATGGCTGAGGTCGGTAAGAAACAGTGGCTCCCATATCAGAGTATAAGCAGGGGGGTATAGTTTTTATTGATATTCTACCTGGTTACGGTACAATAAACACCAATCTGTCTCTATCTTTGGCTGTCCTGTCGTCTTTTCTTTTGCCCTTGATGGATACGAGCAGCACATTCTGGCCTTTTCTTAAGTTCAGCTCCACAACCTGATCACCTACAGGTTTTGGTTCAAATTGAGAGCTTATATCCTGTCTGTTCAGCTCAGCCTTAAAGGTGGCAGGATCAATGGTTTGTCCATAGAAGATGTGCAGGGAAAATTTAGTCGTGCCCGAGGGCAGTTCCGTTCTCATCTGCAAGGGATTGGCATAAGAAAGAAAGGTGTTTACGTCTGCCGGTCTTTGTCCTTTGCCGTCAAAGAGTGTCGGAAAATAATCCAGATACTCATGTAATTCTTCATCAGCGGCAAATTTATTGGTAAATTTCCATTTACCTTGTTCTTGGACCAATGCCGATGGCCCCACAAGAATAGTCCCATCTTGTTTATAGGTTTTTACAATTAATAACACACCGTCTTTATAATTCACTTTATTAATGATGAATATTTCTTTTAGCCCATTGACCATCTCAAACATTTTTGTGGGATCAATATTGGCTTGTTGAAATTGCTCCTGCTCACATTTAGAAAATTCTATAGTGGAAGTCTCATAATACCACTCAAGGTCTTTTTTTACTAGAGAAGAAATCATAGAAGTATAGGTTTGTTCCGGGGTATCATAGCTTGCCTGGCCTTTATCTATAATTTCAACTCTTATTGGATATTGGTCCTCTGCAGCATGGCTATCCCCACTATCGGAAATCAAACTCAAGCACAGCAAAAATATAACACAGCCCACCGTACCCATTATCTCCAACATTTTCATATAGATTCTCCTCGCTATATGTCCCCTATTTCAAAGATGGAAGTGGAATTATCACCGGCGGTATAATATCACTCTTATCAAAATAGGTTCTACTCTTTGAGAAACTTAGAGGTGTTTTAAACCAAATAATTTTAATTGTAGCTGTAATAGTTCCAGTCAGCCCACCACAGTTAGTAGCAATCTTGAGGTCCATTAAGTCTGTTGAGAGCTCTTCTGATATACTTGTCGAGCCTGAAATTTCTTGCTCAAGAACGATGACATCATAGGGAGCGTGAATTGTCAGCTCGCCTCCCAACTTTACTCCGGCTGTGAGATCTCCTCCCCCACTCCAGTTTGTAGTGTCTTCACAGGCCTTATAGCTCCCATTTATACCAACACTTCCTTCTCCCGCAAGGGATGCATTTAACAAGTCCGCCGCAACATATTTCTTAACCTTGGGTGGCAGAGGGATTCCTATAATCGTGAATGGACCGGCATCTATGGACAGATTACCAGTGAAGATCCCACCTGCTGACGTGGCCACGCCAAATCCACAGCATTCCTTAAAGTCCTCAAAACTGCAGCCTACAGAAAGATCTGTCTTATCTCCAAGCGCTATTTTCTCCAATATATCATTGAGGTAGTTTGGTATTTTAAAATCAATATTAAAACCAATTCTTAGATCACCATTGACGACTATAATCGTTGTGGTCGCATCGTCTGCCGCCCCTGGCCCACAAGAGGCTATCAGTGTCACCTCTTCAGATTGCAATAAGGTGCTGAATGTTAATGGACTGACTGTAACCAAGGCCTCAAAACCGGTCGGATTGGTAATAATGGTGAAGTCATCCTTGGTCAATGTCGTTCCCGACTCAACACAAACCGGTCCGGTGATTGACCCCACACCAAAGGCGGTGACAGTATGCGTACCAGTACAGGTCTCCCCATCAGGATTTGTATAGGTGACTTTAATGGTTATGTCACCCGGGATCTCGCAAGTAAATTGCGCTGTTGAGCCACTTGCCACAAGCCCCGCAAGCGGCGACCAGGAATAGGTCCCGCCAACAGGGCTTCCTGATGCAGTAAGGTCGATCGTGTCACCTAACGCCACCTGTGATGGCCCTGATATGGTAACAGAACACTCCGCTGATACTGTAATCGCATGTGTGTCAGTACAGATCACCTCATCAAGGGCTGTATAGATGACTTCTATAGTTACATCACCCGGGGTTTGGCCGGTAAACTGCGCTGATGAGCCACTTGGTACAAGACCCGCAAGCGGCGCCCACGCATAGGTCCCGCCTGATGGATCGCCTTCGGCGGTTAAGGTAATGATTTCACCTACCTTAACCTGAGTGGGGCCACTTATCTTTACGTTGCATATACAGACCCAAATCCCCTTTGTATCAGAACATTTTTTCCCCCTTGGGCTGGTATATGTAACTGTAACCAAAATATAGTCTGAAAACGAGGGGACAAAACCCGTTAGCTGGGCTGTTGAGCCATTTGGCACGAGGTTGGGCGTATTGGACCAGGAATAGGAGCCACCCTCCGGGGCTCCCGAAGCACTTAATGTGATTGTCTGGCCAACCTTTACTGCATTTGGCCCCTCCAGCGTTACTGAACACTCCCATGCATAGATATCTGCTCGATGAAAAACCACTATTAACAAAGATAACAATAGTATTTTTATTCTTAACCCATACATCCGCTCAGAATCTCAAAACTGATAATCTCTTCTCTGCTTTCTTCTTCCACATACTATCTCCAACCATTTTGTACATACTTATTGCTCCCTCTACTTGCTTTGCATCCTCATAAACCCGCCCCAACTCATATCTGGCATAATTAACCTCTTTGTGGTTCGGATGATTTTCAATAAACATTTTCAGAAACTTTATCGCTTCCTGATAACCCTCTTTATTCCTGTGAACCTTTGCAAGCCATAGATATGTCTGAGATTTTATATATTCTGTTTTTTCAACTTTATCCGGTTTCATAAGAACATTTTCTGAGTTATTGACAATCTCCAGAATGCTATTGCCACTCTCTTCAACTAAATCAAATCTACCCAGGGCATAGGCATATTTTTCTATTATCCAGTAAGCCCTTAATGCCTTGTATGTATCTTCATTCTTTGAAATAAATTCCCTGGCAGCAGACAATCCAAGGCTACATGTTGCTGATGCCAGTTCATCCATGCCCTTCCATTTCAAATCCCGGGCAAGATTCAATTGGGTCTCAAAATCTGATATGTCATTGACTATGTCAGAAAGCTTTCTTATCTCATCTTG
The DNA here is from genome assembly GCA_013375395.1 of Desulfobacterales bacterium. Lineage (GTDB taxonomy): Bacteria > Desulfobacterota > Desulfobacteria > Desulfobacterales. The sequence goes on from JABXJW010000100.1 coordinate 11,206, forward strand.
AACTAATTCCATGTTGGCATCCCTTGACCAGTAAGAATCGATCAATCTTGAATATGCCTTGAGGGCAAAAAAGGGCGGATCCGGATATCTCTTTACGTATTCAGCATAATATCTTATTGCAGAATCCCAATCCTCATTGCTCTGGGATAATCTGCCCAAGAGAAACATGGCCTTTCGTCCAAAGGTCGTATATGAATACTGATTGGTTATCTCCTTAAGGAGCTTTGAGCCTTCTTCCTTTTTCCCGCACTTTAAATACGTTACAGCAAGCTTGTAAATGTTGTTAAGAGAAAGGGTTTCTATAGTGAATTCCCGAGATATTTGTTTCACCAAATCATCAATGGAGTCTTTATTTTTTTTCTTGTGGCAGATCTTCAATAATTTTGAGTATGTCTTTACCAGGACGTTTGTATTCGAAGAATCAGGATCGGATCCGGCCTCATCGATTAGCTCTTTGAGTAATTCTTCTCCATCGGTCTCTAGTCCGTATTTCAAATATAATCCGGCAAGGTTATGTTTATCCTTCAGATCAAAATCAGATGTGGGGTAGTTCGATCTTAATGATTCAATTAAGCCAGCAATTTTTTCGTTTTCCCCCTGAGACTCGTATATCTTTAACAGCTTAGAATAAGCCCTTAACGTAACCTTGTTGTTGTGGGGGTTATAATTCGCCTTTTGTTCTTTGATTATCTGCTCAAAAAGACCTATCGCATCTCCTGAAAGCTTATTGTCAAGGTAAATCCTGGCAAGGCTATACATGTTCTTTGATCCAAAACTACTGCTAAAATAGGCGTCTTTTAATTTTTTGATCCATTTATCAATTGCGTGTAATCGCCGACCAAAAACAGGACCAAAATCACCGTTTAAAAGCAGGCCACCGGAACCAAAGGGCAGACTTCAGGA
>JABXJW010000101.1 GCA_013375395.1 Desulfobacterales bacterium
CCGTTGCGATTTTGACCGCGAGATTGTTCGGGCTCAATCTCATTTGGTTTTTCCCCCTCGTTGTTCTTATGGACACTTTGCAGGTGCCTTGTTTTTATTGTTTGTACGAGCATACCTTTACGAGTGAACGCTTGAGGCGGTTTGGTGATTATTTTCGACGAAAAGGCGACATGGCAAAGGGGCGACGCTTTTTTCGGATGTTGAGGGGGCTTGATCGAGCAGGGGTCGTACTGCTCACAATGCTGCCGGTCAAAGGGGGCGGCATGTGGAGCGGGGTCCTCCTGGCCCACTTTATTGGTTTGCCCAAGAGAACAAGCTTTCCCTTGTTGGTCGGCGGCAGTATTTTGGGCAGCCTGTTGTTTGTCGGTGTCGGAGACGGCCTTATTCGCCTCTGGCGCCTGATTGCTTGAACGGTGTTGCCAAAATAGATCTTCTATTATTGCACGGAAATCCATGGGTCTTGGAGGGAGACGTTGAACGCTAACGGTCATCCAATGAAAGTTTGCGCTATTAACATGCTAATGGCAACATTGGCACATATCACTAATGATGACGTGTTTAAGCTTACCTATCGGACAGTTGCCAGGCTGGCCGAAAATGTGGCGCAAAAGGACTACTACGTTGGCTGGATTCGCCGGATCCGGGAGCTCTTCGACGAAGGGCATCCATGCCTGGAAATTACCAAGAAACTCTTACGCTATCCCAATCCACACCACCGCAGGACCATTATCCAGACATTTATCATCAATCAGCTTTTGGTGGGGACCAACAAGCGTAAGTCTTTTGCACAAACGCCGGGCGGGTTTTACCCGCCTGGATTCCTGGTCATCAGTCCCACCATGCGGTGCAACCTTCGCTGTTTTGGTTGCTATGCAGGGAGCTACAAAAGAAATAGTGAATTGAGCGTTGAAACCATCGACCGTGTTCTTAATGAGGCCAAGGAAATGGGCATGTATTTCATCACCGTTTCCGGGGGCGAGCCTTTCTACTGGGAGCATATCTTTGATATGTTTCAAAAGCACAATGATATGTTCTTCCTGGTCTATACCCACGGCGGCCTCATCGATGAGAAGGTGGCGGAAAAGATCGTCTCTGCGGGCAACGTCCTGCCTTCCATCAGCATCGAAGGGTTTCGGGAATTCACGGATCGCAGGCGGGGGGCCGGGCACTTCGACCGGGTCATGCGCGCCATGGATATGCTTCGAGAAGCAGGTGTTATTTTCGGTTATTCCTCCACCCAAACCAGGGAAAACCACGACACCGTTACCAGTGACGAATTTGTGGATTTTATGGCGGACAAAGGCTGCCTCCTCGGTTGCTACTTCATGTATGTTCCGGTGGGCAGGGAGCCCAACATAGACCTGATGCCAACCCCTGCCCAGAGAGATCACCTCAGGGCGTGCCTTGGCCGATGGCGCAACAGTAAGGACATCCTGTTCATCGACTTCTGGAACGATGGGCCGGTGGTGGGCGGATGCATCTCGGGCGGCCGCAAGTATGCTCACATCAATGCCAACGGAGATGTGGAGCCTTGCGTTTTTTGCCACTTTGCCACCCATAATATCCATAGCAGTTCATTAAGGGAAGCCCTCAATTCTCCCTTGTTTCAGGCCATCAAAGCCCAACAGCCATTCGACGACAACCTGCTATGTCCTTGTATGTTGGTGGATCATCCCTTGGTTGGCCGTGATATTGCATTAAAACATGGCGCCTACTTTACCCATGATGGGGCGGAGATCATCTTTACGCAATTAGCTGACGCCATTGACGAGTTTGCTGACTCCTATAAGTCTTACGCCGACCTTGCCTGGCAAACGCATTACCAGCCGGCGCGGGGGGAAGGAGAAGAAAAATGAGTTTAGACTATCGAAGGGCTTCAGGATCGCTGATCCTGGCCGTTGCCCTGGTTTTATTGGCTGCTTGCGCAACGTGGGTGCATGCCGGCACTCGCACGAGGATTGCGATCGTGGATCTGGAGTCTCAGGGCGAGAAGGCAAAAGCCCAGGACATGGGCAAGATTGCAGCCCAGTGGCTGACGACCGCTTTCGTGCAGCAGGGTCGTTTCGACGTGGCCGAGCGCCAGGCTTTGAAAAAGATAATGAAAGAACAGGAATTGGGCTTGACCGGCGTGATTGATGACGACACTGCGGCCAGGCTGGGGCGAGTGCTGGGCGCCGCTTACATTGTAACCGGTGCGATGATTTCTTACGAAAAGGGAGTAGAGCTGAATGTCAAGATCATTGAGACCGAGAGTGCGGCGATCAGGGTGGCCGACCGCCTGACGGCCGCAAACGTCAGCGCCATGTCTCAAAAGGTTCCCGCCTTTGTGGGGCAACTGGCAAGCCAGTTTTCCATCGAGGGGTATATTGTCCACCAAAAAGGCGAGACGTTTACCATTGACGCGGGAAGTTTTGCCGGGGCCAAACGGGGCATGCAGTTTGATGTCTACATTGAGGGTGAATCCATCAAGCACCCGGTCTCCGGCGAGATTCTGGGCGTGGAAAAAATCCGTACCGGGCAGATCAAGGTGACCGAAGTTCAGAAAAAACTGTCCTTTGCCAGAATCGTGAAGGAGGAACCGGACCAGGCGGTTTCGATTGGGCAACGGGTGGTATCTCTTCGCGCGGCAGCAAGTCCCGCGTGGAAATCGGCTGCTTCTGCGGGGCCGACAGGGGCCGGCCTCCGTTTTTCTCATACTTGGGGCAGGCAAGGCACAAAAACAGGTGATTTCTACATGCCCTACGGGGTGACCGCAGATGCGGCGGGCAACGTCTATGTTGCAGATACTTATAACAGCCGAATTCAGGTATTCGACACGAATGGCGGTTTTCAAAGGAGTTGGGGACAAAAAGGAACCGGCTCGGGTAGTTTTGTTCTCCCTTACGACGTGGCCGTGGATAGCCAAGGCAACGTCTATGTGGCGGATACCTACAATATACGGATCCAGAAGTTCGATTCCAACGGCACATTCCTCCTCCAGTGGGGCAAAAAGGGCAAGGGCAGCGGCGATTTTGCTTTCCTGGGCGGGATTGCAGTGGGGCCTGATGGGTCGGTTTACACGGTTGACGCAAAACTGAACCGTGTCCAGGTCTTTGACGGCCAAGGGCGGTACTTGCGCTCCTGGGGCCGGAAGGGCAAGGGTAGCGGCGATTTTGCCGCTCCGATGGGTATAGCCGTGGACGGCGAAGGCAATGTCTATGTTGCGGACAGCAAGATGCGGAGGGTGCAGAAATTCGATTCGCAGGGCCGGTTCGTTGCCGCTTTCTCCGGCAAACTTAAATATCCCGCTGATGTGGCCGTGGACCCGACTTCCGGAAACCTGCTGGTCCTGGATGCAGGCACCAGCCAAGTCTTGGAAATGAGTGCTGATGGAAAGAGCCTCAGGTCTTTCGGCGAGCCCGGCAACGGCGGCGGTCAGTTCATAAAGCCCTATGGCATCACCGCGGACGGGTCCGGCAATGTTTTTGTGGCCGACACTGTCAACTCGCGCGTGGAGAAGTTTGCCAGGTAGTTGAACGTCTGGAATAAATGAATCATTCCTTGTTTATTTCTCTGGCGGACCGCATTGTCCGGGCCCATCGATTCATCTTATTTTGCGCTGTGTTGCTCACAGCCGCCTCCCTCATACTAATTACCCAGCTCAAGGCGGATTTCAGCCTCGATTCCCTCATGCCGCTGAGCGACAGGCGTGCCAAGAACATTCTTGAGGACCTTCGGGACGCAGGCGCCCAGGACATCCTTGTTGCGCTGGTAAGCGTCCGGGAACCAGGACTGCTGGATGACGGAAAGCATGTGGTCGACGAGCTGGTTCGAAGAATGGCCTCTTTCCCCGACATTGGCCATATAGAAGCCAGGGTCACGGCCCAGCAGGAGCGATTCTTCACCGATGTGCTGATGCCGCATGCAGCTTTATTTCTTTCCGGCAAGCAGCGCCATGAGCTGCTCCAACGTATCAGCGACAAAGGCATCCACCGCCAGGTGCAGGAAAACAAGCGTCTCCTGATGATGCCGATGCAGCGCGCGGCCGGGGAACTGATCCTGCGAGACCCCCTGGGGTTGCGTACCCTCTTGCTTTCGCGTTGGTTCAAGGAGCAGACATTTTCCGGCCTGACGGTGGAGGATGGCTATCTGGTGGACGAGAACCGCCGCCATCTCCTGATATTCATACGCCCCAAAGAGTCGGCTCACAATATGAAATACACCAAGCGCCTGATGGCCGCTGCTTCGGCGGCCGCCGAAGCGGCCGTTTCCGCCTGGCGCAGATCTCACCCCGACGCCAAAGACTCTCCCACCATTACATTTGCAGGAGGATACCCCCTTGCCCTGGAGGACGAGGCCCTTACCCGCAGAGATATGCAAACCAATCTGATCTTCTCGCTCCTGGGTGTGAGCCTGCTGTTCTTCATGGTTTTTCGGCGGGTGCGCCTTATGTTTCTGATACTGATTCCGCTGGCCATGGCCGTCATCTGGACCTTCGGTCTCCTTCGGATCATTTTCGGCCACGTCAATATTCTCACCGGCGCCTTTGCGGGGGTCCTGCTGGGACTCGGGATCGATTTTGCTATTCACATTATAAACCTTTACCTGGCGGCATGCCGCAGTCAGAGTCACGTGAACGCATTGCGCGTGGCGCTGGCAAAAAGCGGCCGCGGCATTCTCATAGGAGGGCTGACCACGGCATCGGCCTTCCTCGCTCTGGGTGTCTCATCTTTCAGGGGATTCCAGGAACTTGGAATCATCACCGGCGTCGGGATGCTTGCCTGTCTTGCGGCCATGCTGGTGGTGCTGCCGGCACTGCTAATCTGGCAACAAGGCGGTGGCGAGGCCACGGGTTTGGCTCGCCCCATTCCAAACTTTGGCCTCGAGTCCCTGACCCGTGCTGTGCTGGCCCATCCTCGCCTGGTAGTGGCGGCCAGCTTGTGCGTCCTGACGATTCTGGGTGTATCGGCCTTCGGCGTCTCTTTTGAGGAGGACCTGCGTGCCCTGCGGCCTCAGCAGGCAGCACATTTGGCTAAGCAAGAACAGGTTGAGTCCCTTCTGGGTGGGGCCAGTGGCTGCTTGCTCCTGGTAATGGAGGACAGCAGCGATGATGTCCTGCTGAATCGCGCCTGGCACCTGAGCAGCGCTTTGGACCGGCTTCAGGCCGCAGGGCGGATATCGCACTACCGCAGCGCTCTTTCATACCGGCCGGCCCCTGAAAGTCAGCGTCAGGCTCTTGAATTTTTCCGTCGCCACAGTGGCGACTTTGACCCGGAACGTATTGAGGCCACATTCAGACAGGCGCTTCAGGACAACGGCTTTCAATTTCTTCCGGAGTACGGCTCGTACTTGCGTTGGCTCAGGACAATGGTGCGCCCCAGCGGCATGCTGGATCTCCGGGTCTTTCAGCAAGCTGACCTTACCCGGTTGCTTGATCCTTTTCTGGTGAGCTGCGGATCCGGCCGCAAGCTCTTCACCTTCATTTATCCGCTGGCTGGATTGTGGCGAAAAGCTGATGTGGAAAGGCTAACCCTTGATCTGCAACAAGCCGCCACTGAGAGCGGCCTTGCCCCGAACCAGTGGCGTTTGGCAGGGCTGCCGGTGCTGACGGATTACCTTAAGGGCCTGATATGGCACGACCTTGGCGAATCCTTGATTCTCGCATGTCTGGCCATTGCTGCCACCTTGCTTTTTGCTTTTCGCCGCCCACTGCCGGCAGCCATGGCTTCTATTCCCTTGGCCGGCGGTATCCTGGCCATGTTGGGCATAATGGCGCTGGCCTCGCTGCCGTTCAATTACGCCAACTTCATTGTGTTGCCCGTGATTATCGGCATCGGCATTGACGACGGCGTGCACATTGTCAGCCGCTGGCACAAAGAGCCCGCCCAGAACCTTCCTGTTGTGCTCAGGCAGATGGGCCGTGCCGTTGTATTGACTTCACTAACTACCATGATAGCATTCGGTTCGTTGGTGACTTCTCACTGTACCGGTCTGCGCAGCATCGGCTGGGCGACCGCCCTGGGGATTCTTACCTGTATGATTGCCTCCCTTGTGCTTTTGCCGGCAGTTCTGGCATGGATGGGAAAGAAATGATGTGGCCATGAGGACGTCACCCCCACCCATACCCTCCCCCTTGAATGGGGAGGGTTGGGGAGGGGGTCGGATGTGCCAAGGTTGTTGACCGTGTGGAGAGAAATCATGTGGCCATGAAAGCTGCTTATCTTGGTATTGACGTTGGTTCCATAAGCACCAACCTGGTGTTGCTTGATGATGCAGGCCGGTTGCTTTGCAAGGAATACTTGCGCACTCGTGGGCAGCCCGTGAAGGTCATGCAGAATGGCCTCAAAGACCTGTCCAAAAAAATGAATGGGCTGGTGACCGTCTGCGGGGCAGGCGCCACCGGCAGCGGTCGCTACCTGGCCGGCATTCTGACGGGAGCAGATGTCATAAAAAACGAGATTACGGCCCACGCAGTGGCCGCTCTGCACTACGAGCCGGGGACTCATACGGTCATCGAGATCGGCGGCCAGGATTCCAAGAGCATCATTTTGCGAAACGGCACAGTCATCGACTTTGCCATGAACACGGTGTGCGCTGCCGGAACCGGTTCCTTCCTTGACCAGCAGGCCTACCGGCTGGGAATCCCCATCGAGGCTTTTGGCGATTACGCCATCAGGGCCAAGAAACCCGTGAAGATTGCCAGCCGCTGCACGGTATTTGCGGAATCAGACATGATCCACAAACAGCAGATGGGCCACAGTGTGGAAGACATCATCGCCGGTCTATGCGGGGCATTGGTGCGCAACTACATGAACAATCTGGTCAAAAGCCACGATCTGCGCGAACCGATTCTGTTCCAGGGCGGTGTTGCAGCCAATGCAGGCATGCGCGCCGCGTTCGAGCGTGTTGTGGGAAGAAGCTTGAACGTTCCCCCACATTTTGAGGTGATGGGGGCTATTGGCGCTGCGTTGCTGGCAAAGGAAGTAGTAGCGTCAACAGGCCGGAGCCGATTCCGAGGTTGGGAGGTTGGAGAGATCCCCTATCAACTCAACAGCTTTGATTGCGAGGGGTGCTCCAACGGCTGCGAGGTCATGGAGGTCAAAATGCCCGTGGCCCCCGGTCAGGAGCGGTTGGTACGATGGGGAGATCGTTGCGGCAAATGGGAAACCGGCGATTTCTAACCATGATATTCATGACTTCCATAGTAAGCCCGAGCAAATCAAGATCGGGAATATTTGGATATAAACTACCGGCAGACATCATGTTTGTGTTACAATGACTTCGTGAATCGCACAACCAAATTTATCCTGCTGACAGCCTTGTGTTTATCTCTGACAATAGGTTCCCCCAAAATAGCCGAGGCTGGAAGAATAAATATATCGGCGACCATTGCCATCGGCGGTGTTGTAGGTGGGATCTATTACTTCGTATCCTTAACATTGGCGGATACATCCGCTTTGCAGCCCATTCAAAGGGAAACCGGGGCATTGCTCAATCATGGTCAGAAAGGTTGGAAGATCGGGTGTCCCCGCCTGAAACTGGTGGAAGACGGGCGTTTTGGCTATGCCCCTTATGTCGATATATTGACATTTCGTTTTTAGTGTGCTGCTCCTTCCCCATCCACAAAAAAAATTCATCTTTGTAGACCAAAAAATGGCGCCATTCGTCATATCAGGCAGACAGACTGAATTGGTGGAATAGAGTTCGACTCTGATGGCAGATACCTATCACGACGTCACAGATCTGGTAGAAAAAGCAAGAGCCGGTAACAGGGCCTCGCTGGAACAACTTGTGGATCATTTCCATAAGGATGTTTTCCGCATGGTGTATTACCGGACCTATTCACCGATGGACGCAGAGGATTTAACCCAAGAGATCTTCATGAAAATGTCAAAGAGCCTGTCCAGCCTGAAGGATGCAGGCTCGATAAGGCCGTGGCTGTTCCGCATTGCCCTAAACCGGGTCAGAGATTTTCATCGAAAAAAAAGCATACTGTCTTTTTTCGGCACAACAACAGAATTGGAAGCTGCTGCCCAAGCTACGGCAGAGAATCACAACAACCCTGCGAATACCATGATGCTGAAAGAATTCCAGTCGCAATTCCGTAAGCTTACAGACAGTCTGTCACAGAGGGAACGGGAAGTGTTTATGCTGCGATTTGTGGACCACCTGGGGATCCGGGAAATTGCCGGGATCCTGAAAAAAGGTGAAAGCACGGTCAAGACCCATTTGTACAGGGCTATAAAAAAATTCAGACAGAACCCCGGCCTCCATCGTTTGCTGAAAGGAGAACTATTGTGAACAGCAAAAACCTCCATCTGAATGAAGATCAAGTCATCCGTTCTGTGGTTGATGAAAACGACTTGACTGCCACCGTGGGAAGCCATCTTTCTACATGTCTTGTCTGCCAAGGAAAAAAACAGCAAATTGAACAACAGTTAAGCACCTTGGGACGCATGGCACGCGAGCTCGCCCCGTTACCTCGACGAGAGGTCCGACTTCCTTTTGATAAGCCTCGCAGTTTGTGGTCCTGGCGACCTGTCTTTGTTGCCGGGTTTGCTGCTGTCCTGTTGATAGCTGGGATTTGCTGGTATGCACTTGTTACGACCTCCCAAGAAAAGATGATGTCTCAAATAATGCGGGAAACGAAAAAAGACGAGCAATTGATGGCTGAAATATATGCCTTGGAAGAGTACGCTCCAGTTGATCTTTACCCGGATATTTCCGCAGAGTCTGATGTTGGTTATTTTGATGAATTTCTGAGGTTTGTCTCTCCTTTGGAAGCAAATCAAAATGCCGTGTAGAAGGTACTGGACCCTCAGAGCAACTCAAAATGAGTAAGGAGGTGTAAATGAAAAAAGTAACGATTTTTACCCTGATTTGTCTTATTGCAGCCTCAGGTATCGGCCTTGCGAAGGAATCTCGTGGTGTGGGAAGATTGAAGATGCCCCACGGCAAGTGGTGGCGAATGCCGGAAGTGGCAAAAAAGCTTGCGTTGACCAGTGAGGAACAGCAAAAATTTGAGGACCTGTTTGTGCAAAGCCGGCGGCGAATGATCGATTTCAAAAGCAATGTGGAAAAGGAAAGGCTTGAGCTGGAGATGATTCTCGACCAGCAGGATCTTAATGAATCTGCCTGTATGGATCGGTTCAAGAAATTTGAAGATGCCCGCACCAATCTCGCCAACGAACGATTTAGATTCCTGGTTGAGGTACGCAAACTACTGGGCCTTGAGCGATACCGGAAACTCAAAACAGAGTTTCGTGATCATCGAGTGCATCGAATGAAAGGACGGCAGGAACGCAAAGGACCTGTCAAAGAGACGATGGTTCACGAACGGTTTCCCTCAAAAAATAAGTAGATTTGAACTGGTCAATACGATCAAAGAAACCTTTGCACAACGCCTTTTCACTCCTTTGTATGAACTTTTTGACCCATCCATGGGCTTTCTCACTAAATCCCAGCACGTAAGTGAAGCCGCGCGCCATACTCGGCCTAACAGCCTCAAACAGTTTGGGATTTGCCCACTGGCGTGGGCCGTTCGCTTCGCCCGGACGGGTCCCCCAAAAAGTCCATAATGGTCGTTCAAAGGAGTTATGCAAAGGTCTCAGAAATACCACGGTGGGCTTCATTATCAACCGAATAACACCGGCATTAGGGGTCGTGATGGTACTGCTTGCAGCATGCGCTGCCGTCGGACCCGATTACATCCCGCCCGAGGTGTCGCCACCCGCACAGTGGAGCGCTGAGTTGGAGAGAGGTCTGACTGCCGAGCGTGTAGATACGCAGGCGCTGGCCAGTTGGTGGTCCACGTTTAATGATCCCACGTTAACGAGCCTGGTTGAACGCGCGATCAAGGGCAATCTGGATCTGCGCCAAGCCAGTAGTCGCGTCCTTGAGGCCCGTGCGCGCCGCGGCATCAGCGAGGCCGATCGCTTCCCGACTGTTAAGGCCAGTGGCTCAGCCAAGTTGAGCCGTAGCAGCGAAGAAACGGGCAGCGGCAGCGAAAGAGATCTTTACGCTGCAGGCTTTGATGCCACTTGGGAACTGGACTTATTTGGCGGCAGACAACGCGCCATCGAGGCGGCCGAGGCCGAGCTACAGGCGAGTGAAGAGGATTTGCGGGACGTACTTGTCAGCCTACTTGCCGAAGTTGCCCTGAACTATGTCGATGTGCGTTCGTTTCAGGCCAGGCTGTCGGTTACGGAGGCCAACATCGATGCGCTGAAGGAAACATACAATATCACCCAATGGCGGTTTCAGGCCGGCCTGACGACGCAGCTTGACGTGGAACAGGCCAAGTACAATCTGGAGCAGGCCCGATCCCGGATACCTGGGTTACAGACCGGGCTTGAGCAGGCCAAGAACCGGCTCGCCGTGCTACTGGGAGACAGTCCAGGCTCGGTGCGTGATGAACTGTCGGGGCGAGAACCTATCCCGGTAACGCCATTGGAGATCGCCGTTGGAGTGCCTGCGGAGGTGTTGCGGCGCAGACCCGATGTTCGGCGCGCTGAGCGGGGACTGGCGGCTCAAACGGCTCGAATTGGCGTGGCCACTGCCGAGCTTTATCCGAAATTCACCCTGCTTGGGTCAATCGGTTTCGAAGCCTTGTCACTCGGGAAGTTGTTCTCGACCGGTGCCAGGTTCTACGGACTCGGCCCAAGTGCTACATGGACTGTTTTTGATGCGGGGCGCATACGAAGAAATATCGAGGTGCAAAATGTGCTTCAGGAAAATGCGTTGCTCGAGTATGAGGCTGCAATTCTCACCGCGCTGGAGGACGTTGAAAATGCACTTGTCGCCTATGCGAAAGAGCAGGTTCGACGGCAGTCCCTCATAGACGCATCACAAGCCTCGCAACGCGCTGTGGATCTTGCGCGTAGCCAATATTTGTCGGGAGTGACCGATTTTCAAAGCGTGCTGGATGCGCAGCATTCATTGTTATCACTCAAGGACCAGTTAGCGGAGAGCGAGGGTAAAGTTACGTCCAATCTGATAATGCTGTACAAGGCACTCGGAGGTGGATGGACATCCCTGGCGCCTGATGAAAAAAATAGGTTCTGATATGGAAGGCCCCAATGAAATCGAAGATAAACCCAGAATCCGATATTGGCCAAACCTTGGATATTGATCAGTCCCCTGGCCATAAAAGGCACTTGAAAAGGTGGCTCATAGTGGCCCTCCTGGCAATAGTGGCGGCAACAACGACTGTCGTCTGGAAGAGAGCTGAAAATTCCAATTCGACTCGGTACAAAACCCTGGAGGTTCAGCGCGGCAACCTCACCATAACCGTAACCGCTACCGGCACCCTGGAGCCAACCAACCAGGTTGATGTGGGCAGCGAGCTGTCCGGAATCATAAAGACCGTCGAAGTCGATTACAACGACAGCGTAAAGACAGGTCAGGTCCTAGCCAGGCTTGACACCGATAAGCTTGAAGCACAGGTTCTCAAATCAAAGGCCGCATTGGAGTCGGCGCGCGCAAAGGTCTTGCAAGCACAGGCTACCGTAAAAGAAATGCGAGAACAAATAGCCCGGTTAAAGCGGGTCTGGGAATTGAGCGATGGCAAGGTGCCGTCACAGCACGACCTGGACGCAGCCGAGGCGGCGCTTGAACGGGCGAACGCCGATGAAGCCAGTGCTGGGGCGCAGGTCACCGAAGCCAAGGCCACCCTCCAAGCCAACGAGACGGATCTATCGAAAGCGGTCATCCACTCGCCCATTAACGGCATCGTTCTTTTGCGCAACGTGGAACCCGGCCAGACCGTGGCTGCCTCGTTTCAGGCCCCGGTGTTGTTCACCCTGGCCGAGGATCTCAGCAAGATGGAATTACATGTTGATATTGACGAGGCAGATGTGGGGCAGGTCAAGCCCGAACAGGATGCGACCTTTACCGTTGACGCCTATCCGGATCTTCGCTTTCCCGCCCGAATTTTTAGAGTGTATTATGCCCCACAAGTGGTGCAGGACGTCGTGACCTACAAGGCGCTATTAACCATCGAT
>JABXJW010000455.1 GCA_013375395.1 Desulfobacterales bacterium
CCCTCCGGGGCGTAGGCCTCTCCGAGCTGTAGGCCTCCGGCTTGTAGACCCTACGGCTCGGAAAGCTCTACGGGCCGGAGGCCGCGTTGCATAAAATCGCATAGCGATTTTATAACTTGTGCAGACATTGTTTTTTTGGCATCTTTGGGTTATTTTGTCAAAGTATTGCTCGGCCTGTGATATGCTCAGGACAAGACCCTCGCCGGAGCAAACATGCATATGAAACACCCTAAAGCTTCTGTAGCCTACAGGCCTTTTGAGAATCTCAAAGCGCTCCTTAAGGAGAAGTCGTTTCCGTTGACAGCCCGCCGCAAAGACAAACCTGTTTCGAGAGTTGCCAAAAGGGAGCCATGGGAAGAGCAGCTTGAGGCGGAGGCGTTAGCACGGCTGGAAGACCTTGTGGGGGGCGGAGACGGGTTCATCATTTCTGACACGCCGGAGTATGTGGAGGGGATCGGCTATGGCGTTGATCCCGAAGTAGCCAAACGCTTGCATCGGGGTGATTTTTCGATACAGGCCCACATTGACCTTCATGGACTCTGGGTGGCAGATGCCCGTGAGGCATTTGAACAGTTTTTCAAAGAAGCGATCTTGTCCGGTAAAAGGGCCGTGCTGGTTATACACGGCCGCGGCCTTTCTTCGCCGGCAGAACCGGTTCTCAAGGCCAAGGTGAAAGAATGGCTCACGTGTGGTCCCTGGCGCAAATGGGTCATAGCCTTCACCAGCGCCAGGGCCTGCGACGGGGCCACCGGGGGTACTTATGTCTTGCTGCGGCAGCGCCCTGCCACAAAACGCTACAGAAAATGGGTGGCCGAGAGGTGACCGACACGTGAGGTCGTCAGGCGGTAATAGTGAGTACAGCATAGCGCTTTAAAACCCTTCAGCAAGGAGGGAACGGCAGATACCGCAAATATTGAGAGGCCCCAAAGGTCACTTGGATGGATTTTTACCCTCAAAAGTCAATTTTTTGACGATTTCTTGTTCTTTTCTTTTTAGTATTTCAGCTTCAGCCTGCCTGTTCTGCTCTTAATTCAAGTGGTTAAATAAGTTCTGCCGGAAATTGACCAGCCTGGCACAGTCATTGCGAGTGCTTATGCCGGGCTATCAGGCCTGTGGTTCAGAATCAGCGGAGCCCGAATCTGTTTTTTCTAACTTGTCATTGACCGGCCTGCTCCCCGCAAGCCCCGCCCGGAAGGGCGGGGTCCAGGGGAGCTATAATGAAATGTCTCTCTTCCTTACCGGGAAGCCCCGTGCGGAAGCACGGGGAGGCTTCACATTTTCTTTTGCAGCACACAAGAAAGCTATCACCATCGGGCGCGTTAACCCGTGAAACGACGCCTCTCGCGGCGGGAGGGGTCGCCTAACGAGGTTGGATTATGGCAAAAATCATTATTGTAAAGAAAATCGCTATGTGCTTGAAACTCACTGGCCAACCATATACTTGAGAGGAAAAGAAGCAAATGAGTGAATCGCCTGTTTTAACAATAGAAGACCTGCGTACCTATTTTTATTCGAGGCGCAAGCAGGCGTTCGTCCGATCGGTAGACGGCGTATCCCTTAGGATCAACAAAGGGGAGACACTCGGCGTAGTTGGTGAAAGCGGCAGCGGCAAAAGCGTCACGGCCCTTAGTGTCCTGG
>JABXJW010000102.1 GCA_013375395.1 Desulfobacterales bacterium
ATGGGACAGGGACACAGATGAATTTCCGCAGGGTGTACCTATTCGAGGAGGACTTCGAGCGCCTGAGGCTCGCCAAGACTCAGGCAATTTGCTCATGTTATCACCTTTAGGAGTTGGTTAGCTCTTCCAAAGCGAGGGGATACGCCAGCATGCTCGGCGGTTGTTGCAGGGTTCTTCAAAGGGTCTTCCCCCCCTTCACCCCGCATTTCTCTCCTCTGTTCTTCGGAGTCATCGCTCATTTCACGACCTTCGGGGGATATTTAGTAAGGGCGCACTTGCAGACTGGGCAAATATGAACTTCTTCGCTTGCGGGAAACCAAATGTGTCCGCATTTTGAACACTCCAAGCGCGTGAGTTTGACCTTCATTCCTTCGCCCTCACGCTTTTTGCTTGTACGTGTGGGGTATTTATACTTTTCGGCTTAAGTTTACGCAGGGGTAAACTTTAAATACACCCTTGACCCACGTTTCCACTGGAGATTGGGGGCTCAAACATGGCGGTCGCGGTCAAATCCATTTACCAAAATCGTTCTAGTTATGTCCTCGTGCCGCGCGCGGCGGCCGAGATTATAGCGGCATCCCTCGGCCCCCAGACCGCCCAAGTTTCTCGTCAGGCTGGTGAGTTCGACTCCCAAGCCCAAGAAGTTTTCTTGCAGGAATTCAGGGACGCCTGTAGGATAGACTGGCACTTGAAGTACTTGACGATCAAGGGCCACCTGCTCCACACGAAAAGGTTGTTAGACTTTTTGGGCAAACACCCTATCTACGCCACGAGACAGGAATTACGTAAATTTTTTAGCATCGACACTGCGCAAAATGCGACAAAGTCCATCAGAGTGCTTTACAAGCGATTCCTCAACAGCGATTTGGCGTCGTGTTTCGAGATACGTCAGACTCCCCCCCATCCCGTCCTTGTCCCGAATCGGCTCCAGTTGAGAAAAACGTATGAGAACCTAAGAACGAGCGAGGCGAGGGGCATGTTTTTGCTCCTCGCTTCATCTGGGGGGAGAATACACGAGGCGGCTGGATTGACGCTTTCCCAAATCGACCTCGAAAAGAGGATGATTCTACCATCCCATGAATTAAGCAGGACAAAGTTCCAGTGGGTCAGCTTCTTCAACTGCGAGGCGAAAGCAGCTCTCGAAAAAATGTTCGAGCAGTGGTATCCCCTCCCTGATCAAAAGATTTTTACGACTTACCAGGACACGTTCACGAGACAATTCAAGAAGGCGAGCAAACAGGCAGGATTCAAAATCACATCGCAGGTGCTGAGGGAGTGGTTCTGCAACGAGATGGGCAAGTTGAAAGTTCCAGACCGCTACGTCGACGCCTTCTGTGGACGTGTGCCGAAAAAGGTATTGGGCCGCCATTACACTGATTATTCACCAGAAAACTTGAAAGAAATCTACGACAAGGCGGACTTGAGGGTGCTCGATGTCGAAGATCCAATTCCCAATCGGAACGGATTCAGGCGGGGGGCGGACGAGAAAGCGAGCACTTTAGACCCCTCAACTTTCTTCCCGCCTGGGTCCCCGAGGAGGCGAGGCGAGTGAGAAAGGAACAGAAATCGAGGATCACTAAGCCACACTTCTTTCTCGAAGATGAGGGGGGAAGTTAGTATGCGCCTAGCAACTAAGTGCGTCATCTTGGTTTTCGCCATCATACTGGTTGCGAACCTCGCCACGGCAACACAGATGGAAAGGCACGGACCCGAGGCGGAAGCAAATCCCTTTTGGCGATGGGTATGGGTTCTTACCGGGAACGCCCCTGCCTTCTTAGCGGTATCTCTGACAATCACCACGGCGTTCTTGGCAATACTTCTGAAATCACGGGTGCTGGAGACCATCGAACTTCAAATGATCTCTCTGGGGATTGCCTCACTGTCCGCCGCCAACGATCTCCTCTCGCTTCTTTCGGGGTTCTCTCCGCTAATACTGCTGGTTCCCCCGCTCGCCGCCGTCGGGGTCATATTCTGCTGGAACAAGTTCGCAAAGCTCGGGGTGAGGGCCCGGCAGTTCCCCCTATTCACCCTCGCGGCTTACGGAGCTTTCTTTTTAATCATAATAATAGGTACCTTGATCCCGTCCTCCGAAGAATGGGTTCAACCGCCAGAGAAGTTCTCCCCGCCAGCGCACATAGTCGAATGGCTTGAGAATAGGGGGTTCTCCATACTAACAACAGAAGATTGGCTCTATGCCTCAGATCTACAGATGTACGTATGGGTGGAATTTGACGAGGGAGTCAAAAACGTGGGAGCGTCGATGTTCGTGAGGCTAGAAGATACAGTAATTTATTCGATGGAGCTAAGACGGAAGTTCGGAAGCTGGAGCGACTTCACCGAGGCATACGAAGAAAACGCTATATTCCCAAGCCCAGAGGAAAATCTGAAAGTGCTTTAGGAGGAAAAAGCAAACTCAAGGAGATGGGCGTGGATATGGGATTTTTTGGTTGGAAATTCCGCAACAAGAGCGAGGGCAAGTACCTAGAGTACATACGCGCCGTGAAGCGCGAGGTCAAGAAATCACATCGTTTGAAGAAACATATTTTTAAGCATGAAAGACAAACAGAAATGCGATGAAAGCGAAGACGTTGATCGCACTCATTGCTGGGTTTGCTGCTGGGGTCGCGGTGGACAGGATGTTTCACCATTCCAGTCCCCAGCCCGCCCCGATTATTATTGAAATACCAGAGATAATTGTACCCCCCGAACCGGAAGAGCCACCTGACGATCGACCAGGGCTGCGCGAGGTTCACCGTAACCCCGCCCGTTTCGGCCGCCGGGAAATTTTCTGACGGTAATTTGGTGGTTGGTTTTTCTCGGTGTCACGTACATGACACGAACTTTTGAGGATAAAAGTTCACTCGCCTGTCTTATGTAAGACATCTCCGCATGCGGAGATTACCAAGTAGCTCCCGTTGACCCGCGGGTCAGCCCGAAACTCGCTGAGTTGGGCAGGGGTAATTCCTAACGGATTACTTTTGAAAAGGATTGGGCGGGCGCCCAATGTATTTACAGTTATGATAGTTGCTCAAGGCAACTGTCTTAAATGGAATGTTGCCCAAGGTAATGACGAGGTGATTGAAATGCGGAGGAACTGGAAGAAAATAATGGGGAAGGTGAAGCCCGAAGCCCACAGCATGGCGAACCAAGAGCAGGACGGAAAAATCCTCACGAAGTTTCTATGGTATGCAATCGTGGGGAAGTACGGCGTAAAGGACACCACCAGCGACTACACCCTGTTCAAGCGAGAGGTCGTGAAGGCTCGGAGGGAGGACCCGCAGTTCAACTCCATCTTCAAGGACGAGGACCGCTACCGGAACTTCGACTACGGGACCACTTGGACCACGCAGGCAAAGAGGGTAATCACCACATCGGAGAAAAAGACCCTCGAGTCCTTCCTGCGCGAAATAGGGAGCTACTTCAAACCAGGGGCGGTGATTACGCGTGGGTCGATTTCCGAAACCGTAATGGCAGAGATGCTTGAAGTCGTGGACGAGCGCACGGTCGTCCTGCATATCGGGGACTTCAACCCGAAGGGGAAGGAAATATTCGAGAAGCTCAAGGCGGCTGTCGAACACAAGGGAGGCAAGGCCGAGTGGGTTTTGATTAACGATGTGAAGGTGGTGAAGCGCTACAAGCTACCCAGACCAGTAGCCAAAGAGAGGGGCGCAAAAAAGGAATGCGTGGAACTATGGAGGAAAAGCAGGTGGCCGACGGCCGAGGCGGATGCCCTAGTTGCGAGGCACCGAAATGTTGCCAAGGCGTTGATGGTCAGGGCGATCCTGAGGCACATCGACCCCGATGCTTGGACTAGGTTCGAGGTGCTGTCCGATGCGAGCTCCAAGGCTGGCTCAAGGGTGTGGGACGCGGTATTCAAATTCGAGGAACCGGCAAGCCTGAAGAAGTTGCGGGAACTCTTGGGCGGGATAGACGAGAGGATCCAGAAGTTCAAGGACGAAATGACTAGTGAATGGGGCGAACGATACAGGGGCACGGTCGACAGCGATATGATCGAAGCGGAGAAGCCCAAGCTGAGGGGCATGGAGACGCAGAGATTCCACGAACCCCAGAGGTTGAGGCAGGAGTTGGAAACGGACGTGGGGGTCAAACTTGGGGAGATGTACCGCAGGGACATTATGACCGAGATAAGAAAGACGTTAGGTTAGTGTTAGCGCGCCAGCACTACCCGGAGAAAGGTTAATTAACGTTGAAAACTTGGTTAGATTGGAGATCATCGGGACTCCTTAATTGGGGCAAGGGCGAACTTGCTCGGTTGCCTGCGCGCCCGCGGCTCTCAGGTCCGCGGGGCCTCCGAGGCAGGACCGATAGTTTACGGGACGCCCTTGTCCACAGTATATTAGTCCGAATTCCCTTTAAAGTATATAAGGTATTATTTGGCGAATATTAGACAATATTGGATTCACGCAGGGAAATTTTCTGATGATCCGTTACCTCACAATCACCAGTTTTCTAGTCGGGTAGTTTCCGAATGTGAAGAATCCGAAAAAGCTCCCCGTCAGGACCCCCCGGCCAAGCGGTAGGCTGTCCACCGTTTCTTGGTGGACTCTTGATATCCGTCTTGGTACTATGGCCCCCCGCAGGTAGATCTTGTAATTTATCTTGCCAATCGCCCGCCAAAAAACATCGAAGTACTGCTGGGTCGCGGCATAGATTGAAATTAGAGTTTTTCTAAATTCTTTCAACGCGCCGACAAATTCTTCGGTGTCCCTGAATTTTCCCTTTTCAGGGGGGGGGATTATTTCCTCGGCTTCGTCTATGAACAGCGAAACATAGCTGCTAGCATAATCGGCGGGGAATCTTTGAATTAAAAATCTGGCAAAGCCGACCCAGTAGCTCCGCTCCTTTTCGAATGGAAAATACAGAACGTTCAATTTCCCCAATACGCAGGCTTTCAAAACTTCGTGGTAATTCGAGTTTATAATTTTGAGTCCGACATCAAGTTCCTTGCCCTTCATGTCGTAAAACTTGGGCCGGCATTGGAAGGCGATTATGTTCAAGTGACCTGGGAACCTGAACTCCTGCCCAGTTTTCAGACCACGAAAAATGCATATCTCGTTTTCAACAATTCGCGAAGACAGCCCGTGGAGTAGCCCTGTCTTTCCTGAATCGGGCTTACCCGTTATCAGTGCTGACTTGCCCCCGTGAGCTATGTTCTTCTCTAAAATCTCTTTCAGACTAATATACTGGATAGGCATACACTCATCCCATTAATTAATTATGTTAGACAAGTGATAAAAAGTTTGACAAAAACAAAATACCCGTATAATTGCCCCTTTCGGTGATTGAAACCATAATGGGCGAGTTCGGTCGGGCTGGGTGGGTTCCAAACCCATAAGATAGAATACACATTCCGTCAAAAAAGTTCCCACCCCTTGATATCAACCACCGAAGAACATGAAGCACACCAGCCTGGTCACAGCCAGAATAGCCAGTATGGTGGTGGCGAGCTCCAGCTTCTTCATCGCTTGGGCCTCCAGATCTCATACGATACCCAAGCATCGCGAGCAGATAGTCCACCAAAAAAGCCCGACAAAAAGGCGACAAGGGGCTGGTTATTCAGTATGCCTATGTAGATGGCTAAGAACCCAAAGGTAAAAGTGATGATGGAGAAGGCAACAAAATGAATGAGTGGATGTTTTTTGATTGCTATCTGGTGGGGGGCAAGTAGACGATGACAAAGTTTGGAAATCTTCATTACAACTTTCGCCTCCCCCCCCGTTTTATCCCCCTCCATCTGCCGTAGTGAAGTTTCCAACATTCTTCGTCTTTGTGTAAATATATAGGGGGCTTATTCATCATAGACAGATACTTGTAAAATGGTTCTCCATTTCTAATTGGCTTACCACATCCAGCGCACAATACATTCCTATTTATCTTCTTCACCGCCAAGCCCCTAGAAATGGATGATTATCGAACACTATTTTGTCTATTTGGGCGGGGGGATTTTGGTCATAGATCATGGCGAGATTGATCCCCCTTATTCTCCACCTCAAAAACTCATGCCTGAAAAGAAAATCAACCTTCCCGGTGAGTCCAGTGTAAAGAGCTCGCCGGATGGAATGAAAGCCGTACCCCTTCGGGAAATCGAGTCCAGCCTTTTTTATCATCCCCCAAAATAAGTTCGCATAAGTTTGATCAGATCGCGGTATGAAATCGTACCCCGAGATGTGGTCCAGAACCTCATCGGGTATCAGGTGTGTTCTCACCCTCCCCTTCTTGGCAGTGTGGATGGTTATCGTCCTGTCCTCACGGTTAAGATCGTTCTCGGACGCCCGCCATATCTCGACCCTCCTAACGCCGTAAATCGTTGACAGTGCCAAAGCTCCTCGCTCGTTGGGATCCCCGCTCTCCTTTATCGCCGTTATGAGTGTCGGCATTTCATCGGGTCTTATTGTCGGCTGGAACGGGCTGTCCACTATCTGCGGGGGATCCATCTCAAATCGGATGTTTTGGCTCTTGAAAAGTGCCAATAGCGCGTAGTAGATTTTGTTGGCGGTGCTGTCCTTCATGCTATACAGGTTGGCCAGATAAGCCCTGCCGTCCGACTCGTCGAATTCCTTACCCTTGATGGACTTCAGGAACCGACTGGCTTCCGGAATGTAGGTTCTCAGCGTGGATGGTTTGACCCTGACGCTCTTCAAATAGATATCAAAATTCTGCAGCAGGTCGTTAATTTGTTGTTCATCCATCCCCATCACTACCTGCGCTTCCGCCCCTTGCCGATTTTATAACCACCCCGTACCTTCCTCACGGGTCGGCCTCTGGCCCATCGCCTAGCCCACCGCTTCTTCTTGAATGTCCTGCCGACCACAGTTCTTGCTCCACGTGGCATTACCTCACCCCCCTTAGACTAATCCCAACCGCTTCTTTCTGGGTAGGTTGTCTGGCGGCTTTACTTCAATTCCCTCAAGGCTCTCGATGCTTAAGCGTGGCTTTTCCTCCCTCATCCCGCGCCCGAACAAGACGGCTTCCTCCCTGGACTTCCGGTTCTGGGACCATGTTAGCAGGCTGATGCGGTTGGCAAAATTCTCAATGACCTCACCTTTCGTCATCTCCCCGCCCAGCATCTTGAAACGGTCGGCCAGAGTTCTGTGGTACACCAGCATTTCCGCCACCGCGTTGTTGCTTAGATCGGCTTGGGTGTCCACTATCTCGGGGGTATCTTTTGGAATGCCGTGCGGGACCGTGAGGAAATCCGTTATCTTCGGCAGCGCCCGCATCGCATCCTTCTTTTCTATGTCGTCTTTTTCAACCATCAGATCAGCCCCTGATATTTCATAACGACCATACCAATAATCACTATGAGTATTATGAGAAATATCATCAGCTTTCTGGAGCCGCCCCCCACGCCCTTCACCTTTGTGACAAGGTTCCTAGCACCCCTCATCGTCACACTTTCATGCACCATAATGTCCGCCTCCTCCGCCGAGATTGCGTTGTAGGGGTTGAACTCTTCCAGTCCCACTAGCTTTGGTGTTCCCCCATTGAGTCGGCAAAAGACATAGTACCGCTTCGGTTTCCCACGCCAGTTCCTTTCCATGAATAGTTTCTGCAAAACTTCTTCCTTGTCAAGTTTCAGTGATTTTCCGTTGTGAGTTATGTCCAATCTCATTCCATCGGTTGTTCCAAGGCTGTATTCCGTCAATCTGCCCTGCTCGATTATCATCGCTTTGACTTCTTTCATTTCACCCACCACTCAAAAGTTGCGCTAGCACAGCCAGCCCGATAATCCAAAATGGAAGGGTCTTTAGGTTGATTAGTTTGCCGAATGTGGCTATCAAGTTGCCCCTGCCGTGGTGCCTCCGGTTAAGTCCTCGAAGCATCGGGATGTACCAAGTCCCCCACTTCACGTTTTCCAGTGGATTTTGCGGTTGTGGTGAACTCTCGCCTCCCGTTGGATTCGGGGCTTCAGTAGGAACTTTGGCGACACCTTGGGGGACCGCATTCCCCTCCTGAAATATCAGCACGGGTGGCTCCTTGAAATTCTGGGTCGTGAGGATCCCCCCCTCCATATTCAAGTACGAACCGTTACCGAAATGAACGTGGCTCTCCTTGGAGTTGACCTTCTTCCTGGCTACGGTGAAGTCCCGCCGCAGGATCAGGACATTTATTCCGCCCATTCCATCACCCTAACTATATCGTTAAGTGATATAAGATTTACCGTTCTATCAATCCTCCTCGCTCATAAACGCCGTGATTAAGAGGTACACCCCTATCCCAGCGAAGATCATCGCCAGCCAGATGGTGTCGATAAAGAAGAGCCCAGAGAGGATGAAGACCACTCCAGCGAAGGATGCGAAGACCGGATTGTCGAAGGCGAGCGCTATCCCCATCAGGACGATTGGGAACAGGAACATCGCAATGGATACTAGGTCGATTGGACTCGCACCAGTTCCGCCGACAACGAAGCTCCACATGTCAGACTCGACCGCCTCCTCGTCGAAGTAGGCGATGACCTTCCAGTAGTAGACCCCATTATCCAGCGCGTTCTCGGGTGGAATCTGGTAGTGGTTCTCGAACACTATCCTGTTCTCGCACGGCGATGAGAAGTCGATGTTGTTGTCCACGAGCAGCCTGTAATTGTCGGCCCCCACATACGCCCACACGAAGAGGGGCTGGTCCTCTATCGGGCCGACAAGCTCGGGCTTCAGATGGGTTACTTGTGCCTCAACCAAACCTGCGAATGAAAACTCCTGCGATACGACCAGACCGTACTCGGCATTTGTCGCAACCATATCCGTAAATGAAAGCTCCCCGGATAGGTCATAGCTGTATACATTATACAATCGACTTACCTCTATGGCAACCTCGTCTCCAAATGAGAAATCTTGGGAGATGGCTTGTGTAAATTCAAATGACGTAGCAACCACGCCAGTTAAAGAATAATCCTGTGTGAGACTTCCACCATATTCTTCTCCCGCCGTCACCGCATCGGAGATGGAATAGGTTTGAGTAATACCGATTCCCAATTCCCTCGTTGCTTGAACTGTACCCGTCAGAACTAAATCCTGAGTTATGCGTATCTCTTTTTGGATGGCAATATCGACCGTGGCACCTAAGCTGAAATCTTCGGATAAACTTTTACCATATTCTTCTGTGTCATCAAGTGTAGCCGTGAACGACAATTCTTCACTCAGTTCCCTTACAAAGCTAGACGGGGCCGTTACTGTAGCTGAAAGGGAGAAGGTATCACTTAGATTTATTGCAATCTCCTTTTCAACCGTGATAGACCCATCGAGCGAGAAGTACTGTACTATGTCCCTACTGAGTTCCCTATTCACTTCAATGGATCCGGTGAAGGAGAATTCTTGGCTCACCCCACACCCGTATTCGACCCCGATGGAAATAGAACCGTCGAGATAAAAGTCTTGGCTTATGCCCCCGCTGAGTTCTCTGTTCGCCTCAATGGACCCGTCAAGCGAGAAGTCCTGAGTGAGCGACTTGCCCCACTCGGAGATGACTCCAACAACCCCCGTGAAGCCGAATGTCTGCGACAACAGTCTGCAGATCTCCATGACTATCGCCACCACAGCCCCGAAGCCGAAGCCCTGCTCTATCGTGCGACCGAACTCCGCCCCGCTGGGTGCGAGCCCCGCAAGCGAGAAGCCCTGCTCGATTGGGCGCTCGTACTCAACGGCAGCGGTCTCCTCGCCCCCCCAACTTCCCCAGGTCGGTTCGGGGTCGGCATACTTTCGGATCAAAAACCAGTCTATCTCGATGCTGTAGGGACCGTAAGTATCCAACCCACTTGAGGCGATTACCATTGCTGGGTGTTCACCGTCGGGGACGTTCGTGGTTATCTCGCTCTCGCTCGCGTTGTATTTGAGCACTGCCTTGTCCTCAATCCACGACAGATCGATGGTGAGTGGGGGCGAAATTGTAAGGTCTTGATTGGATGTGCCGGTCTCATTATGATAACAATAAAAGTCGAATCTCCCATTAGTATAGAGTTCTACCGAATGGGCCTTGGAATATAAAGGGCTGTTGTAGTCCTCGTTCTGGGCGAAGCCGATGGAGGTGGTCTTGTTTCTGGGTGTGCCGCTCGGGGTCATGGCGGTCACCCTCGCCCTTATTGCGTGGTTCCTCCCCCACGTCGCCGTCGTCCCGACCACCTGGTGGTACCATGTCGCATGGGACACAGCGTCCGTCTGTACCGTCAGCTTCGAGTTCGCCACCGAGTAGGATCCCATGTCGTCGTCGTACTGCTGCCAATCCTCGGGCAGGGCCGACCCCGGGAAGTGCGTGAACTCCGGGAATGTATCCTCGCCACTTGAGGTCGTGGTGGCGTCGCTCTTATCGTAATACATATAACAGTCAACGGTGTCGGGCGACGCAGGGATGGATGGAATTTCAACCCAGAAGACCGCTTGAACTCCCGACTCGATTGATTCTATCCAGTAATCCATCAGAGTCGTGCCGTCGTCTTCAGTCCATCTAATATCTCCAAAATCATTTCGACAGTTCCCCCCACAATAAACATCAGTTGCAGAGTCTTCCCCTTCGCCCTTGTGGACGGTCATTTTAAGTTGATAATTTGTTTGCTCCCCCGCAGCGGTGCCATTAATCGGATTCACTTTCCTGTATCCCCAACCCGATAGCCAACCGGGATCTGGCGATGCTAAAACGGATTCGCTCGTGATAGCGACAAGGGGCAGAAGGCTGACGACGAGCAGAAAGGCCATCAGCGCAACAATTCCAACCGAAGCCCGGCTATGGCTACCGCTAAACCTGCGCCAGCTTGATTTAGGTTTCGCCGTCAAGTTTCACCCCCCCCTAATTGTGCGTGACCGTCCATGTTATGGTGATGTTGTCTCCGTTGTTCAGCGTTGTCGCCGTGAAAGTCGCTGCGGCCCATAGGTTAGAGTCACCCGAAGCCGCCCACTGCAAGCCCGAGCACTGCACCGCCACACCTGTCCCTGTGCAAGTAAACTTGTGGCTGACTGTGAATTCTACTTCATCTACATTTGTGACAGTCCCTTGAGCTCTTGTCAAACCGTCTGCCGCAATTTCAGTTGGTAGCTGCGTCCAAGTTATCAAAGGAGTTACATCGTTCGACAGCGATATGTAATCTACGGGGTCGTCTGCAGCAGCAGTTCCCACTCGCAAATAGTCCTTCACTCTGGTCTTGCCTATCGTCACCACGAGGTTTTTGACCTCGTAGGTAACTGTTCCGCTTTCCGACTCCACTGCAACCAAGAGATCTCCACTAAACGTTGGAGTCTCAGTCACTGATACATGCCCCACGCCAGAGCCGAGCATGGCCCCAAGGGTGAGAGCAGCAATCGCGATGGCAATCACCGCAAATATTCTCTTATCCAAGCATCTCACCCCCTTTCTGCGCACAAATTGTGGCTGTTACTCTCCTCTTCTTGTATTTCCTCATGAGGAGCGCGACTATGGGGATAGATATGAGGATTACACATATAATCCAAGGTGCTGCAGCTGGCTGTGATCCACTCCTCTCGACATCAATTTCTACCTCTGCCCCTACACCAAATTCTTCAGGGTTGTTGTCCATTGTGATCGGTGGTTCCTCGGCCCTTTCGACTTCGACTTCAACCTCCGCTCCAAGCCCGAATTCTCTAGGCGGTTTCTTGTTCTCATTCTCAGGGGCTGTGCTAAAAGTCATCCCCACATCCGCAATGAGGGAGAAGTTCCCAGCCCCCTTGTTCCTATGAGCATATACCACACTGGAAGATACATCTGCACCCACGCCGAAGTTCTCCCCCGCGAGAGCCTGGACCGCGCTGGAAGCCATGATAATCAGCAGAAAAGCCACCATCAATCCCAATTTTCGCCATGTTGGGCTGGGGTGTTTCGTGTGCTTGGTCATCATTATTCCTCCCATTCGACAAAGACCGCCGATAGTATGAAGTACATCCCCAGACCGATGAAAACCATCGCCGCCCACAACGTGCTGTCCAA
>JABXJW010000456.1 GCA_013375395.1 Desulfobacterales bacterium
GGTAGAAGCGCGGTACCTAGATTTCCCCTCCCCTCCCTGCCTGCTCCATAGGTAGGCACTATCGTACTAAGGTGGAATCTTTACCCCCCTGTGTTGATTCCCGCATTAAACTCACTGCGATTTGCTGATTATTTTGAACCGACTGAAGATCGGCCGCCCCGGTACTTTGAAGATTTGTCTGCCGGCTCTACATCTGTGCCGCTGTTCCTGTTTCTTTTGACCCTGGAGTTGATATGCAGGCCCACGGGATGAAGGAATCCATAGGACTTTTAGTAGAGATGAAAAGATGTGGCATCTGAAATATCCAGTATTCCGTCTGAAGAGTAAATACAGCGAACACTGTATTTGTTTATAGAGAAAGACGGTATTGTTTGGATGCGGTAATGGGGTAGAGGAGCGGAACAGCTGACAGAAAGCATCTGGGAACAGCATGGATGTCCCTGCCGTCATGCAGGTCCGATTAAAGATATTAAAGGCGTATCAGAAGGTTTTTAGGATGGCAGATGCTTTGATAGCAAGTATCGCGTATCGTGCATCAAATCGGACAGATACAACATATAGAGAAATTGCTTCTTTCTGGACCATCTTCACAATACACAGCAAGGTCTATTTTTCGTCCAGAATCTCCCTTATCTTTAGAGACAGTTCTTTCATGGTAAAAGGCTTCTGAATAAACCCATTACACCCGCGGCTCAATATCTCTTTTGCTTGGCTATCAATGCTGTATCCACTTGAAAGTAAGACCTTTACGTCAGGGTTAAACTCCTTTATTCGGTCATAGGCTTCACCACCGCCCATATCCGGCATAATCATATCTAATACTACCAGATCAATCTCGTCCTTTTTTGTCTCATAAATTTCAACGGCTTCCCTACCGCCTACCGCCTTAAAGACCGTATAGCCCAATCTCTCTAACAGACCACCCCCTACTTTCAGAACAAAGTCTTCATCATCTACGAATAGGATAGTCTCGCTTCCCGCAATAACTTGCTCGGAAGCTTTAACGGTTTTTTCGGCCTTCTTTTCTGTTGCAGGCAGATATATGCTGACGGTTGTTCCGCTGCCTTTCTCAGACTCAACATCAATGTACCCGGCGTGCCCTTTGACAATACCATAAACACAAGCAAGCCCAAGACCGGTGCCTCTATCCAGGTCCTTCGTCGTAAAAAACGGTTCAAAGATGCGCTCCTGGGCATCTTGGTCCATCCCCATGCCGGTGTCAGTAACTGTTGATAGGACATAGTTGCCCGGCTTCGGACTATATAGCTTACCCTTCATATCCTCGTGGGTCACATTCATGGTTTTCAATATAAGGTCCCCGCCGGCGGGCATTGCATCTGCCGCATTTACATAAAGATTCAAAAGCACCTGCTCAATCTGACCCTGGTCTGCCTCCATGGCAAATAGGCCTTTGGCAAGCTCTCGATGAACCCTGATCTCCTTTCTGGTTCTGCCAAAGGCCTTAGAAGTCTGTTTGACCAGTTCATTAAGGTCAATAGTTTTTATCTCATACCTTCCCTTTCTGGCGTATCCAAGAAGTTGTTTAGTTAGCCCGGCGCCGCTTCGCACCTGCTGCTCAATTTCCTTTAACCTTTGGTAATGGGGATGAGTATCGTCAATGTCATAA
>JABXJW010000457.1 GCA_013375395.1 Desulfobacterales bacterium
TCTCTCTTATGTGCTTCTTCCCAGCATTTACTAATTTGAGGACCTGCCAGCATTGAAAATTCGTGAAGTTCATCCACTCTCTTTTTTCCTCGTCTAAATGAGCTATTCTTTGATCAGCCACTTATTCGGCCCCCTCTCCTTTCTCCTTGAAATTACAATACAATCCAGAGTACCCCCATTTCATTTGTGTCGCTGGCTCGGGATATTCCACGAATTCGGATAAGTAA
The DNA here is from genome assembly GCA_013375395.1 of Desulfobacterales bacterium. Lineage (GTDB taxonomy): Bacteria > Desulfobacterota > Desulfobacteria > Desulfobacterales. The sequence continues at coordinate 228 of JABXJW010000457.1, forward strand.
GGGCAATTCACGCAATAGTCTATTAAAACATCTTGCTTATCCTTTTTGCAGTAAACTATTTTCCTAATCTCCTTATAGTCCATGTCGACTTCCCTCCTCAATACGTCTAATAGCGTCTTTCCTCCGCTTCTCTGGGTAGGAGGATAAAATTTCGATAGTTTCGGAAATGAAGACTGCTACAATTTCCTCATCAGTCGCTTTCATCTCTTTGAGAAAATCAATAACATCCCTGATCAGATTTTGAGTTCTCTTTATCTCCGCTTCAGTAACCTCGGCCATTCGCCTCAGCCCTCCTTGAGTTTCATTAAACGTTGGAATTTTCTGTTGATGTCAATAATCTCATAATCCCCCTTGAGTTTGAAAGTTTTCTTTAACACAGCCAAGAAAACACCGAAAGTTATTTCCCTACGCCATGTCTCTTCAAATAACTCGTAAAGTTTGCGTTGCTGGTGGTCGCTAAATGCTTTAGTAGACATCAGCCCCCTCTCCTTTTTTTGATGGTTTGATGGTGACTTTCCCCTTGCTAGTTACGTACCAACCGCGTACATCGCGCCCAAGAACCGATTTTTCCCCGCACTTGCATCTAAACTCCATCGTGCCGTATTTTGCGATCGGGGTTTCAAATTGTGAGATGTAAATTCTCCTAGCCATTCACCTCAGCTCCTTCGCCTCGCGGACATCTTCCAAATCGAAAAAGCAATTACCGCAAAGGTATCCTTCTCCGTGAATTTCGCTATCAATCCATTCTTTGAATTGGTCTTTGATCCATCTTGGAGCCTTCTTCAATTTTCTCATTCGCCCCATCTCCCACCTCGTAGGTTCTTCGGCCACTGGAAAGTCCTCCTTGCATCTACAACAAAACGGTTTATCAGCCATGCCTACTCAGCCCTCTTGACCTGCTGACTATAGCGGGAGAACACGTCGTCGGCCAGCACCCTCAACGGACACAGCGTAAGTTTTCTTGTTGTGTACGATAAGCCCTCCTCTCTCCGCTTCTCAAGTTCTTTATTCATCTGTCTGCACTCGTCTTGGATCGGGCACTTCTTGCATTTGGTCATCACTTGCCCTCCTCGCCTCGCTCAGCCCCCTCGCCGATTATCTCATCGCATAGACCCTGTGCTTCGTCCATGAGCTCGCGCAACCGTTCTATCCTCTTCCTCGTATCGGGGTCGAAGGATCCGGTCGTGTACGCCACCAGCTTTGCCGTGTAGATCGCCGTGCGGAGTTTCTCCTTATGGGATTCCATGCTCACCTCACTCCTTGCCTCACTCGGTTCCTGTTCAGCGACATCGCCACATTTTGGGCACCGCACCACGCTGACGGGGATGCTCGCCGGCGGCTCTTTAGCGTCGAACTCGAGGCCGCAACCCGGGCATTTCCACTTGGCCATCGACC
>JABXJW010000103.1 GCA_013375395.1 Desulfobacterales bacterium
GTTTGGCGACAACTACGGCCAGATAGGCCGAAAGATGAGTCTGGAATACATGTACGATGTCGTACTCATGCCGGCCGGCGACCAGCTCCCACAAGAAGGACGCGAGGTAGCACAGCTCGTGAAGCACAGGGACATAAAGGCCGATAAAATGTCGCCGTACCAGCACTCCATCAATTTTTTCGACCCGCGGCCGTCCTCCATAGCGTCCCGTCAGCACCGTAACAAGCAGACCTCGTTTGACCAGTCGCAGTGCCAGGCGATGTGCCAGGACTTCCGCCCCTCCACCATCCGGATAGAAGTGGCGTATGGCAAGCATTACGCGGGGATGCCCGTCAATCGGGGAAATCATGGGATTAGCGCTCATCCAGGGTCAAATGATACTCGGATCATAATCGCTTCCGTCTCAAGATAAGGATTTCAGGAAGTCCCACATCTGTTGCATCTTTATCTTCCAATCAAGCCTTATCTCGGCATAATGGCGCATGGATTCGGAAACGTTCCCGGCTCTCAGAATACGTTCCGCAAAAGCAACCACCTCATCCATATTGACCGGGCTGTCATCGGCAGTAACGGACAAAAAGAACTCATTCGCACCCTCCAGATCCGGGTCACCATGGCCTATGACAAAAGGCAGCCCCCTTGCCGTGTACTCTCTGGTTTTCAGTGTACAGGCCTCTTTCATCTTATTTCTGAATACCGCCAAACTGCTGAAGGCAATATGCGTGTCTTCAAAAACTTCTTCCAGCTTGGGGCCAAATAACCTTCCCGGAAAATCCACCCTGGCGTGAATGTTGTGATGCAAATGACTCGCCAAGTAAAGCGTGTTGGCAGAGACATTTCCCACGACTTTCAGATGCAAAAAAGGCTTCCTGGAAGAGTAATTCAGCAGTCCGGCAAGCACCCTGTCAAGACCGTGCCACGAGTCAAAGGAGTTTGCCATAAATAAGAGGTTCAGCACCTCTCCATTATAGGGAGCATGTCGGGAAAAAGGAATGTCTTCAACCAACACGCCGTTTGGAATGGTGCGCGCCGGAATGGAGACGCCGGCCCGGTCGAGTTCATATTCTTTAATCTCATCCGTAACCCCGATCAGGCCGGTGCATCTTTTGATTATCTTTGGGCCGAGAAATCTTTCCATCAACAGCGTGATCGCCTTCTGCGGAAGTGTCGTCTCATATGTGTATGCTTCCGGAAGTTCCTTGGTATGGTGTTCGGCAACTATTTTACCCGCATTATCTCTGAAAAAACTCGAGAAGAGAGAAAAATCCCCCCCGGAATACCTTAGCACCAGAAGATCATATTGATTCGTATCTATATGCCTGGAAATGCCTGAATAACGATGCAATACCGATAGCAGCCGGTTAAGAAAGCCTTCTCTCTGCGTATGTAAACGGACTCTTTTGTCCTGTAATTGGCACTTGCCGCCGAAATAGAAAACGTCCATGTTCAGGCCTAACAAAGCGACGGCCCTCGCCTGCGCGGCAACCTTTTTCTCCACCCCCAAGAGCCCCTTTTTTGACGCGAGGCAGTTTATGTAGGCGACCTTCATTTTGGGCTCCGAAGATTCACGTCCTTGTTGCTTGTGCCGTTTTTAGAATCGCGATTATCTCCTGTGCGGTATGGCCTCCCCCATACAAAGAAACATCCCGCACAGAACCCGAGCTTTTCATGGTGTCCAGGGCGCACGCAATAGCACTGCTGTCCGCTCCGGCAAGAACGCTAAATCCCGATTCGGCAAGTTCAATCCATTCCGTTTCTTCGCGCAAAACAACACACGGGACACGAAAATAGAAGGCTTCCTTTTGAACACCGCCGGAGTCGGTAGCAATGAGCCTTGCCTTCTTCTCAAGCATTAGCATATCCAGATATCCTACAGGTTCAATCAGTTTAATTCTTTTCGAAACCTGCTCCAGTAGTCCATCCCGTTCCAAGGCGGCCCGAGTGCGCGGATGAAGGGGCACAACCACCGGCATCTCATCGCTCACATGCATAAGCCCTTTGAAGATGGCCCATAGGCGGGCAGGATCATCGGTGTTGTCTGCTCGATGCACGGTGCCCAAGATGTAGTCCTTGGTTCTCAGACCCATCTCCTGAAGTATCCCGCTTTTGGCTTCGGCCCTGGCCCCGTAGTATCTGGCAGCGTCGTGCATTACGTCCCCCACCAGGTGGATTCTATGCTCTGCCACTCCTTCCCGATAAAGGTGGGACACAGCAGTCTCGCTGGGGGCGAAGAGGAGTTCCGATGCGTGATCCGTAAGCACCCGGTTGACTTCTTCGGGCATGTGCCGATTGAATGAACGCAGACCTGCCTCCACGTGGGCTACGGGGATGTGGAGCTTTGCCGCGGCCAGGGCTCCGGCCAGAGTGGAATTGGTGTCTCCGTAAACCAGAACCCAGTCGGGTCTCTCTTTTAAAAGAACTTGCTCAATGGCTTCCAACATGCGCCCGGTCTGGGCGCCGTGAGTGCCAGAGCCTATTCGCAGGTGGTAGCGAGGCCGGGAAATTTCAAGTTCCTCAAAAAATATATGCGTCATGTTTTGGTCATAGTGTTGGCCGGTGTGAACGATAATTTCCGTAACGAGTGACAAGCGAGACGTCACACTGCTGTTATGTCCCTCTATGGCCAGCGAGACTACGGCGGCTTTAATGAATTGAGGCCTCGCACCGATGATGCTAAGAATTTTCAAACTTTACCTTAATCTAATGTCGAAACGACCTGATAATACTTTCTGCAAAGGCAGTATAATTTGTCTCGGCATTACACATAGATTTCCATGTTGATTTGCCGGCGTGCTTTCTGGATAGTGTTTCCGATGGGCAGGAAATTATCCTTTCAAGAGCATTGGCAATGCACGATGCTGTTGGCCGGCTTTTGAGAAGCACGCCATTTTCATTGTTCACTATTTCGGGTATCCCGCCTACTGCAGGCGCAATCACGGGAATCCCGCAGCTCTGGGCTTCCATTATGGATACGGGCACCCCTTCAAACTCACTTACATTCACAAAAACGTCGACAGAATGGGTTTTGTAGAAGTCTATGACTTCTTTGTTGGGAAGTTGTCCGTGAAGAACAAAACGAACATTGGAAGGCAAGACATTTCCTGCACCAAATTCGAGTTCGTTTCTTAACGGGCCGTCACCGATGTGGCGCCACTCAACGGGAACCCGTGGTCTTGACTGAGCAAAAAGTCCAAGGCCCTCAACTAAGCGATCCAGACGCTTGAGCGGAGCAAGAGAGGAACAAGAAACCACGCGAAAAACGCCATCTGTGGATTGAGAAGTGGTAAAACCAGGGTCTATAACACCCAATCTCGAAACATGATAACGGTCTTGAAACATAGGATATTTTTTGGACAGATATCGCTTTCCATGTTCAGAAATCAGAAATATGGAATTAATTTGCCGCAGCATTTTTCTTCTGTATGGCAAGTACGAACCCAAATGTCTTTCGTCATAGAGGTCCCATCCGTGAGCCCGTGAAATCAATTGGAGATCAGGGAAGTGGGTTTTCGCCATGCTAATTGCCAAAGATGTCGGCGAGAGCCAATAGGTGTAAAACAATATGTCCCTAATTTTCTTGTGGTGCTGGATATATGACAGAAGCCACAGATATACCCTTTGCGCTTCAGCAAGATAGGAGACAACTTGCTTCAAAGCCCTCCATCGCATAAGGGTTGAAGGATGGGAAAAAAACTCTCGATAAAGGACCGGTGAACCAAAGCATGCCAGTCTTCTTGTCCTGCCCGCCGCCTTTCGTCTGCCAAGGGACGTTTCCAGGCTTACCCCGTTGGGTAATCGGCGCCGTGTACCAACGATCCGATTCGGCGCCACTATGACTTTCGAAAACCTATTTGCCAGATAACGTATCTCGGTTTCGAGAAACGGCTCTGCTTTCCCGCACGGATACATGTCACTAAACAGGAACAAGCGTAGTGAACTTTTACTGTAAGCTGTCATTTCAAAGTTGAAATTTCGTATCATTTCAGCCTTATGAAAGAAACAGAATGAAACAGGCTGAAAAGGAAGTCTGACATTTTTTAGATTCGCTCGCTTTTGCGCTTCAATGACTCTGCTATGCAGACCTTTAAGGAAGCCTGCCAACCCAAACGAACAGCCTCCCATAAAATAAGGATGGCCTCTGCAGGAAACCGATCAATATGTCTTAATGAAACACGTGTTAAGCGGCGCGCCGCGTCAGCGGCCACCTCCTTTCTGTCCACGGCATCGAGTTTGCTTTGCTTTACGTAAGCGCGATAAAGGTGCAAAAAAAGCTTGGCCGTATTTTGGAGTTCCAATCTGTTTTTCAAAAGCTCACCGCGAGTTACATGCCGGAGCATCTCGACTGACGCCTCCCGGACCTCGTTTCCCAGAAGTCTGGTTATGTTCTCATGCATTACCGATTTCACCGTCTCTTCCTGCTCCTTATAATAGCGAACAGATATCCTATCCTTATGCATTCGTCTCAAATAAAGACGTTCCCGTAGGTTAGCAAATTGGGTTTTGTCGCTCAGACGAGCCCAAAGATCGTAATCCTCGGCGTGTAACATTTCAGGTCTGAAAGGTGTATCCCCTTCCAAAAGGAAACGCCGCATCATGACGGAAGGGCCGGCAATAGATGCGCCGAACAGCAATGACCAACGGATCAACGGGTGTGAAATGGGTGTTTGCCAAATAATTTGTCGGCCATTTTCGTCAAAGTTATTGATCCACGTCCCAATAACACCAACCTCCGGATGGTCATCCAGGAAATTCGCTTGAGACGCAAGACGCTGCGGCAGGGAAATATCGTCTGCATCTTGACGAGCAATATACTCTCCACGCGTCAACTGAAGGCCTTTATTAAGGGAGGGCGTCAACCCCAAATTGTAAGCATTCCGTTCCAAGCGGATGCGCTCATCCCGAGCAGCATAGCCTTCCAGGATCTCCGGTGTACCGTCCGTAGATCCATCATCCACAATGATAAACTCAAAGTCCGCCAAGGTCTGGTTGAGTATGCTGTTAATGGCTTCACGCAGGTAGCGCTCACCATCGTAAACAGACATTACTACCGAGACTCCGGGGTTACTCATTAGCCTAATCCCATCTGACGAAAAGCGGTTTCAAAACGTTTGTGCCATGTATGGTCGTGCAGGCATCGCCGCCGGCCAGCCATCGCAATCGCTTTCCGTTCATCCTCGTGGCGAAGGTAGTATCGGATTTTTTTCACCAAATCATCCAGTCCTTCGTAGCAGACGATCTCTTTGCCGACCTCGAAAAACTCTTCCAATTCCTCAATGTATTCCACCAAGTAGAACCCGCCGCTCATCGGCACCTCGAAATCCCGCAACCGGATCTGGACAATTCGCCTTTCCGATTCATGCGTACTTCCGCAGGTGGAAAAGCCCAGGTTGATCTTAGAACGGCTGTACATCAAAATCAGTTCTTCGTCGGAGAGGATACCTCCCACCCGGCCAGCAGGCAGTTTCTTCCGCCTGTCGATGCAACGGTCCCACCCGGGGCCCCAAACCCGGATGTCGATACCGGCGTCCAAAATGTCTCCGACATAGGACGGGCGGTCTCCATAGGCTTGTCCCACAAAGGTTACGTCAAACTCCTGGGGGACGTCGTAGGATTTGTATATGTTCGGATTAGCCGCTTCCTGACAGTAAATGGGATTTGCGCCGACGCGCCGGTAATCGTTCAAACGATACTTTTCCGGGACCAAACAATAATCATAAGCCGGCGCAATCTCCTCCACCAAGTGAAACTGGTATGAGGCATTACAATACCAGTTGACCGTTGTGATACCCATGTCGCGGATAGCCCGGATGGTTTGCGGCCGTGCACAAGCAGAGTAAAAGTAGCTGAAAAACAGGTCAAACGGCTTTATGCGGTGCATCTTTTCTATCTGCGCCAGCAGAGCCTGTTCCAGCTTTGGCCGGTTTTCCTCAATAAAGGCTTTTTGCTTGGGAGCAGCGAAATTGAGATTGCGGAAATGGGGGGTCAAGTCATATTGAAAAGGCGCCACATCATGTCCCAGATCCACCAAAGGCATATACAAATTCTTGTACCATAGCTGAGACGATTGCATAGAAGAAGCATTGGGCGTACGGTCTGCGGCGTAGAAAATTCGTATGGTTTTCACTTCCTGCACTACCTCTGTCCGATTATTCTTGCGGGATTGCCGGCAACGATTGCATAAGGTTGCACATCCCTTGTAACAACGGATCCCGCCCCCACAATAGAGCCTTTTCCAATTCTTACGCCATCCAGTATAATCGAATTTGCTCCAATCCACACGTCGTCTTCCAAAACAATGCCTTTCGCAGTGCCGCCTTGTAATTTCATTGGAACGTTACTATCTGAAAAGTTGTGACTTCCGCCGGCCAGCATGACATGAGGGGCGATCATGTTATATCTGCCTGTAGTAACTCTTCCATAGATGACCACATAGGGGTTTAGCCCCGTATAATCGCCGATTACTATTTTTTCATGCCCCGGCCACAGGACAACCCCTTGATTGATCTTCACACATTTCCCTATGCTTATGTTCTCAGGATTTCTTATATTCGCCGTCTTATGAATTTCTGCACTGAATGCGAGAGAATTAAATTTTCTATTAAAGATACGATACCGGACGGCTCTACAATATTCCTTAATATTTCTCCTTCTTTTCGCCCTTTTTGCGACGCTGCCGAGACATTTTACAAAACTATTATCCATCATCTTCCCGACCATCCACCCTTTTAGCCATTGCTTGTGTCCACGGGCGCCATGGTATGAAGTTGGATATCCCATTAACCTGTTCGCCTCGATCATATTAGGATTTCGATCAAGCCGCCTTATTTCGTTCATCGCAAGATTTTTTCGTGGCAACGGTTTTATTTCACCCTGCCTGGCGCCGCGGGAAGCACCCAGAGTCTGAACATCTCCATTTACCTTATTAAAACCAACGTAGTTCTTGTATGACTCACTGTATTGCAGACGAGCACAGTCACAGATCATGCGAATCACAGCCCCTGGATTTTTACAGAACTCTTCATATTTAAAGACGGTCATTTTCCTCTCCAATATGGCTGTAACATATCGCAAATAATCGCCAAAAAACTCTTCCATAGACCCCCCACGCGAAAGCCAAACATCAATGGCGTCTCTGACGAAAGCGAACGGCCTTACGCGGCACCTTTCTTCCAGGGCTTCAAGAGTCAGAAGCCGATTTGGCGGATTCCAATCATTAACATCGTACGGGACAAAGTTCACAAACGACCAATCTCTGATAATCAAATGACGATCGAGCTTTTTGCAAACCTTCTCCAACTCGACAACCCCTCCAACAAAATCCTCCTTGGTCAGGTCTATTTGATACCAATGCCTGGCTTGTTCTTTTACTGTTGTAAAGGAATCTTTGCCTTCTCCCCCCCATCCCCCACCCAATGGATTGACCTCTGACAACATAACTACATTAGGAAGACTTCCCAAACATTGGTTCAGAATAGTGCCTCCGGAACGTGCAAAACAAATCATTACGCAAACCGCCATAATGTTTATCCCATTTTAAATTGTGACGAAGATTTTAACTAAAACCTTATTAAATCAAGGCGCATTCCAGGAGCATAGTTCGTCCCATCTCCGCTTCCGTATCCGAGATAAACCGAAGGGGTCGTCTTAACTGCTGACTCGTATCCCTGTAAATTGAATATGGACCAATATCTCTTTCATTTTTCTTCTGAGTGCTACTCAAATAGTCAAGCATCCCGGCTTCCATATCCAGAGACAGGAAATCCGCCGCCTTCTTGAAGATTTTCTCGGGATCTTCGCACAATTCTTCGTATCTAATATGGCAGACAAAATCCAATTCATCGGCCAGGCTACTCAGCATCTTATTGATAATACCCACCGTCAGCATTTTGTTCATTATTATCCGCTTCTTTTTGTTAAACGTGCGGGCATTCTTTCCGTAATATTTTTGGATTCTATAAGCTTCTTCCGGAAAATACCGAACCAGGAATGAACCGTCTCGCACATATCTGGATTCATTTTGCCATATGGGAGCATTCAATCTCCGGAATGACAATAAGCTGTCTACGACGTAAACCGGATCCCTTGTAATAAACAGGGTTGCACATTGAAGTTTCTTGAGTAATGCCTCTGTAGCCAAAAGGGCGTGAACTTCTTTGACCAGACAAAAAGAAAATTTTCTGTCATCCCGGCAAATTATTTTTCCGGGCAGCAGTCTGTCCCAATCATAATCGGACAATGTTAAGCACTTATAAACTCTCACCAACGGATGGTCATCCCCCAGGGAACGGCAATAGGGAACCGCGGTATGATCGTATTTATTTGAAAAAGGAAGCTTTGGCCGAAATGGGTGGAGTGGTTCATTGAAAAATCTCAAAGGGGTCGTTGATTTACTCAAGACCCTGCTTAACCAGGAGGTTCCACTTCGTCCAACGCCAAGGATTAAACGGAGTTTGTCCGATTCGCCATCGTATGCAAACAGTTCCGGATGTGATCTTTGAAAGGCATTCAGCCATTCCCGTTCAGTTCCTTTCAGTCCGAGCGCTTTGAACATATTTGTCCTCAATAGAGGCGGCGCTTACCAAGCTGAGGTCTCAGTAAACCGACGGTGTCTCAGCACTCCATGAGTGCGGCACATAAACCCCTTGTCTCCGATAGTCATTTGGTATCCCGGTTCCGAAAAAATCTCCCGCATCCACATTGACGACCGAGACATTTTCTAACTGATCAGCTATGGCGCCGCGCACCACCAAAGTCAATTTGATATGAAAAACTCCCGGCATCAAGGGAAACCTTGGGATGCGGCAATACATCCGTCCTTCCCGTGGTAAAGATCCAAACGCCCTGCTGGCCATTTCGCTGTTCAGAACCATAACAAATTGTCCCAGAGTCGTAAAAAAGCCGAGCCCAATATTGACCCTGTTTAAAGGCGCAGGGGATGAATCGTAAGATTCATAAGTCACTTCTATATAAACATCCTGGCCGCTGATAATACTTTCGATGGGCCGGTGGGTAATAGTGTCAAGAAATCGGAGCCCGGTGACTCTTACTCTTCCGTCCCCTCTCCGGTCAGTGCGTTCGGCCAGGGATATCTGTTTCGTACTTTTGAAATCTCCTATGTATTGAAGGATAACGCTGTTTGCCGGGCCAAAGTCTTTAATACACCCTTCCTTCAAGTAAATGCATCCAGGACAAAGTCCTCCAACCGCCGCCATGTTGTGGCTGACAAACAACACCGTCCGCCCCTCTTTGGCCACGTCGCTCATCTTGCCCAGGCACCTCTTCTGGAAGGCCACATCTCCAACGGCCAGCACTTCGTCCACCAGTAGGATCTCCGGCTCCAGGTGGGCGGCTACTGCAAATGCCAGGCGAACGTACATCCCGCTGGAGTATCGCTTTACCGGCGTGTCTATGAACTTTTCAATCTCGGCAAAACCCACGATTTCATCGAACTTCCGATCTATCTCCGCTTTGCGCATGCCCAAAATAGTGCCGTTCAGGTAGATGTTTTCACGTCCCGTCAGTTCGGGGTGGAACCCCGTGCCCACCTCAAGAAGACTGGAGACTCTGCCGTAAATCTTGGCTTCACCAGTTGTTGGTTCGGTAATACGGCTGAGAATCTTGAGAAGCGTCGTCTTGCCGGCGCCATTGTGCCCGATGATCCCCAGCGCCTCGCCTGGTTGCACTTCAAAGGAGACATCCTTTAATGCCCAGATGGCATCATCGCTTTGCGATGATGCCATAGCCGCAACAGCGTGGGGCAGGGCCGTTGGCCTTGCGCTATGCTCTTTGTGCTTTGCGAACTCCTCGTCAAACCTGGTTAATTTTCTCAAGCGCCTGAAATTTCTTATCGGGACCTTGAAACCATCCATAATAGCCTCCCGGAAGGTCTTGTATCCCTCTTGCTTTGCACCAATACGGTAACGCTTGGAAAGATTTTCGACTTTTATTATCGGTTTGCTCATTTGTGTTATCAAACCTCTTTTTGCCCTATGCCCCCGCCCTATGCTCTCTGCCTTCGTCAAATTATATCCGCAAAATATCGTTCCACCTGTCTAAAGTAAAACATTCCGACAGTAAACAGAATAACACTTACAGTCGTGGAGACTAAAATCATCTGAGCCGGGAAGGCAACCGTTCCCAACAAGGCCGACCGAAATCCTTCAATCACCCCTGTCATTGGGTTTAAAGCGTAGATAAGTCGATATTTTTCAGGGACCATGGAAGCCGGATATACAATAGGAGATGCAAACATCCAGAGTTGCACCAGAAACGGAATGGTATACCTAATGTCTCTGTACTTCGCATTCAGCGCGGCAAGGATCATCCCCACACCGCCTGAGGTAAGCATCATCAATACAATCAGGAAAGGTACAAAGAGTGTCATTGGAGTGGGATAAATATGAAAATAAGACATCATACCCACAAGGACCGCAAAAGCGATGAGAAAGTCCGGGAGACCCGCCAATACCGATGTTAAGGGGATTATAACTCTGGGAAAATACACCTTGGATATCAAGTTTGTATTTCCGATCAGGCTGTTCCCTGACCCGGTGACTGCGTTTGCGAAATAGATCCAGGCCACCATTGCAGTGAAATTAAATATAGGATATGGAAGGCCGTCCGAGGGCATCTTGGCTAGTTTGCCAAAGAACAGGGTGAATACAACCATCGAAAAAAAGGGCTGTATGATTGCCCACAAGCCGCCAAGGACGGTTTGCTTGTATTTAACTTTGATATCGCGGGTTACAAGAAAATAGAACAAGTCCCGGTATTGTCCGAGCTCGCCTAGGTCTACAGCTTGCCAACCTTTCTTAGGTCTAATGTGGACGAACGGCTTCATTGCGAAATACTCTCTTGGTACCATTTGTAGGTTTGTCCGATACCCTCTTCAAGTGGGATCTTTGCCTTCCACCCAAGACCGGCCAGCCTGGAAACATCCAACAGCTTTCTTGGCATACCGTCCGGTTTGGATTTATCAAAGACCAAATCCCCATCAAAACCGACTGTATCCTTGATCAATAATGCCAAATCTCTGACGGAAATCTCCTTCCCCGTGCCGATGTTGATGATGTCGGCGCCGTTGTAATGGTTCATGAGAAACACACAGGCATCGGCCAGGTCGTCTGCATGAAGGAATTCTCTCAGTGGCTTTCCAGAACCCCAGACCACAACCGACGGTCGTGGTTGAGCGCCTTTTTGCTTCCCCGCCTCAGCCCCGGTCTTTGCCTCATGGATCTTTCGAATCAATGCGGGCAGGACATGGCTTGTCTCCAGGTCGAAGTTGTCATTTGGCCCATAAAGATTTGTAGGCATAACGGAAATAAAGTCGGTCTCGTGTTGCCGGTTGAAAGCCTGGCACATCTTGATGCCGGCGATCTTGGCCACAGCATAGGGTTCGTTTGTCGGCTCGAGTTTTCCGTCAAGTAGATATTCTTCTTTCATTGGTTGAGGACAATACTTGGGATATATGCAGGAACTGCCGAGGAAGAGTAATTTTTTTACCCCGCTCAAATAAGAAGCATTGATTATGTTGGTCTGTATAGCCAAATTCTGGCATATGAAATCGGCCGGGTATGTACTGTTTGCTAAAATGCCGCCGACTTTCGCTGCCGCCAGGAATACATATTCCGGACTTTCCCCTTCAAAGAATGCCTCGACCTGTGCCTGGCGAGTCAGGTCCAGATCTGAACGGGTGCGAAGGATCAAATTCGTGTGCCCCTCTGCCTTCAGCCTGCGGACCAAGGCCGAACCCACCATGCCTCTGTGGCCTGCAACGTAAATCTTTGCATTATTTTCCATAATAGTTTTGCTATCTCCTAAGCCAGACAAACCGGAACCAAACAAGGATTGGTTTAAGCCTTGGAAAATAAAATCAAATCTAACTCGAACAAGTGCCTAAAGTGAACT
>JABXJW010000104.1 GCA_013375395.1 Desulfobacterales bacterium
AGCAGGGTCTAGTGGGGCTGTACCGATACGATACGGATTTAGCCGCTTGTTATTGAGGTAGTAGTAGCCGTCGACGGTAGGGTATGGCTTGCCGTGATAAAGGCAGACATGGCCCAGGTAGGCGTTTAGTCCTACATTCCGGGCGAAGGCTATCAGCGCCTCTACGTTGGCAAGATTTAGTAACTCGAAGCTCCCCAGGTCGTTCTTGGGTATCATACTAAACTGCCACTGAGTCTCCGATGCCCGTTTCTCCAGGTCGTTTTGCGCACCTGGCCCAATAACCTCATCGGCTTGTCCCCTCTGTAGTGCCTGGCCTGGTGATAGCTTCTGCTGGTACCCGTGGTGACTATTATCCTTAGAGCAGTACCAGTTGTACCTTCTAAGCTGTGGGTCGTACTTCTTGACTAATTCACCACCACACATAGCACAGCAGTAGTCTAAGTCCTTCCGGCGATATTGCTCGTTGGTCATTAAAGCCCTCCTTTACTTAGTTAAGGCGTCTTTGTCCACCTGGGGCGTGGCGCTGGGAATCGCGGTCGTGATACAGGGCTAGAAGTTGGGTATCCAGCAGCAAAGTCTTTACCGGGTTCAACATCGGTAAAATCGCCGTCACCGGGCTGTTCAACATAGGTAGCCCCACACTCAGTACACCGGTAAAAGCTAGCTTCTGGCTTCATACTCTGCTTACCGCAAAACCAGCACTGTTTTGTGTAGTCTATCATCTGTCCTCCTTTTCCAGTCTCCGTCTTATGGAGCTGACCTCACTCATTAACTCGGCAGCCTCCAGCACTGGTTGAGCCATATGGATTAGCCGTACGAGTAAGTCATTGTATGACTCCCGGGGCTGCTGCATCTTGTGAAGGTCGGCCAGGACTTCGTCGGATACCCTGATAGTTGTACTCATATTACTCCTCCTTAGTCTCCCCTGGTAGAGTAAAGGTAGCATAACGAGAGTCTGTCTGACGAATATCACGAAAGGCTATCAGGGCTTCGATGCCTAGCTTGATAGCCCTTGCCGCTTTGTACTCCTTCCGCAACAAGTGGAAAGCTCTTGTATCCTCATTCGTCTTGATAACCTCTTCCAGTGTCATTGTCTACCTCCTTCCGGGTGGGGTAAATGTCTCTGCGAGCTTACGAGTATATGCCTCAAGCTCCGCTAGAATCCTTAGAATACCGAGTAAGTCAGGAGCTTTAACTTTGTAGTTATTGGAGACTCGTAAACCCTCGTAGCTGTGCTCAGTCTTAGCTATGTGAAGCTGAACCTCAAGAATATACTCCTTCTGATTCATTGTCTACCTCCTTCCATTACTCCGTTTCCTCTCCTCTCTAATCACCTTGATAACTAGAGAGCTTAGCGGATAACCATTCTCTTTCGTGTCCCGTATTCTCCTTTTCATTCCGTCTACCTCCTTTCACCCCTCTTTTTGTACCAGGCAGCGGATGAGAGCGCCGACGATAGCCACCAACCAGACGACAACTTTACCTGTCGCCAGCCCATGCTGAACTCTGTCCTCCAGCTGATACATATCCCTTTCAATGTCTTCCAGTTTCATTGTCTACCTCCTTTCGGCTTGAGTAAATAGCTTCCGCTATCTCCTCGCATAACTCGGTCGGTATCATCCCCCGAACCCTGGAGCTTGATTGCCGCATAACTCCCCCACCATGCGTCTGGTGAGGTACATACTCATGGCAAGAGCTACCAGGCTTGCAGGCTGGTTTAGGATGCCAGCACTGGCAGTTATGCCATATATCGGTTGCCTTGCGCCTGGTTTCCCCGTACTGGCAGTAGGTAACTGTATCCCGGTGGTATCCCCAAAAAACCGGCAGATTGCGTAAGAGGCTAACCGGGTTTTCAATAAACCAGTACCGAGGCTTTAGTTCCCTGATTATAGCCAGCGTCTTGTAAATTAGCTCAAGGTAGTAAAGAGCTTCTGCTGACTGAGCTTCCCAGGAACCGTTGCGCCTGATCCAGTATTTACCCCCGGCAGCCGAGCTAAACCCGGTACACGGGGGAGACGCCCATATAATATCAGGCTTCCACCTGGGGGGTAGTTGCGGTCGGCCAAAATTAAGTATTTCCATGCAGTAATCCGGTTGAAAACGGCAGTCGTTATCCAGGGTAAGGCAGTCAGCGCCCCGGCGCTGCATCGCCCTGGTAAACGATTTCGTACCACAGAAAAGCTCTAGCGACTTGACACTATCCATCATTATTAGTCTACCATATTGTAAACATTGTGTCAAGTGTTTACAGGGTGATTAGGCATATTTATTTTCAAGGTGAGGGTAAGTGGTTCGCACAATAGAGCTTATGGTACATTAAAAGAGGCAAGGTAAAATGGAGTAGGCAGTTACCTTGCCTCTTTGTTTGAGCTAGGGCGAGTACTCCTTATCAAGATTCCTACTCACCGCTTGCGCCGTTACGACCCTAGCCATTTACTATTATACGACGAGCATGGCCATAATAACAAGACACCCCGGATTATCAGTCCGGGGTAAGAGAGGCTCAGCCTCTCTTTCAAAGGAGAGGGTGAGAGGGCTTAGCCCCCTCAGTAACAAGACGCCCCAGAATCGAAATCCCGGGGCGTTCAATGGTCTAGTCCAGGGAATACCTTAGCCCCTGAGCTAGAATTGGCTCTCAGAGCTTGCTAGCCGCGGCTTGAACTGCTTCCTTCCACTTTTCGTACTGTGGGCCTTGGTGATTGTGGAGTTGTGCACAACTTTCGCACATTATCTTCCATGCACAGTCATGGCAGCGACCATGACGGTTAAGCTCCTTCCGCATAAACACGCGCTGGCAATCAATACAGTGGACTTCTTTACTCTTCATTCTGCCTCCGTGTGTCTCCACTCAGCCAGCAGCGCGTTATAGTCGGTTCTTACCCTAAATAACTCGGCCTCAGCGTGGAGTAATGACCTGGTGACCTCATCCAGGCGAACCGTAGCCTCGGCGGGTAGGACCTCATCATCGGCTAGTTTATCCCTCTCCTCTTTCTGTAGCTGGCGCAGCGCTTCTACCTCGGCAGTTACCCTGGTTAACTCAGCGGCAGCCGCCTTTAGCGCCTCGGTTACCGGCTTGGCCGGCATCCCCACCGCCCTGCGGTATTTCTGGGTTATATCCCTGAACTCTTCCACGTTCTCAGGACTCCCGGTGACTGTCTCTACCCTGACCGTCAAGATATAGTCAGCCTCGTCCCTATTATATCCCAAGTCCATCAACAATTCTATAGCTTCTGACTCGGAGATAACGGCTTTCTTGACGCCCTCCACTATCAAGGCCATAGTCAGATCGCGGTCTTTGGTTACCCTTTCCGGCTCTAACGGTTTTGTCTTTTCCCGGATAAAGTCCTCAATTCTGTCCTCCGGTATCTCCAGCCCTCTAAGCCAGTCTCTAACATCGTCCTCGGTTATCCAGCCGTTTTTGAAGTGGGCCATCTTAACCGGGAAGTCAACGTATACCTTGGTCCACCTTACGTAGTTGTCCAGGTCTTTACCAAAGTAGCCCTGCCGCTGGTAGATGCTGCGTAGCTCCTCTTCGTCTATCGTCCTCATATCCCACCAGCGCCTGACATCAACCCTGGTAGGGATTTCTCTTACAAGATGGAGGAGCCTATCTTGCCAGAAGGCACTGTAGCCCATTGTCCTGTAGGCCAGCTTGATTGTCTGCTCCGCTTCGCCCTCTTGCTCCTCAGCACCATAGTCCCCGGTGCCTACAAGAGGTTCACCCATCAAACCGCGGCGGTACATATCACCTAGCTCATAGCGTCCCGGCTGTATCCAGTGGCTGAACCAGTATTTATTTGCCCAGTCTCTTGGTGCTTCGTTGGTGATACCGAGTAGCTTCATAGGCTCGGTTATCCAGTCCGGGGCATCGTAGAACTCCCGCCACGCCTCGATAACCTCCGGGTCGAAGGCTGAGAAGTCGGCAAAGCGAACCATATCGGCTAACGGGGGGATGATTTTAGCCAGCTCCTTGATAACGTCTATCTTCTTATCGCCATAGCCAAGGTCGTTCAAGTCTTGCCACAGCCACTCATAGCCCGGTTTATCCCGCAGCCAGGCGCTTGTTATGGTAGTTGGGTCTAGCCGGAAAGAGTGGAGGAGCTTATCCTGCTGATACATGAATATCCGGCCTAACGGCTGCGATAGGCTGAACAGCATCGGGAGGAATACTATCGCTGCCAGCGGGATGAGTACCAGCAGCGGTATAGGCTGACCCGGGGTAGTCACCTTGGCAATCAGGGCCTTAATATCATCGGGGGTATTGGGGTCGTCCCGTATCTTGTTTAGAATACCTTCCATCGAACTGATTGCTTCAGGTTCCATGTTGTCTATGAACTTGGTAGCCCCTTCCGCTATAGAACGCAGTAACCAGCCTCGTAGCCGGTCCTTCCACTCGGCCTGCCAATCCTCTATAGTGTCATGTATTCTGTCAGCTATGCCCATTTACTCACCAAAACCTCTCAAACCACTCGTCCATTTTATTATACAGCCATTGTAACGGGTCTGAAAAGAACTCTTTAATACCTTCCCATAAGCTCACCAGGTCGTCATAGAATGGTAGCCACTCGGTCAGCTTGCTGTTGATTAGCTCAGTTATATCTACTAGCCGGCTATTCCACCAGGTTTCTAGCCAGTCGAAGCTAACAAGCGTATTGAGGACTTGAGTCACGAAAAAGTTCCAGGATCCCCGCAGATTTTCTAGCCTATCGACAAGTTCAGGCCATAATTCGTGCCAGAAGGTATCCCAGGCTTCAACTAGCTCATCAAAGCCCTCGGTGGCTATAGCTATCCAGCCCTGGATAGTAGGGATAACGGTATCCCACCAGCCCTCGACGACAGCAAAGACGTTTGACCACCAGCTATACCACCACTCAAGAGCATCCTCAATGCCGTCAAGCCAGCCACGAATTAGACTCCTGATATTTGACCAGCTTAGAATATCCTCCAGCTCGTCGGCTGCGTTTTCTAGCCAGACGTTCAATTCCTGGAGGGGGTCAAGTAAGTCCCAGAAGGCTTCGTAAATATCATAGAAAAAGTCAGCTACAGCATCGAAGGGTGAAATCCAATCTCTTGTCTCGTGATAGAGTAGGTAAAAGAACTTGGCAATATCAAAGACTAGGTCAATAATCCACTCCATAAACCGCATGGCAGCCTCACAGCTTCAGGATAGCGTCAGCGTTCTTGGCAGCAGCCTGCAGCAGCGGGGCTGACTTCTCCGGGGTAAAGTCCTCGAGGTCAATATCCACTGTTAGAATAGTACCACCTTTGGTCTTGAGGGTGTGACGGTAGTAGTGTTCTATCCCTCCCTCGTCCCGGACTCGTGATAGCTCGGTTATCCGTAGCACCTTGTACTCGTTAGCCATTATTTACCCCCCCTTTTCTTATCTCTGAGAACCTTTATCTCGTAGCCTCCCAGGCCAGCGATAGCCGCGATAGCTACCCCAAAGATAGCGCCATTAATCCCGTTGGTCAGGGCGACGACCTCCAGCCCGGTAATGCAAAGCATGGCGATTACAGGTGTTAGTATCATATTCTTACTCCCTTTTTAGACATAGCCAAAGGTTACTGAGGTCATGTTAGTAAACGTCTTGAGGTAGATACCGTTAGCGAAAGGCATTGGTGGTCGAAAGACAAAGCCCTTAGCTTCTCTATTGGTACTGAAGCAATCTAGGACAGTGGCCGTAAGGCTAGTTGTATCATCACTCAGTTCCCAAACAGAGTTACCAGCGGCAGGATTACAGGCTAACCAGCAGAGCTTATGAGCGCCAGCAATTACCTGACCAGTAGCTATTAGCCTGTTAGTGCTGGCAACACCAGGCCACTGTTCCCAAGTACCGCTGATATGGTTCCATATCCAGATATTCTGCTGTGCTGGCATTATTTCCCCCCTGTGTTAGTGACCTTTTCCCAGAGTACCTTTTCCTTTTTCTGGTAAAGGTTTTCTACGCAGAATTGATATACCTTACCCTCACCCCTTTGACTCAGGGTAATGATAACCGTGCCGTCAGGTTGCCACTCCTGGGACATATCGTTGAACCACCCCTTTTTGAGCTTATGTATCCCTTTCATTTAGATTAAATACCCTCCTGCATGAGCTACTAACATACAGTTGTGATTGGCGAGGCAGGCGATGATTAAGTTCAACGTGTTACCACCGGGGATAACCAGGGGCTTACTGAATACCTGGCCTGCGCCACCGTTGCCACCCTCACGGTATAGAAGGGCGCCCGTAGTTGCATCTAGTATCTGGACTACAGCCATCTGGTTATTATCGGCGTTGGCTGCTACGCTGGCATAGCAAGCAAAAGATACTTGAGAGATATAAAGTGTCTGCCCTGCGGGTACAACATAAACAAGAGTTGCTGCCAGGCCGTATCCTACTGGCCCACCTGCTATAGTCAGGTTGACATCGTAAGCCTCAACTGCCGCCCAATCAGCCCCGGTATATAGCTTTGACTTTTCGCCTTCCCAATCAGGATAACCGCTAACCACCTACTTGCTCCTCGTAAATATTCTCTTTGGTGATAACAGGCCCACTATCTCGGTTATAGCTTTAGCCATCGCATAAGGTACTGTCGCCCACCTCGGTATGCAAGCGAAAGCAATATCGAAGGTATGAGGGTACAGAATATCATCATTCCAGGCCACTATCTCCAGGTAAAACGGCTTCTCTGGCACCTCGTACCACTCTTCCCATTCTATTGGGAATACGTCACCGTGTAAATCATCATCGCTGCTGCTAGGAAATATCTGATGTCTCCTGTGATAAACCTGACAGTGGCACAATGCGTGGTGGCCCGGCCTGGGCCGGAAGATTACCTTGGTGATTACGCCATGCATGAGGTATATCCTGGTATCCGGGAAGGCTCCCCGAGCCGTGTTAGCGGGTACGGTGATAGTCTTGCTGTAGAACATTCAAGGCACCTCATGCTAGCCTGGGTCGTCTCCGGCAAGCCAGGCACCAGCTTTGTCAATGTTGCTAGTTACCCTGGGATTGGTAGCGCCGGCTGAGTTAATATCGTTGGTATTACCTTCGGTATTATTACCCATGACCTGCCAGCGCACACAAGCAGCCCGGTTAATATCTATCGGGTCGTCGCAGAGGATACACCTATTTTCCTTGCACATAACATCATCACCATCTTCCCCGTAAATACCGTCCGTTGCGTATTTTATGAAGTTACCACTGACAACACAATCATCAGCGTTGATGTTAATACCCTTTGCCCATCCCTCCGTAGCATTACCTATAATCCGATTATTTGATACTTGAGTTCCCGGGGCATCTATGTCTAACCCACAGACTCCACCAAAGGCTACAGATGTCCACTCATTTATGTTGCTATCAATAACTAGGTCGGTACAGGTATTGGCGGCAAACACCAGCCCATCACGAGCACCTAAAGCATAGTTGTGGTGGATATTGAAAGCATCTGCGTTGCTTAGGTCAAACATATAGTCACTACAGGTATCGCTATGATTATCGTGGACATTGAAGGAAATCCCTGAGAGGTAAAAACCTGTAGCCCCGCCACCCATCCCAGCGTAGAAATTATAAGCGACGTTAAACCGCCGACAATACTGGTTTGTTTGCAGGATACACTTCTTCTTACCTGTTAACGCCTTATTGCCTACAATGTTCATATCATTAGCATAGTTAGTGTTATCGCCAACAATGTTTATCAGTGGTGTGTTGACCGTCCAACTGGCATCGGTAATAAAGGAATTATTGAGCACCCACCCTTCGTAAATAGTGCCGTTGTAGTAGATAAAGGTATTCTCAAGGGCGGCGGCACTCTCAAAATTATTGAAGGCAATATAGGTATTGGGGTCGCCATCAAGATAGATAGCCTCCGCCCCAAACCCATTAAAGATATTCCAGCTAATCGAGGTAGATGTCGGAGAGCCATGTGTATATACCCCTCTTCCACCTAACAGCTGGAATGAACAATGGTCAATGAAAGTCATATAGGTATTGTTACACTCAACCCCATGTGTGCCATGAGTGCCAATAGCCCCACCTATTGACACATCAAAGACCTTAAATAGAAAGGTTCGATAAAGGTAGATGCTAACACCTGCTGCCGCATTACTGGTGAACCTAAGACTAGCAATCCGGCCACCCCTGAAATGACCAGCTGTCCCATCAATCTCGATGGTGTTCATGCCAGCCACGTTGGTATTATTAAGAATCGTGCGCCAGCCTCTACCTACAATGTCAACAACTTGGCTATCGCCAGTCCAGGTAGCCGTAATTGGATTAGTCTGTATATTGAAAGTGCCCTCACAAAGGTCAAGCTGGCCACCACCAGCCACCATCAGAGCCACGATAGCAGCGTTTATCTGTACCTCGTCATCTACGCCGTCACAGACGTAATCGGCCCTGGCGATAGAAAGGGCCAGGCTATCAACGGCAGCTATCGTTACTGTGCCTCGGCCTAACCCTGGGGCGTGGTGGGCAGCAACGACGGCAGTATGAGCAGCCATGATAGCATTATCATCTTCTAGGGTGTATCTACCCATTTCTGGACTCATGGTATCACGTTCTCCTCTCCATAGGTAGAGTAGCCAATGACGTGCAGGTCGAGAATATCGCCGGCTACACAGGTAGCCTGGATTGCCGATAGCTGCTCCCCTACCTTAATATGCTGCGTGTAGGGATACCAGTACCAGCGGTTAAGAGCCGGCGTGGTCTGGTCGGTGATAAAGGTGTAGGCCTCACCCTGTCGAAGATATATCTCTACATTCCCTCTCAGGCCGGTCTGATTGCGAAAGGCGATGCTCTGACAGGCTATAGTCCGGTTCCTATGTAGAATATCGGACTCTACCCTATCAGTAGCACCGCCTGTAGCAATAGCGTGGTATCTGAGACGGATAGGATGCTTTTTAATATCCATATCCCTCCTTTTCTTTACTCCTTAACCTCCTTTAAAGGTAAGCGGTAACCACCTCATCTGCCAGGAGTATGATAGTGGCCAGCGCACCAGCAGCAGCAGCTTCCTCATACCTCAACCAGAGGTCGCCCAGGTCCCTGGATTCTAGCCACTGAGCCTCATCCATTGAGTCCAGGAAGGGGACCTTTGCCAGGTTGTAAGGGAGCACCCCTTTATAGTGCATCCACCTGATGAGGTTCCCCGCACCTGCACCATAGGTGCTAATCAGGTGGTCTTCTATGGTGCAGAAACCGCCCCAAGCGGGCTCGGAGCACCCTATGACGTCGGAGTTGCGGTAGTTCGACTCAAAAATCTCGCAGTTCTCCAGTGGCGGGGCTAGCTGCCCAGCGTTACCAGGAATCATTAGTTGAGTTACCTCAAATATCCCGTAGCGCCGTTTCATCTCGGTCATAAACTCGCCCTGCTCCAAACGGAATGGGATTTTCTCGCCGTTGTTGATATTTACCTCAACGTAGTCCATGTTCATGCCATGACCCTGGCCAGAATACCGACTCTCCAGGTAGAAGCCGTTATACACTGGCCCTCTAGGTAAAGTCATATTCTGCCGTAAGCCTGGGACACTGGTGAAGCGGTAAGCCTCTGAGGACTTGATATACCCTCTTGGCACAACCATTGAGTCCCTGAGTAGGTGAGGGATAACCGTGTAATCAGCCGTCCCGAAGGTTGCCCCCAACAGCCAGCCGTGATGATTGCCCAGCCCGAAGTTGAAGGTGATACGAAGCTCTGGGTCATTCACCTGGCCCAGGTCTAGCATGAACTGCTTGTCGTGGTAGAACCGCCCGAAGTTGAGGTAGAACGTCTCATGGTGACTGGTATTGAAGTAGAGACGTGGAGCCTGCTGCCGGTCATAGGTGCCATCGTACATATTCATAGCCAGGATTTGTGAACCCGTGAGAGACTTCACTACCTGGCTGCCATTGACGACAACCTCGACCTTCTCCAAGCAGTCATGAATCCAGGTATTAGGGCAAGGATTTGCGGAGTTACAGAGAGCCGTCACCGCTAGCTCTACACCACCACACAACCCCTTATTCGGGAGGTCAACAACCACCAAGCCAGCCGGCATAACGAAGGCTCTGTTTTCCTCAACATATCTTCTCTGCCAGTATTCCATTATTTACCTCCTCACCTTACCTAACCGCCGCCGCCGCCGGCACCTAGTAATGCCAGGCGCTTAGCGTTAAGGGCTTTGGTTACCTGCTCGACCCTCTTGATATTGCCCGGGTCGCCTCTCGGCTTCCGGGGGTCAAGAGTAAGGGCTGCCAGCACAGAATAATACGGCTCGGCTCCGGCCTTGTAGTCACTGGTGGCCGCCGTTATTCCGCCGGGATAGCGGCCTTCGGCTACACTCTCGATTTTACGGAGAAACTTGGCAGCCCCGGCTTTGCTTACGCCACGTTCAAAACGGGTCTTGATACCGGGTGCGGAGATAGCCATGCCGTAGTTATCGGCAGCCGCCTTAGTCTTCTGCTCCCACAGGCTGGCCGATGCCTTAGCGTTCTCAGCGAACTCGGCAGACGCTCCCCTGGCTCTCTCCTCCCACTTCTCAGTGGATTTGTCAATGGGCTTAACTTTGAGTGCCATAAACACCCTCCTACGTTTAGTAGGCGAGAACCAAAAGGGCGAGGCTGTGAACCTCATATCGCCCTCTTGGTTCACAGCCTCTGTTGACAAGAATATAACTTTAAGTTAAGATTGTCAATAGGCCAACAGGTTGCAATAGGAGTCGTGATGCAGATTGACTTCGACAAGCTACTTCCCCTCTACCACCAGATACAACCTCGTCAGCCGAGAGGGTCACCCGAAAACAAACTTAGAATAGGCCAAATTGCCCGGTTCCAAGCTGAAGCTAGACGCCAGGGGTTAGCTATCAGGGATGCCTTCAAGGCATGCCGTGAACAATGGGAAAAACTAAGGCGGGACCGGAGGTAGTATGCCGAGGCAAGAACGTGAACGCCGCTACATCGCCCAATACATGAAGGATACCGCTGCTGAGGGGCCATTCCAGTTAAACGTAGAACTGGGCGCTATCCCCGAGGAGTATGTAACCCGGTACGGTCAAGCTAGAGCCGCCGCCCTGTTCCGTCCTACCCGGCCCAGGGTAGACGCCGTACGGTGGCTGCCTGATAGCTATATACTCATCGAAGCCAAGCTGAGGGATATTAAGGCTGGCATTGGTGACTTACTCTATTACCGCAGCCTGATACCCGAAACGCTTGACCTTCCCTACTATGCTGGTCAGCCTATCATAACCCGGCTGGTTGTGCCGTTTGAGTATGAGTGGATAAAGCGTTCTGCTACCGCATCCGGCATTGAGCTGGTGGTACAGTGGTATGACTGGGTAAGTGACTATGTGAAGGAGCGCCAGCACTACTTTACCGCAGAGTACCGCGACGCTAGAAAAGAGCTTATGAAGCTACGGGAAACCCTGGGGGTAGAATAATGCCCAGACCAATCTGGCACTATCAACGGGGTATCAGCCGGACAGCCCGGGATATAATGAGGCTCCGCACCGCCGGTATATCTGAGGTTAGTCCTCCACTGGCCAGGTTATTACGGGTACAGAGTGAATTGATAACCTCGCTGGGGGTCAAGATACCCCGGCCCATGACTTTACTGCTGCGGCTGATCGGGCTATCGCCCGGAGAGATTTCGCTGTGGCATGACGCTGAAGGGGGCTGGTTTACCGAGGCAAGAGCCAGGCCTGGCGCCAGGCCTATTTACCACTACGTTGATGATGCCACCGCTATTGCCATTATCAAGGGAGAACTAACCCACGAAGCCTTTGAGGCCCTTAGCCTACCGGACCCCTACGTTGGCGATTGAGAGGAGAGACTAGCCAATGGTCTTTATGAACTATATTGACCTCAAACCAGGGATGCCTACCCGGCTGCACTATA
>JABXJW010000008.1 GCA_013375395.1 Desulfobacterales bacterium
GAAATTCCGCGTGTTTTCGTTGATATTCCTCATTGTGATCTATGGGGCAGGCAGGGCGGGCGGGGCAAGCAGAGAGCCCTGGTGGAATTACATGGTAGATTACCAGAGGACAGAAGGCGTGGGGCACGCCGCAGAGAGCACAGCGCATGACCACCATGAACAACGAAGTCGTTAAGAAGTGTCTGGGAAAGATGAAACAACGTCGCGCTCGATTTCCTCAATCAGGGTGGGCAGGTTAGGTTCTTCGAAGCTGATACCGGGTGCTGGGATCCGGTTGTGCTTGAGATCAGGAGGAATGTGTTTCCCGATAAGAGGCTTCGCGCGCCAGTTTGGCTTCGTAGTACCCAACCCACTGGATGAAATCGCGGCTCTGTTCCAGCTCACCGGCTTTGTACAGGTGGTAGAAGTCGGCAGAGAGGAGCCCATAACGCCTTTCTAATTCGGTCAGTTGTGCATCCAAACCGTGGATGTCTTGAATGATCTCGTTAAGGGTCATGGCCTTGTAAGCTCGGGACGTTTTGAGGGGTTTCATAGGATTTAGGGTTGAAGCAACCATAACATTCCAATCTTTGTTAGTCAATCGGATTTCTTGCAAAATAGGGGACGGAGGAGACGGGGCTGGTTGGAAAGGTTTATCATCGATCTGCTGTGTGAGAATCCGTGTGAGAAAATGTTTCCAAAATGGGCCAAATCATCCAAAATCTGCGAAGATCTGCCAAAATGGTGAGAGGCACAGGCACTAGGTTCTTGGAACTCAAATCCACTGCGTTGGTAATTTCATAGGGAATGAATCCCAGACGAAGGATCAATGGCCCGGCACCTCCTGGTACGAAAAAATTCTGATAGACAAAAACAGAAAGGCTGGTCAAGATCAGACAGGTGTTGACAACCGGGATTGTCTTGGATGGGTTTTCATCTCTTAACGGGATCATCTGGTTCCTCTGACTGTTTGCTAAGAAGCGTTATGATAATGAGTACAGATGGACACCCAGCCCGGAACTAGAGGCGGCAATCGTGCGTGCCGTGTTTGGCAAGAACGGATTTTTTTGAGCTGGCATATCTTTGTCCGCGCAAGAAAAAGGAGGGTTCAGATGTCAAAGGTACTGATAAGTTACTTCTCAAAGTCCGGCAATACAGAGAAGATGGCCGAGTACATCAAAGAGGGATTGGATTCATTAGGCGATGTCGACGTTGATCTGAAGAAGGTTCAAGATACCACAATTAAAGACCTGCGTTCATCGGACGGGATTGTAATCGGGAGCCCCACGTATTTTGGGGTAATGGCAACAGAGGTCAAGCAGTTAATGGACAAAAGCATTCAATGCTATGGCAAGCTGGTTGGCAAAGCTGGAGGGGCCTTTACGTCATCCGGAATGATTGGCGGTGGGAATGAAACCACCATCATGAGCATCCTACAAGGGCTCCTTATCCATGGCATGATTGTTCAGGGTGTCCAAAAGGGGAACCACTACGGTCCTGTGTCGGTTGGCGCCCCTAACGAAGAGGTTCGTGATGAATGTGTGGAGTACGGGAAAATGATAGGCGCACTCGTCAAGCGGTTGAGTTGAAGCGGATTCGCTCTTGGGGGCAGGTCTGACTTCAGATAAGGCGCGTGCTTGGTATGGCTGACACGCAGTTGGCAGTATAGATATCATAATGAAATCACAGGCTTGTTTGTCGAGGTTGCAGTAAAGATGCATAGCAGAGATTTGTGTCCCGATGCCAAATGGCTTGTACGGACTACTATACTACATATAGTGGCTTCATAAGAGCAAAAGGCGGGGCCATTGCAGACCCTGCCTTTGCTGTCTCTAATTCAAGGGTCCACTTTATGTTGCTGGTCAATTGTTTGCTCTGTAGCTCCTCGCCTTCCTTCGGTACAACGAAACAAGGCAAACTGGAATTACAAGAAGAACCACAACCATACTTAACGTAATTACTGGACCAAAACGAACTGTGGAGTAACTGATAGCCACCAAGGGAATGAAACCGAACCGGACCGCGGCTTTCAATGATTCATGCCCCTTTATGTAATCAGCAAAAGGCGGCGAGACTTCATAGTAAGATCTCACGAACCTTCTTCCCACTGAGTTCTTCAGCAAGATATTATCACGGAACTCTTTCAGGGTTACAATATCGTCTGCCATATTGGAGCCGTAGGCTGCTGTGGCGATAAAGCAGCCACCACCGCCGGTGTCGTCGCTTGGCGGGGTAGGAGCGGGACTGCTAGCTCCACCTGCTTGGACGCCTGTGAAATGATACAGCTTGATCTTAATGGTTGGAGGACTGGTGTCCTGGTGGTTCGCCCTTGAACCATGCACCATGCCAGTGGCATCGGATGCCAGTACCCAGGCCGTACCGTTGTACAAGTAAACGCTCAGGTTGCTTACGTCTGTGTGGCCTGGGCAGGGGATGAAGACCTTCACTGGGGTGTTGAACACAGTTGGCGGTTGGAGATTCATAGGAACTCCAACGGCATCCACACCGGCTTCATCAAACGGTGGAAGTTCATCTATAGGCCCTAAGATCGGTTGCACCGGCTCGCTGTTGTCGTAGATAATCTTTGCACCTTCCAGATCGCCGCTGGTTACCTCAATACCAACAGCATCTATATAATCAGGATCATCAAGGGCAGGGTCATCGTCTGCTACAGGCACAGTGTCTGGCGAGTTGGTTTCAGCATTGGCGTGTTCCGTTTCCGTTTCAATGTTGAAATCGTAACTGGTTTGCGTCATCCAGTCGCCTCTTCTATCTTTGGCATCGACCCCAATATTGATATTAGTGTCATATGAGTAATTTCCAAGGATATCTTTAGACCTGTCGTATACCGCCCAAAGTTTGGTTACCCGTGTATCCTCGTCCTCAGTAAGCTTCACCACTCTAACAACCGTAGTATCACTTAAATCTCGTGTGTATTTGTCATTGTTGACATCATCGACATCATCGTTGATTGTGAACATGATGCTGGATGTGTCCGTAATGTCTATTCCATCTGCATCCTCAATGCGCACGGCAAAGGAAGTGTCATTGGGAACGCGGGTGCTGTCATCTATCCCCGCATTGTGGTGAGGATTGGTTTCCTTTACCTCAGGGGGTGTGAGCACCGGAGAGGTATCGTCAGCCGGATCTGTGCTGTTGACATATTCCTCGTAATTCGTCCACGAGTCATTATCGAAATCGTCTTCAGGATTAACACCTTCTAAGGAATCTATGTCATCATTTGGGTCAGCGTTAATAATTTGTTGTTCCCACCAGTCGGGGAGGTTATCTGGTTCAGAGTCATATGTTTCATACAGCCCTATGAAGCTCTGAGAAGCCCGGGCACTATTTAAGGGCGAGTAGGACCGAAAAGCTGGGAAGAAATGGTAATCTGTCAAAGAAGGTGTCACCGTGTAGTAGCCTTCCTCCAAGTCAGTGAAACTATAGTCACCGCTTGCTTGTGGGTATGTGGTCTGACTTGATGCTCCACTTAAAGTCAATAGAACGTCCGCACCACTGGCAGACCCTCCGCTAAGAGTTATTTCTCCGGCAATGCTATAAGTTGTGACATAAGGAAAAGTGACCAGCACCTGCCCGCCCATGAAGTCATCTTGGGTCATCGTGAAAACGTTCAGCCCCTGACTGAGCGTCCCTGACATGTCAACTGTGGTATAGCCCGTGAACTGTCCGCTGTGACTCCAAACTGAAGTGTCGCCTTTCTTGAGGTTGACGTTTGATGGATGAAGATCGTTATCCCAAAGGTTCAGGTCGAACAGTTCCATTGAATTTGTGTCTGCGCCCGCTGGCACATCAATTTGAATGAGTTGAGGCGACCAGCGGTCATACAGACGGTAGCCATCCCCGTTGGAATCAACAAAAGCTGATATCACACCAATGTTTTGATTTGGCAAATACGCGTTTTGTCTTGCGGGGAAGGCAAGTGTATCATCATCATTCAAGACCAGTAGATTGCCGCCCTCTCTTGCCCAAATGTACCCATCTTTGTCGCAGAAGACGAACTGCCTACCGCCTGAAAGGAGTACAGGGCCTTTCCAGATGTTACCGTCAGGGCCAATAATACTGTAGTAGTATTCATACGGCTGGTCCGACTGGTAGTGTTCAAAACTGACCCAGACTTTACCTTCATTATCAGTCAAAGCACTGGTGAACTGATACTCATCATTTTTTTCAAGGGTGTCAGGCAACAATGGTGGGTTAAGGGTTGTACTTGCTTTGACTATAGCCCCATTCGCGTCGCGGACTTGATAGCGTATCTCCTTGCGATCATCCGGCCCAGTAGTAGTCTCCCAGTAATGATTGAACAAGAAGACTGTTTTTGTACCCAAGGTCCGAACAAATTTACAATTCAAATCCCCTGAGTTTGTCCGAGGTACGGATTCAAAGACTGTTCTTGGTACTATTTCATTTCCATCCGAATCATGTAACACAAACCATAAGTCCGATGTGTTTGCCCCGCCGTTGTAAGTTTTACCGGTGACGTAGAGACCATTATCAAGGGCATACTGTGGACAGTCAATAAATGTATCTTCCCGAAAATTTCCGTCAAAGGAATTTACCGTGTTACCAGCCAAATCGAATATTTCGAGTGCATAACGGTGGCTTTGAATGTCTTCATAGTCGCCACCTCCGCCTATCCTCTCATACTCTTCCTCTTCCCATATAAGACATACATTTGGTCCAAGTTGCAGTATGTATCCTTGTACAATGCCAACATCGCATGCGTAGAAACCATTGAAAGGAGTCCCTTGTAAGCGCTGATGAAGTCTTTCATCGATGATAGAAGCATTTTGATCTGCCACGTCCATAAACGCCCACGCTATCGTACTACCCCACACACCACTAACGCGATTGCGCTTTTTTGAAGCTAGTCGCCAGAGGTGATGATTTTCATCCAGAAACGTTCCTTCGATGTGACTGGTGTAACCTGGTTCCGTATTGAAGTTCGGGAAACCGGGCGGTATGTCTACGAATTCCTGCCACCCGAAGTACTCAATCTTTCCCCAAACGATATCGTATTGCATAGTCTGACCAGAAGGGATGCTGTCTGGCAACGTAACCAGCCAACCGGTCCCAACCTTTGAAATTCTCACTGTCAGGCCCAATTCGGTAGCGACCATTTCGTTGGCCCCACAGGGCACGATTTCGTCTGCACGATGAATTCGCACTGGAACAAGTTCGAAATCACTCATGCCGGAATGTTCGGGTAACAGGACGAAAGTGTCGGTTGGGTGAATAGCTTCGGTTGGCATTTCCAGCGTCACGCGGCTCGCCCATACGCTTTTGTCGACCCGAACGGCTGAAACCACCGTTGGCGCGGCATTGACGACAAAGTCGTAACTGGCAGGTGCCTCGTTGATGTTCCCCGCTGCGTCTTTACCCCGAACCCAGAATGTATAAGTACCGTTTGGCAGGTCATACGCTTTCGATGTATCTGGTGTCCAAGCTGAACAATCAGAGTCCACCCCGTCAAGTTTATACTGATAAAAAAGATTTGAGGTATGTGAGACATCGTCCGACCCGGTCCATGAAAACGACACGGAGGAATCCTCGCTGACCGAAGGCGGAACGGTTACGAACGATGTAATGGGGGCCGATTCATCAGAGGGGTAAGCAACGATATCCTGTTCCGTTTTGTTCGCCCTTAAATTGTTGAACACTAACGTCGCTGGGCCGAAGTCGTATCCGGGTGCGGAGGGAGTCACCGAAACCGAAACGCCTCCCTTGACACCAGTGAAGGAAAAACTGCCATCGTCTGTGTGATGCGTGAGTGTTTGTTCAGAACTGCTCAGCGTCAGGTCGATGCCTCCGGGAACAGGTACTCCATCGTTCCTGAGCGCCGTCCCGCTAATTGTATAGTTTACCGGCGTGTATGAAAGATATGCCGTTGCATGGATATTTCCGCTGAGTAGGGTAAATCCGTAACCGGAAGCTGTGCTTTCCCTCACAATGTTTCCTTCGTCGTCGCGAAATACCCACTTCGTAAAGGAATGACTTTCCGACTCGGTAGAAACTGAAAACATCAACTGTTGCCCGGAATCAATACCTAAATACTTGGGGAGTGCGGGTGCGGACCATAACTGATATTTCAAATTGTGCAAGTCAGGCCCATGCTCAAATCGGATCTCTATGTTATTCGTTATAGGGCCACCAGACACTACTACCCGTAACTCCACATAGCTTTCGCTTGTATGTACGATGGGACCTGAATAAATCGGTGATAATGCAAAGCCAGCGTACCTGTCAATAAAAGAGAAAAAGTAATTGTGTGTGCCCGCCTGTAATTGCGTTTGAAACGCGTATGTCCCGTATGAGGGCGTTCCACTCTTAAGAGTCATGGTGTACGGACCAATTCCATCAATATATAAATCCCTATGAATTTCAGGCGCATCACCGTCTTGATCGTAATAGTCCACCAAGAATTCAAATGTGTTATCGGGATTGCCCGAGCTTGGTACCACGCGGGGATTAGATAAAACTGGACTGTGTTTGGGGCGGACAACAAACGAGTGATTACCCTTTGCTGGCCAATGGCCATTCTTGGAGGCTGAAATAATCACTTGGTACGTGCCTGGTTGTGTCGGTGCAGTGAGACCCGAAACATATGAACCTGAGGCTTGGGAATAGTTACAACTACCATCCGCAGTCCAAACATGACGATACCCACTGGCCGCATCAGCATCAGGCACAAGTCTAAAGATTGTGTACTCCACTTGAGCATCTGAAACATTGTTTCCAGACTCATTCAAGACGTGAATTGCGAATGAAATCGAATCTCCAGGATCGCAAAGACTGGGGAACTGCGGATTCAATAATTGCAGAGCGTTTGTCAAAGAATTGACCAGCGTGATTCGTACCTCCCTCAGGCTGAGTTGCCCCCCATAATGAGCCCAAGACCTAGTTCCCCCCTCTTGGATTATGACAGCCTGTGGGGACCAGCTCCATGAATATGTACAGCCTTGCGTGAAGATGACTTCATCACAACTAATTGTGATGCTGGTTGGTTCAAGTATGCGGGGTGATAAAGCGTTAAATGGAAGACCTACCGGAACGTGAAAAATTCGCTCATTGGCATTGAAGAGGTCCCCCACGTTATAGGTGGCATTCCAAAGTTCTACGTTGATATCGAAGTTGGTCGATATAAGGCCGAGGCCGTACTGGTACCATGAATAGAAATTCCAGACGTCATTTGCTGTTGTCCCTAGTCCTAGGAGAAGGGGTATACCTTCGATGGCTCCACCTAGCGCAGCAGATACTATGCCGCCCACTGTGGGAACTAGTCCATCACTGTATCCGCTCCATTCAAGTCCAGATTCACAGATCCACTCTACCTTGTAAATGCCTGTTTGGTTACATGTGTACGAACCCAGGAATCCAGTGCCCACGATCGCCGCAAAACCTTTGTCGCCTTCGTTACTGCCAACATCGAACGTAATTGTCCCATTGTTTGAATTCACGGAGATGTTTGGATCGGATGTAAATGAGGAGGGATACTTCGTGATCCCTATTGTTCCTGCATCATATGGGGGAGAGAAAGTCTCACAAAACGCCAGATTGGACAGAGCTGTAACCTGCATTGCAAACAGAAGGATAAGAGCCATCAATCCTTTGCTTTTCATCCTTATTTCCCTCCGAGTTGTCGCATTGTGGAAAATGCGAGAGAACAGACTAAACAGGACTAATCAGGGATATCGTAACAAAAAAAGGGAGCACCGCCCGACTGCGCACTCCTTTAAGTCAGACTGCCCGAAGGCTATATTTGAGTCCAAGAATTTTATCCGGTGATTGTATGATGTCCGATATTGCGCCATTATCCTGCAAAATATCACTGTGTGGGTCTCCCGGACACACCTCATCAGGTTGAACATCGATTTCCCCCTTCATGCAAGAGCGGTCAAGAGGACCTAGTAGCCAAATCTCGCCAACATGGCTTAAAGGAGCTAGACCCAGCATGAAAAAGATAGCCAGAATATGTCTTCTCCCTCCTTTCTTCTCCTAAGTAACTTCATGTATATTGTGGCAGACACTGCCTATATATGCGACATATGGTGCTACCCGGGATTACTGAGTTTTTTGAGTTTCTTCCGTGCATAACCCTGAAGCGAAGCGCCAGGGTCAATTGCTAAACTGAACCTCTAGCTTCCTAAATGGGGTATTGATCTGGCGTTATTTGCAAAAAAGGCTTTCTGATATCATGCACAAAAAAAGCCGAACTGCGCTTTTGGTGACTTTTACGATGTCACACTCGGCAGCTCGGCTATCTTCGGACAGAAACTCAGCTAAACCCGCAACAACAGGAAAATATAAAGACCCGTGGCTTTCCGCCCCCCACCTCACGATGGGTTTGGCTTTATCAATTTTCAACTCCAATAAGCAATTTGAGAGTCATTTGTTGCCTCCAGTTAGTATCAAAGCATGTTCTGCAGGCTTGAACAGCCGGCTTTTCAGGTCTTTCACTGTATGAATAAGCCCTGACAGGGTCGAAGAGCTAGGTAGGGAGAGACTACTCCTGGTAGGAGCCGATTGCATAAAAACGCGCAAAAGTCAAGCCAAATTAGCGGATTCCCCATATATTTTAAAACAATCAGCTCCTAATGCTCTGAAAACCGGGAAAATGGACCACTAACCACGCAACAGAAGAGGTCGGGATGGAATCAGGAGAGTGGCACGGGCCTAGAGGAAGGTGTTATCACACAATTCTCAGCTCTGAGTGTACAATATGTTGTGGGGCGGCTCCGGCAGGTGAAATTGTTGATTTCTTGCCACTGTACGTAACAAAATGATGGTTGACCTTTGAGGGATCAAGGGTCAGTATCTGCTTGGTTTTTCTAGCAAAAGGACGAAAGGAGGCAGATATGACCCTTGAGCAAATTGACCCCCAAAACTACAGATTACTTAGACCATGTGAATGTGTTGATCTCTATGAGATCGGTGAAGTTCCCTCCCTGTATAGCCCCGTAACGCCCGAAATTCAACCCCTGGATTGGCCTGTTGAAAAAGCCAAGGAAATGGTCCCAGAGCCCAGACGGCAAGCGTTTGACCATTTGCTGGGCAAGCTTCATGGCAAGCAGTTCATAGGTATGGACTATGCCGAGGAGTACTTGCGCGATCAATACCGGCGAGGTTGCCGTGCCAACACTATGCGAAGCAGCTCAAAGGGGATCGAGTTGTTTTTGAACTTTCTGACACAAGCCGGCAAGATGAGCCTGGATCAAATCGTTCGTGAAGACCTGTATGGGTTCATAGAGCGCGAACAAGACCGTGGTTTGAAGCCTCGGACCGTGGACACAAGGCTGAAGGCTGTAAAGGCTTTCTTGCGATTTTTGATCGACCAAGAACTGGTTCATCACCGATTGTTGTCGAGAAGGATCACCGTCAAGGTGCCTGAGTCGCTGCCTCGCGCCATCGACCCGGACGAGGTCGGGAAGCTGCTATCAGTGATCAAACACGTTCGCAACCGAGCGATGATCTTGGTGCTGTTGAGAACGGGCATGAGGATCGGAGAGTTGCTCAACACCAAGGTCGGTGATGTTAACTTGAAAGAGCGAAGAATCGAGATCTTCGAGGCGGAGAAGAATCGGGTTGGAAGGGTAGTCTATTTGAGTGATGACGCCCTCAGTGCCTTGAGCCGGTGGTACAAAAAGCGTGATTCCCACAAGGACTTTGTCTTTTATGCAATGGGTCGCCGCACCATGACTTATCAAGGTGCCCGAGCAATGTTTAACAAATACCTGGCTGAGGCCGGTCTGGCCGATAAAGGATATTCCTTGCACTGTTTGCGGCACACCTTTGCCAGTGAGTTATTAAATGCAGGGATGCGTCTGGAGTGCGTACAGCAACTGCTCGGACACAGCTGTATCGAGATGACCAGGCGCTATGCCCGGCTTACAGACAAAACGCGGGAAGAGGAATACTTCCGAGCTATGTCTATCATAGAAAAGGGGGAGATCGATGGCCATTATCGATTCGATAATCCATTACAGGCGGTTTCTGAAAAGACGCAATTGTTCAGCCCACACAGTGAAGAACTACATGAACACCCTTAAGCACTTTGTCGTGTGGCTGAATGTGCCTGTGGAGCAGGCAACGCACAAGAAGATCCAGGCGTACATCGATCACCTTCGAGCAAAGAGATTGGCCCCAAAGACCATCAATTGCCATTTGGACAGCATCCGCGGGTTCTATGACTACCTGCGCTATGAGGAGGAAATCCCCATCACCAACCCCGTCAAAAGAGGCTATGCTCAGCGGCTATCAAGGCCTCTTCCCAGATATCTGAGGGATGAGGAGGTTGTCGTATTGCTTAACGCTATCGGCAACAGGCGGGACCAGGCCATGTTCCGCCTCATGCTGCGATCCGGCTTGCGAGTTGAAGAGATAGCCAATCTCAGGCTCAGGGCCATAGATGCAAAGCGCAGGCGCATCGTCGTAGAAAACGGCAAGGGAGCAAAGGACAGGCTGGTCTACATTAGCGATGATGCTCTAAGGACCCTTGGGCAATATCTGAAGGTGAGGCCCCCATCAAGATCAGGGAAGGTGTTCCTGGTTCAAAAAGGTCCTCACACAGGAAAGCCTATCTCGGTGCGTGGGATCCAGAAACGCATAGAATACTACGCGAAGAAAACAGGCCTGAAAGTGTCATGCCATCACTTGAGACATACGATGGCTACCCAATTGCTCAATGCGGAAGCCGATCTTGTCACCATCCAGGATCTGTTAGGACATACACGGATCAAAACCACTCAACGCTACTGCAAGGTGTCGAACTTGAAAGTAGAGAGAGATTACTTCAAGGCCATGGAACGGGTGATGAGAAGAACTACTGCATACTAACAAGCTGCCATGGGAGGCGGAGGCGTAGCCGGAGGCCCTCCCATGGCTCTCACAGCTCGTGAAAGGAGGTGGTAAGGTTGACACACCTAAAGCAGGCCTTGACAAGACGCCTGTTCTTTGATATTGTTAACACAACCTAACCAATTGAACCTGCTAGAAAAACCAGCCTTTGTTACGTATAGCTTGCCAGAATCGTAACTTGTTGAAATTTAAAGATAGCAAAGCCAAATCGAAAGTGCAATCAGCCTCTTTTCCATTCGCCTCAGTGGATTATGATGACAACCCCTCTATCAAAGCAGCCACATTGTGACCCAGGACGTCATGGTTGTATCCACCCTCAAGGATAGCAAAGCAGCCACCCCCGGAGGCACGGGCGGCCTGGCGGACTATCGTACCAATCGAAGAATAATCTTCTGTCTCTAGAAGCCCACCCCAATCGTCGATGTGATTGTCAAAACCGGCTGAAATCCCGATCAGATCAACTTGAACACCTGACAAAATATGCCCAACTTGGCGAACGTATTCCTCTCGGCTCCGTTCCGATGGGTTATGGATCTTCACCCAGTCCTTGTCACCCAAGATATTCACCGTCCCATCGCCAAAATGAAGGTCAATATCAAGGACAAGGGCCGTGCTTATCAGCCGTTCCTCACGCAACGCAAGAAGAGCTATCGCCATGTTGTTAAAATAGCAGAATCCCCAGGAACTGTAAGAGGATGCGTGGTGACCGGGTGGGCGGATCAAACCGAAAGCAGGCTCCTCAAGTCCAATACGAGCCGCCTGAATCGCCCCACCGGCAGCCAGCGCGGCAATCGAATAAGGGTCATTCTCTCGCACATAGTCCACATGAGTCTTTGTATGGGCGGCAGCAATTTCAGCCTCGGATGCTGGCTCGGGTGTGACAAACTCCACATCAGAGCCAATCACCTCCACTATCGCCTCCATTCGCCCCGCTTCAGCGGCTGGATCAGATGTATAAACCTGATAGAAATCCTTGTGAAAAACAACCTTCACTATAATAAACCCGAATAATCCAAATCCATTCTTACGTCAATCAATTCATGAACGTAAATTGGCCCCCAGGCTTCCAAGCCCTTCTTGTTCTTGATTGACATATTCATAATCTGGGGGTACAGTAACGCTACTGTAATAGTATTATAGACTTCCAGAGAAAGATTTTGGCTGCGTTATCGGTCCAAATCCTCGACGACGTACTACGAGTACGCCTTACTCGGATTTTTCCCTCTGGCCTTGCCACAATCTTTTTCTGAAATCCTATAGTCAGACCTCCTGAAAGGCCGTAGGACGGACGCTCTCGGTGTTATACGGTTGGGCCGACTCTTGTGAATTATGGAGATAACAAAACAGAAATCAATTGTTTGGGTGGGGTCTTCCCGCCAAGATTTAAAGAAATTTCCCCGCGATGTCCAAAGAAATGTTGGTTTTGCCCTTTACAGGGCACAAATTGGAAAGCAACATCATAATACCAAACCACTAAAAGGATTGAGCGGTGTTATGGAAATAGTCACTTCCTATGCCACAGACACATACAGAACTGTGTATGCAGTAAAGCTCGGGGACAATATTTACGTGCTCCACTCATTCAAGAAGAAATCGAAGAAAGGAGCGAAAACCCCAAAGCTTGAAATAGACATCATTAAACAACGGTTCCAAAGAGCAAAAGAATTGGCAAAGGAGAAGACAAAATGAGCGACGAGATTGAATATTTGGAAGGATCAGGAAATGTGTTTGAGGATTTAGGATTTGATAACCCGGAAGAAGAATTAGCGAAAGCTAAGCTTGCTTCAACGATATATGATATTATTCAGGATCGAAAATTAACTGAAAAAGAAGCAGGGGTTATTCTTGGAATTAGTCAATCTAAAGTATCCGCCCTTAAAGATGGGAAGTTGGCTGGCTTCTCAATAGAGCGTCTGTTTTCTTTTCTGCGAGCGCTTGACCAGGATATTGACATTGTTATCCACCCAAAATCAGAAAACAAATCTAGTGGAATCAATGTGACGACCGCTTATGCCTAATAGAATAGATGAGAAACAGATGAAAGAAACAGTATTAGAGATGATCCAATAAGGAAGGGTTTCCATGGATATCGTATATGCCTACAGCTACCTGGCCATTCTTGGAATCCTTGCGATTGGATTTGCGGCTATGATTTTTTACAGTGTTCTGCTCTATTTCAGGGGCAGGAAAATGGGCGTTAATAAGATTCGTCGGCCAGATGGGCGGGTTGAAGGGCACATACGCGATGAAGAAGAAATGGATCACGATTTTGTACTTGATCCTGAATATGCCTGCTTATCTTGTAACATATTTCACCACTAACGGTAAGCTGCATAACAGCAACGCGAGTAGGGCTTTCTATAGGGAACGCCCAGTTTTTTTTATGAATGTGACCTTCTCTCTGATCGTTATTCTCACGGCCTCTCATGGCCAGCAGGAATTTTTTCCCTATAGACCTTATGACTCTCCGGGGGCTGGGTTTCAGGACCTGAGGACTTTCCACGTAGTTTTCGCATCGAGGCTTTAGCGTCTTCCCATGGCTCCCCAACGAATCCACTTGCTCCAAAAGAAAACTCGGTCTTTCCGTGGGCCAGCTCGTCGGTTGCTCTCCAGACATTATGGAGTCCTTGCATATAGAATTTGTTGTACATTTCGCTATCAAGTGTCCCATCCGGCCGAGCCGCTTTTTCTCTTGCCTCGCTTTGCATTCTCCGTACCATACCGTAGTATAGGTTGTAGTTGTGATCCTCGATATTTTTTCTTCCTATCTGAACAGACCCTGTAGCTTTTGCGCCCAGGCCCAACAGACCCTCAGCGGGAGTTCCGATCTTTAGTGTACCCCTTCCGTCCACATTGGTAAAAGTTGTAGTATTCCCGGTGCGGCTAACAATACTGCTGAGTGACTGTGAAAAGGCCTGGGCCTGCCTTACCTCCTCCATCTCCCTGCTTGCCACGGTAACGGCTCCAGATATCCTGTCGCCGAGTACAGGATTCTTTGCAATAACCGCACTGAGCATGTCAGTTGATGCTATTTCGGGGCCGGTCATCAAACGAGACTTATCTATGAACGTCGTGGCATCCATACCACCTTCGATATGGGTCCTCACGGCTTTGCCGGTATTCGGATCGATCTTCTCCACTACGAACGCTTCAGGGCCAGCGGTTTCCCTGAGCACCACATCTCCTGTCGAGGCCCTGTAGCCTCCCTTACCTTCGATTCCGACAACTGCGCCTTCGGGTGTGGACAGGATAGTGTATTTTCCGGCAGGTCCCGCCTTGCCTGTAATTGATTTCACCTTGTCTTCAGTTAAGCTTCTTACCTCACTTGCGTAGTTTGCGTTCGACAGTACCACACCTTCCTTTGTCGTCAGCAGCGAAGACTGAAGGTGACCGGCCTTGTCTGTCCACACGTTCATTTGTGCTGTTGCGCCGGCCAGTTTGTTGGCATCAACTGATTTACCCTGGCTGGCGAACCATTTGCTGAAGTTCTCCGCCTCCTCGGGCTTGATTATCCTGTCGCCGATTCCTTGAGAGGCAAGCATTGCACGGCCGACGGGGTCTTGCCCTATGTTCCTCAAAAGCTTTTGGGTCTCCGTGGACATGCGGCCCGTGGCGCCAATCTCGTCCAGCCCTTTTCTTATCGCCATCTTGGAAGTCTCATTATAGAGCTTGCCCGACTCCCTGAGATACTCCGCCGAGAGCCCTGCATTTTTTACATAGTTGTAGCTGCCCATTTTCTGCATTGCCTGTGCCCTGGCCTGAAGGCTTCCTATGTCTTCTATGCTCACATCCCTGGCCCCGGCCTGCTCTGACAATTCCTTGATCATGTGAACGTTCTGGCTTTGCTGATATTCGGCCCTGTCTTTGAGGAAATCAGAAACGTTGCCGTATCCTGCTTCAGTTGCAATCGTCTCCAACTGGCTCTTGTCTTGAAAACTCTCGAGGCTGTCTACTTTGGCCTGCATTCCGACGTAGTCGTTGATGTCACCGCGAAATCCTGCACTTTTTGCCATGTCGAAGGCTTGCTTCAGGCCCTGGAAGTTGCCGATCCTGGCCGTTTCCATGAGTTGCATGGTGTCAAGCGAGGTTTTCAAGCCAAGACCGTCGCGCAGTGTTTCAATCGCCGTTGCTCTTGAAAACCGGGACTCTACGCCAAATTTTTGTATGGCACGCTGCACGTCGTCTTCTGTGACGGCAGTGGCACGCGCTATGGTTTGTATCTGCTCGTGCTTAAAGACGCTATCTGCGGCCTGCATGGCCGCGGCCCCGCCCGTTTTCACGGCAGCGCCTCCAGGAGACCCGCCACCAACCCTGTCTACAGTTTGGAGGCCGGCCTCGGTACCTGACCTGATCTTGTAGCTCCCGGCTGCTCCACGCTGGTGAAAAGAGTAGTCGTTTGCCCAGGCCTGCGTGGGATAGGCTTCGCTGATACCCCGCTGGTATGCGGCTCGCCTGGTAGGTTCACCCTGTGATGTGAGTTCGGCAGCGACCCTTCCGTGAGAACCGGCAGCAATGGAGCTGCGATGAATCATGTGCGCGAAAGCAGACCCGCCGAACTTCATAAGCATAGCGCACATGGCCCCTGCCATGGAGAGTGCCATCAGGCGCGAAGCGCCGAACGCAGCCATGGCTTTGTACGACTCGTTTTCAAACAGCAACATTGACTTCAGGCCCAGTTGTCCCTCGGTTATTTCCCTGAAAGTATTTGCTGCGTAATCCATGGCAGTGCTGTGGACGATGGCGTCACATATTCCCCATGAGCCAAGAAAGAAAAAACTGCCGAGGATGAAGGTCAACGCCCGGGGAAATAAGGGTGTAGGAATCAGCAGAAAAAGAAAGGGCATGAGACCCAAAAATATTGCGTAGTAACCTCCCTTTATTATGGGCAGCCATTCGTTGAGCATGATGCCTGCCCCTATCATGTCAACGCCTTTTCTATAGCTTCCTACGGTTTTAACGACTTCATCAGGAGCGCCTTCCTGAATCACCCTGTCAAGCTCGCTCGCTATCAGGTACTGGCGCAGCAACCGGTCAGAGGTTGTTGCCACGCCGAGCAGGGACGAAACCAGGCTGTTTATCTTATCCTTACACACCGTCTCAATCGGCAGCCCGCCATAAGCCGCATAGTTTCTTTGAGCGAGATCCGCCCGGGCACATTTATGCGTCCAGAACGTTCCGACCGTAGCGCTTGCCGCAGTCAGGCCGGTCAGATACGGATTGAGAAAGTTTTGCCAGTCCTGCCGGCAGGACAGAGAGATACCATTCGGATTGGCTGCATCGTACCAGACGGTAAAGATCGCAGGGCTGGCGGCTGACGCAA
This sequence comes from Desulfobacterales bacterium, assembly GCA_013375395.1. Lineage (GTDB taxonomy): Bacteria > Desulfobacterota > Desulfobacteria > Desulfobacterales. The sequence continues at coordinate 16,172 of JABXJW010000008.1, forward strand.
GAATTGGCACGAAATCAGTATTTATATTGATGTCATTGACGTTGATGGTGCTTCCCGGTCTTCCGACTTCGAATAAAAAGCAATCTTCTATGTATCGTCTGAGCGACATATTGACATATTTGCCTGTCGCTTGATTGGGATCGACCATAGACAGGTCCACTCCATTGCTGAAAGCCTTATTGATAATGTCAAAACCTATGCCTCCGGCCTCCTCTCTGAAGCCCTCGATGTTGCCGGCTGTCCATATCATCTCGACGATTCCGGATTCTATCTTGTTAATCAGCCCGGCCAGAAAAGCAACGCCATCAGGGACCCCTCCGACGGATTTGAACTTGCCGCCTATGGTCTCGTCCGTGACGAGAACCGTGGTAGTATTTCTGATGAACGCGTGATACACGATTATCCCGCAGAGAAGTGTTCCAAAGAGGTAAGCCCAGATGAGAGCCGAAATCTTGCCGCCTGTCAGCGATTTTGCGAGAAGTGTCAATCCCCCGCCCACAAGCATCATGACAATGATTCCGAAGAAAAGACCCTGGTAGTTTGCATCTGACATGACCAGAGCCAGACGCTCGAGCGCGTTTACGACATAGGGCAGCTCTCCGTACACCTTGATTGTCTTGAGCGTGTTGGGAATATCGGCATAAGCACGTGCCGGCACGAAAAGAGCCGCGAGAGCGAAACTAAAGAAGAGTAACGTGAGTGCTTTCCGGATTTTTGGCATGGAAAAGCCTCAATGAGTCGCTCTTGAAATCGTACTTTGAATGCGGGCCGCCCCTCTTTTTTGAGCGTCTATGAATGCTCTATTTAATCCTTGTTCGGCCCGCATCATCTTTACCACACCCGAGTATGAGAGGTAAGCCATTCTCATCATTTCACCGGTCTTATTCTTCATGTCCTTAAGCGATTCCAGAGTTGACGCGATAAACGTCAACTGGCAACTTTTCTGATCATCACCTGTCGAACTTCCCATCTGCTGTCCGGATATGTACTGAGCATAGCTTAAGATATCGTCCAAATATTTGTGATAATCACTGAACATTGAATATATGTAGTGCTTTCCGACCAGCCTCTCGAATTGAAGAGCCGCTTGTCCGGGATCAGCGTCCTGTCCCATGTTCAATAGATACCCCTTTAAAGCAGTGTAAGCGTTTTCAGGGGTATTTTGCAGCATGCTCAGCTCCTCTGGTATAAAGGCCGCTCCGGTCATCATTTTGTTGGTGATATTGGTCAGTGTGCTGATGACCCAATCCCGATAACTGTTGTAATGTTGCGAATTAACGGTGATGCCCGTGCTGCTGAGTGGAGCGCACGTTCCGGTTGCGTTCATGGCTTCGATTTCACCGGTATAGATCTTGGGTGATACGTCTGCGATCGTATTGTTATTGACGCACGGCGGAATGTACTTGTGATTGACGCTGTTCGTGATGGTAACGTCGCCTATCAACCCCCGCATGAGGTTGACATAAGCACCAGGGTAACCGCGGAGATCCGAAAGGTTCTTGAGCAAAGACCCGTCAGTGAAAAATGCCTGCTTCATTAACGCCGGGCATTGTGCGATGAGATTGTCAGAGGTTATCCCTCCCCCTGCAGCATCCTTGGCGTTTTCCGGGGTTTTGTCGCCTGCAGACTCTTTCATGGCCTGCCACAATTCCACTGCGCCAGTGCTCTGCGCAAAATCCGTCCATGCCTGAGTCCGCTCGGAAGAAATCTGCTGACTATCGGTTGCCCCGTCAAGAATTGTCGTTGCCACCACCTTTCCTGCCTTACAGTCATCTAGTTGCAATTGGTTAAGCCTGTCGACGATTGCTTCAAAAGCCTTGATACTGTTGGCGCATGGTTCACACAGTGTGTTCAGGGCAATATCGAAGGCGAATGCCGCGGCCGCCGGGCCCATGATCCGCTGTAACTTTTGGACAAGATAGTCGAACTGCATGAAGCTGAATCCTCCCAGGTAAGCATCTATGCCTCCGCAGCCTGCCGTGAAGCGGGGTTTTGATATGCTCACGAGCGGATCAGCGTGCGTTGACCAGCGGGCGGACATGTTGCCGAAGGTGGCGTAATTTCGCTTCTGGGTCTCAAAATTATCCGGTCCAGTGACTACGCTCTGGTTAATCCAGTCGTCAACCCAGTCCGCACTGGAGTTTGACGCTGCGATGAAGACAAAAACGAGTGATAGAATGATGGATGTTTGTTTTAGTCTCATGTTGGGTCCTACAGAACCAAAAAGGAACTAATCACGAAAGCACGAAAGTACGAAAGCACGAAAGAATTGAGTTTCAAAAAGTTGAACATATTGCAACATCGTCGCAAAGCTGGTCTGAAAAAATTTTGCTGGAAAAAGTTTTCAGCCAGAAAAACAACTTCACAACTAACGGACTAAGGCACTTGTCTCTTTGCGTTTTCAACCATAACCGACAGGGCCTCGGAATAAGTCTTTCCGCTTTTTACGAGTTGTTCGATCTCTGCGTTTTCGCCGGCATCCGATGTATAGAGATAGTACGAATAAGGATCTACGATTAACCTGGCCACGCCCGTGCCCATGGGAGTATCCATGAAGATTTCGGAATATCGTGGACGGGGAGTTCTCACGGATTTCAGAATCTTCATTGTAAACTCATCATAATCAATCAGCTTCTTATTCCGCGCTTTCTCAAAATCAGGGGATTCAAGCAAAAACTTGAATGCGGAATTCGACATTATGACGCTTCCCACCTGCCCGAAACTTTCAAAATCGAGCAGTGACTGTGTGATCGTTGTAAAGCTTCCACCATACTTTCTTGCCCTTCTATACCCTTCCTCGATTACGTCCTTAAGCAGAGAGCTTTCCTTAAAAAACTGCCATGCCTCATCAAAGATGATGAGTCTCTTTTGTGACTTGTCAGACAAATACAGGTTCGCAGTAACATAATTCAAGATCTGTAAAGTGATTACGTTTAGCAGGTCTTTCTGGGGCTTCAATTCCTCCAGCTCAAGCACGACGAAATCATCCTCTTCTATGTTCAAGGTCGCCGGCCCATTGAACCATTTGCCGTACTCGCCTTGAGAAGTGAAGCTTCTCAGGTTGAAGGCCAGATTGGCAGAGACGGTCAGAAGATTCGAAATACATCTGTTGTCACCCCCGCACTCCAGTTCCATAATCTCATTGGAGGTCTTGCTCGGAGAAGCAAGGGCGTTGTAGAGACTGTCAATACTTGCGTCATTGCCGTATTCGCCGTGGACCAACCTGATAGCGTTCTTTATCAGGGTCATTTCGGTTTCGTTCGGAAGATCGCCGGTTCCCGAATACACCATTTGAGCAACGATAGCGCTCAGAACGCCTATCTCATCATTGATATCGCGAATAAAGGTGAACGGATTGAGACATATGTTGGCATCCTTTCTGAAATTCACGAACTTGCCGCCCACTATGTTGCACAGCTTCCTGTATGAGCCGCCAATGTCGATAATGCGCATGATTGCGCCTGATGCGTAGTAATTGAAAACCATGTAGTTCACCAGGAACGACTTGCCGTACCCGCTTCCCGCGCAAACGAGGGCATTCTGGTTGTTCGCCCTCTTGTCAAAAATGTCGAGACAAACCAGTTGGCCCTTTCTTCCCATGAGCATGATATGGGGGTTGCCGCCGCCCCGGATGTCAGCCTGAATCGGAAAACATTTTGCGGCAACCTTTGGATGGCAGATAAAATCCCGGTCAATAAAGTTTACGTTCTTTTGCACGTTGTACATCCCGAGCGGCAAAGCAGAGAGCAGAAGCCCTCAGGATGCCTTTGTCCTCCTGCATGATAAATCCTCTTGATTCCCATATCCTTTTGATCCTGGCGGTCGCTTCCATGGATTGCCTTGCCGATGGGGACATGTGCCACAGGATCGGCATGATTCTGACAAACTCCGTGCCTTTTTCTATCTCGTCCGTTGCCCACATGTATTCTTCCTGCTTGCGTTTGAGAGAAGGGGCCAGGCTTCCGACACCCTGCTGCTGCAATACGAAGTTGCACTTGCCGTGCAATTGGGTCTTCAGCTTATCGAAGATGACGTTCACCGTGAGAATAAACGGGTTGTTTATCTGGCTGGCATCGGACTGCACGCCCCAGATGTCGCCGGAAACATAATTGAACGTAAGGCAATCAACGAATTGGGCCATTTTTTTGACTGTCAGGCACTTGAAATATCTCTTGCCTGCCTGAATGCTGTCCCATCCTGACACAACGGGTGTTTCGGAAAGAATGATCTGTTTCCTGATAGGTACGGTCTCATCATAATATGAACCGGTTTCGGGCGGGTTGTCATTAAAGAGCTTCATCAACACCTCGATCAAGCCGTCAGGGGGTAACAGGCCGGGGCAGAGATGGGCTCCGGCCAGGATTTCGCCGATATTGTTTCTTAGATCAAGAGCAGTTGCTTGCTCCACAGGTGTGTGCAATTTCAGGCTTACAAAGAGTCGAAAATTTCGGGCAGGTATGCCCTGAAGTCTTTCAAAGCCTCTGTGTGCGCCTTTGTCATAAAACTCCATTGTCTTGTCAGCCACAGTATTCATGAGCCCGGACTGTCTGGTCTTAAGGCGCTTGTAAAGGTGGGTGTACGGCAAGATGTACGGGTCAGCATAAAGGGAAAACTGGAGCACGGTTCCTGCAGGAAGCCCCATATTGAAGATCCCCTCCAGTATTTCAAATGTCTGCTTGCCTGCATATACCAGGGGGGTACACTCCCAGATAAAACCGATGGTTTGATCTGTGTTGATATACGCGGATGTTTCCGGATCGTAAGCCATGTACGGCAGATAATCCGAAAGCCTGGTCCTGCGGGTCATTGCTCGCAGTTCGCTGTTCATCAGACCGCCTTCACTGCCGAAGAGGATGTTTCTTAATCCCATGAGAGTCTTCCTGTAAGCGTTCAAGGAGTAATGGAGTAGTGGAGTGTTGGAGTAACGGCAGCTTGCCTGTGCTGCTAGGCAGCGTGCTCCTGCGCCATGTTCTCAAACCGGGTGTACTTTTCCAGGAAGGCAAGCCTGACAGTGCCTGTCGGGCCATTGCGCTGTTTGGCCAGGATAAGCTCTGCGATCCCCTCGCTGGGGTTATCTTCTGACTTGCTGTACACCTCGTCACGGTAAATGAACAAAATAACGTCAGCATCCTGTTCGATCGCACCGGATTCACGCAGGTCGGACAGCACCGGACGCTTGTTGGTTCGCTCTTCCACCTTGCGGTTGAGCTGGGAGAGCGCCATCACCGGGACGTTTATCTCCTTGGCCAGGGCCTTCATTGACCTTGAGATCTCGGATATCTCCAGGTCTCTGCGTTCGGCAGAGGACCGGCCTTTCATGAGCTGCAGGTAGTCTATGATGATCAGGCCGAGGCCCTTTTCCATCTTCATGCGGCGCGCCTTGGCCCGTATCTCCAGAGCGGAAATGGCCGGTGAGTCGTCGATGTAGATCGGAATGTCATAAAGGGTTCCTGCGGCCCGGTTGATACGGGACAAATCGGTTTGACTCAGGAACCCGCCTCGCATCCGCGATGAGTCGACCCTGGCTTCTGCTGAAAGCATCCGCAGTGAGAGCTGCTCCCTGGACATTTCCAGTGAAAAAATGGCGGTAGGACTTGCCGTTTCAAGACTCGCGTTGCGTGCGATGTTCAGGGCAAGAGCAGTCTTGCCCATGCTCGGCCTGCCGGCGATCACAACGAGGTCTCCCGGTTGAAAGCCGGAGGTTTTTTCATCAAGGTCGTGATAGCCGGTGGGAATACCGGTTACGAGGACCTTGTTCTCATACGCGTGCTCCACAGCCTTGTATGTATGTGCAAGAATGCCGGCCAGTGAGTAAAAACACGGCTTGATCTTGTGCTCTGAGATGTCGAATATGGCCCGCTCGGCAAAATCGAGGATATCGTCCAGGTCCCCCCTGTCTTCAAAGCACCGGCCGGCGATGGAGGCGGTCTTTTCAAGAAGACGCCTCAAGGTGGCCTTTTTTCGGACGATTTTTGCGTAATGCGCCGCATTGACCGCCACTGGAACCGTGTCCATGAGTTCCGCGAGATATAAAGCCCCGCCCACGGAGTCAAGTTGGCCTTTTTCTTTCAGGGCGTTTGCAAGGGTGACCAGATCGGCAGGCTCGTTCTGCTCAAAGAGATCCACGATGGCCGCAAATATCTTCTGATGGGTCTTGCGGTAGAAGTCTTGTTCCGAGAGGATTTCCAGGACCTCCGGGAGTGTTTTGTTTTCGATCAGTACGGCGCTCAGTATGGACTGTTCGGCCTCCATATTGTGAGGCGGAACCTTGTGCAACCATGGATCAACGTTCACAGCCTCTGTTCCTCTGACACTTCGTGCGCAATCGTGCATACAGCCTCCAGAATCTGCTCAATCGATTTCTTTGCCCGAAGACATGATCCACCTTGGTTTTGAGGCAAAGAAATAGACGTACCTGTATCCGAATAGATTGTTATCACTGCCCGTATAAGAGAGAATAAGGACCCGGACCACGTCCGGGGGCACAACCAGTGGAGTGGCGGGTTTGCCGATCAGGGCCGCCATCTTCTCGTATTTCTTGTTGAGGTAATCGTATTTTATGTCAGCGGTGGCGGCTTCCGAGTTGCTTGCCGGAGGCGCTGTTTTGGCCAGGTTGTCACTGCCCCCCGGCCTTTCTGATTTACTGCCGCCTGCGTTTCCGGGGTCATCCCCTGAAACGCTTATTTCATAGGCTGTTGGGATGCCCACACACCGGCCCTTGTCGGTATCCGGGCACTGAAACTCCGAATCGTACGGATTGAAGACCGAAGCGCAGCCTGTTGTGAAGAGCAGCATGGCAAAGAGTGCGTATAAATACCGTTCAGATTTTGGTGTTTTGTTTCTTGATTTCAATGTCTACTCCTTCGCTGATTACGAGCGTTACCGATTTTGTCGCTCCCACCTCGATCACGGGCAGTGTCTGCTCGGCAAGTTGTAGATAGAACTTCTGAAGTTCTTTTGCGGCCTGAGAAATCCCCTTGCCGATACCCGCTTTTGTTACATTCTTCGTGTCCGACTCGGTCCACATCTGCGTTGTGGCGCCGGAGCTTGGATTGTAAGTGGTATTTGTCGTGGTCTGTTCAACGGCTTCGCCAAATCCTGCCAGAAACCCGGCCAGGGCGCTTCGGGCAATATGGATGCCCATCTTGGCAACCACCTTGCCGGCAAGCCCCACCTTGCCGTCCTCATCGACAACAAACCCCTTGATCGACTGGTCTATGACGGCATTGCCGTTCTTTGCCACGCAGGAGATCGTCAAGACCCGGATATGAACGCGTTCGTCTGCGAGATTGCCGGTCGCCTCGGCGATTGCAAAGCATCCTTTCAGATCGGCCTTGACCTTGTTCGGCAATACCGCAAGGTCTTTGATCCGCAAGAGCACCGGCAAGGGACTGCTTTTGGCCGCCAACGTAGTAGGGGCGGCTACGCCCGAGAGCAAGGTCGCCTCCATAAAAGAAGGGGGCAAATAGATCTTTTGTTTTTTTTTATCCGGTTTCTTCTTGAAGTCGCCTGGTTTGTCTTTGTTTTTGACTACGTTGATGCCGCCAACCATCTCAAGTGTCTCTTTTTCAGGAATCGGAGGCGTTACCGGTGGAGGGATGCGATAGGCGCGGGAAGGCTTGGTTTTTACAGGTTTTTCGTGAGGTTCCGGGGGTGTGGTTTCCTTTTTTCCGGGTTCGGGCGGTATTGTTTCCAGTGGTTCTATTGACCGGGCTAAGGGAGAGATTAAATGGTCCGCCGGTGGAGCAAAGGAAGATCTGTTTTTTACCTCATCGATCTGTTTGGATAACCTTTGAAGCTCCTTTTGCTGCTGTTCGACTATATCGATTGTTCGAGTGTAAAGGCTTTTTTCGATCATGCCGGAATCTATGTCAATCTCGTGTTCGTCGGAGACCTTGGCGCGCTTGTCTTCTTTTGAGCCGTACTTGATCTTGTAGCCGAGCAAGGCCAACAGGACTACGGATGTAACCACGCCGACCAATACGATCCTGCGCTTCCGGTCAGGAGACAATCGTTGCCAGAAACCCTTTATGCCCCCGGGCGCTTGAACGTGAGGGCCGGTATCGCCGGCCTTGTTTGTTGCCTGGCTGCCAGGCCTCACCCCAAAAAACATAAGTGAAATCTCCTATCTTTCCGTATGCGTTCGCTCGACGATAAATAGTCTTCGCGGCGCATTTGCCCGCAAGGTGTGGGTTTCGAGCGCGATAGCCACGGGATTTTCAGTAAGCTCGGCCACAAGAAAACTCTTTTCCGCCAGTCGGATCGAATCCTCCTTAAAAGACTCCTTTAGCGAGAGGACATACTCCTTGAGGCGGATTCCCTCGCCTTCGGCTATCACCACACGGTTTAAAACCACATCGATGTCTTTGAAGACCCTGACCGGCTGATTCAGTTTCTTGATCGTGAAACTGTCGGGAATATCGTCCGTATAGACCTTTTGAGTGACCATGATGACCTTCTTCTCAAACGGGATTCCTTGAAATAGAGAAAGGTTTTTCTTGACCCTCTTTGTGTTTCCGACAAGCCGGACATGCTGGGCCGGGATTTTTTTTGGGGTGGCGATCAAGGTGAAAATCTGATTTTCCCCGCAGATCACGTAAAACTCTACTGGATCAGCCCTGTGTTTTTTCTTGCCCGTTATCGTCTCCTTGATGACGAGGAACTTGACAAAGGCATTGGAGCCCTCGATCCTTACGGACACCCCTTTTTCGGAGGAATAAACAACGTCCTTTACCAGGGCCCCATCAGGGCATGTAATCCGGTTAATATCCCTGTTGCTCAGCGTGACTTTAGTCGGAACTTCCTGCATTACATGAACTGACGTATTTTCGAGCGTACGGGGCACACGGGCCCGCGGTGGGCCCTGTGCCTTTGAATCAATGACGAGAAGCAGCGGCAACACCAACACCACAAGGCTACTTAGAAGGAATTTCTCTAATACCTTTAAGAAAGAATCTTCCCTGTATGATCTCGTATTTGATTTCATAGGTCTTTGTCCCTTCGTCAACAAGCGAATGCTGGGCGTACTGCCTCTGTATGCCAAGGACCTCTATCCTTTGTTCATTCCGATATATTTTGATGCGATCAGGATAAAAGATATTGGATATGTTTAGTTTCTTTACTATTTCCTTCAGTGTCGCAAGCTTCTTGTGAAGCTGCTGATAGAACTCGGGCGAGGCAAACTTCAAGCAATCATCGGCCTGGTCGTTAAAGGAAGTCGGGGAATAGTTCAAAAGCAAGCCGAGCGTGTAACGAACAAACAGTTTTATGTAGTCATCGTTTACATCGTTTCCGCTTATAACGATCCTCTTATCCACGACCGGGGGAAGGATGACTACTTTCTGCCGGTTTATTGCATGAATCGACATGAATATTGAAACAACCGAACTAAGTCCCATCACAACCACGACGAACTTCAAAAGCCTGTTCTCGGCCCACAGGTTTGACACCCGGTTTTGATAGATATTTAAGTGCATGAGTTACTCACAAAAGAATTTTTCAAAGGTCGACGGGTAATTCCTGGGTGTTTTCAACCCCAGGAAATAGAGTGAATGTCTAATAAACGATTTCGGATAGCTCTTTTTAAGCCTCAGATAGAAGTATGGCCCGACAAAGAACAATAACCATGACCACCCTCCAAAGAGTGATGAGATTATGAAAAATATAAGCAACGTTGCGACCTCGTCCGTTTCAAACCAAAGGACTTGAAGAGGGGATGCCAGATATTGAGGAAAGTAGTTTTCTTTATCTTGCACCAGAGTTTTCTCCCTCCCAAAAAACGGGGGATTCCCGGGCTCGGGCCGATATTTTCACGGGCGAAAACAGAGTCTCTACATGTATAATAGAGACAAGGTGAAATTTTCACTCCTTAGGCACGCTCTTTTCCGATGATTGGTTCGGCTGATGGATTGTGGCGCCTTGCTTGGGGCTCTGGTTGTGATAAAGTTGATACAGTTTTTCCAGATTGATAAGAGCGTTTTTCTTCTTTCCTGCCGCCCCAACTCGTATGATCAGGACCACATATACGAGAGAGGCGAGGATTGTGAGAATTATGGCTATGTTTATGATCATTTGGCAAACAACTCAGAATACGTTCACGTGAGGGTATTCAATCTGAAAATACGGTGGTTTTACATAGGGCGTTTTTCCTCTGTATTGGCCCTGATAGGAAAACAGGAAGAACTCTCGCTCTTGCAGGTTAAGTATATGTTCAGGCAGGATGGTATTCTCCTTGACCTCCCTTATGGTAATTGCTCCTCCGAGAGACAGCAGGGGGCTGAACCTCTTTTGCTCGCCTGAATAGTCGGCCACGTATTCTGCCGTGGCAGGGTCATTCACCCTCATAAATACCTTGGTATTGGTGTTATCGAGAATTTTTTTGGCAAAAGGGCGGCCTATTTCGGCTTCCAGGTCTGAAATAGATTGCGTGAACGCATGCACCCATGCGCCGGCTCCGCCTGCTTTATTGAAAAGCTCGTCAATTCCTATGTACATCAGGTTACTGGCCTCATCGAGATAGATTGCAAGCGGGGGGCTGACTCTTCTACCGGAAGCATAGCGCCTGCCAATAAAGCTCTGAATCATCGAAATAAGCACCCTTGCAACAATGTGGGCGGTTTTGCGGGTGAGCAGGCTTCCGGTTTGAACTATGAGTATTACCCGCCTGTTCTGTTCGAGTCTCTTGATGAACTGGTTGCTCTGAGCCCTGCCAATGATTTTGCCCACGTTTCCCGTGGAAAGAGATGTGAGCGTGGTGCGAAGGGATGATGAGATTTTTGCAAAGTAGTCTTTGGGTGAATCGAGTATTTGCATAAGACTGGCAAGGATGTCAGCCTTTTCAGGTGATTCCGGCATTGATTCAAGTTCGGCCTTTAGGTCTTCCAGGCAAGCATGGGAGGCTCGCTGCTTAATGTCATTCAGATTTATCCAGCACTTCTCGTTTCTCGCCTTTGCAAACAGCAGTAGGGTAAGGACGATAATAAGTGTTGTTTCGTAAGCTATGTTTACGAAAAACTCTTCTTTTGCTTTTATGCCGGATACTACATGTGATACCAGCTCTTCGGGCATAAAATAGTATGCCAGGGGATCAATGGACGCGGAATATTCAGGAAATATGGGAGTGATAAGGCAAAGCTCATGTTGTCTGTTTTCCTCAAAGGCCACCTGGACTATGCTGGAGAGCAGGTCAATATCCCCCTTGGGGTCGAAAAGGGTCACCGAGTAACCCTTGCGAATATCCTGGGCAATCATAAGTTCGATGAGCTTGGTTTTTCCGATCCGGGTGCTGCCAAAGCAGAACATGTGCCCCTTTCTGTCAGCGTCAGGGAGCCAGATGTCCTTTGCCGCCTGAGGTTTGCCCAGGCGGTAACCTCTTCCGAGTAATGTGCTTTGAGCTTTTATCTTAAACGATCCCATGATGCCTCGTCTCGCTTCGCCTTAATCCTGCGTATCAAAGAGACTCCCCATATGGTGATAAAGGGCAGAGCTACGGCCATCGTGAAGATTGCGACTGTTTCGTAGGCCATGTCGATCAAATGAGGCTTTGTATTGAGAAGAATTCTGTATATTTCATAGGCCAGGGAGTTATGCTTGAACGAAACCCATTTTGCCACTGACCACGCGGATTCTCGAGTAATAGCGCCTGAAAGCGCCGTGAGCCCCGCAAAAATAAGGCCCCCCTTGACCATGAGGGAGGCCAACCTGCCGAGCAAGAAAGCGTCTATGGACTTTCTCGTGAGGATTCCGATGCGAAATCTGGACAGGTAGCAGCACAAAGCGGCTGTTAGAAGAATGGGAAAACAGCTCAGGGTTCGCAGAAAGATCTTGGATTGGGCTAAAGGGAAATAGTGTGCAACGGTTGTCGTGAGTTTTGCGTCGGATAGAACCGGCAGGGTGAGGGAGGCAAGCAGCACAAAGGTCAGGCCTTCGACAAAGCCGGAGCCGAAACCTGTATTGAAGAAGTTCAATTTGCCCTGGATCGTGAGAAACTCGTCAGGGATCTCCTGGCCCGATTTTTCTATCACAAAGAACTGCTGTATCTGTGAGATTGCAGACAGCAGCGTTGGAAATTTTCTCCGAGTCGTGTCTCCCAGGCCAACAGGTATTATTACGTCCTCTGAGGCATCAAAGGTACGGGTTGATGATTTGGCCATGACGGCCCCCTCTTGTTAGACGTTCGAGTGGTTTTTAATCATCCGAAAAAAGCGTGAAACTGGTAAAGGACCCATTCCCAATAGTTTGCCAGCATTGTCTTAATGAAGGGGATGAGCATGGTTACGAAGATGGTCAAAATTCCTATTGCCATGTTTCGCTCGATAATCGCATAACCGATCCCGGCAAAGAAGATCACGGAGCTGATGAAGAGCACAGTTGAGAAGCCTGGATAGTGTTGTTTCAGGAACGGCGCAAAAAAGAGTGCTGCTATGACAGCAGTGATAAAGAGAACCGTAGCCGATATTGATATAAGTTTTTTAAATATCACGGCAAGCCCGCAAACTTTTTAATAGAATGATTGATTTTCTCAAGATAGGTGACAGCTTCACCCCTTCTTGCGGAACTTAGTTCCGGTAAAGACTTCCCGGTATGGTAGCAAACCAGTGCGTTCGGGTTATAGCCATACCTGTTGATGCACTGTTTCAATATCCACGCCCCAACCATGGTGCAATAACAAGGGTCGTTCAAGTATTGCCATCGCTCTTTCAGGTGCTTTTTCCAGTATGAGTTGATCTGCATGTGGCAGTAATCAACAGAACCATTTTTGTTGTGATTGATTGCGTGCGGCTGCATGTTGCTCTCAACCCGGGCTATCGCTTTGAGAAGGTGGGGGGATATGCCGTAACGTCGGCTAACCTCTTCAAAGCAGAAAGCCCAGGCGGATCGGCTGGGAAAAAGCACGATCATGATCAGTATAAGCATCATTGGTTTAATACAGTCGGACCCTTTTGCCAGGGGATTTAATGGTTGGGAATTTTTGCTGTAACCCGTAATCAGGTTAATCAAAATCTCCCTTTAACTTCTCAAGTGCGTTTTCAACCTTATCGGGACGGTTTGTGGGCGTAATTCTTTGCCGGTCCTTTTTCCTGTATTGCAACTGATTCATCAGAGTCCGGCCTGCGTCTGTTTCTATGTATGTCATCAGAGCGGACTCAACGACCAGTGAACGGTAACCTCGCGGAAGGTTATTTATGAATTGAATGATCTCCGGATTATAGAGATGGAAGATCATTCTCTTAGAGTTCACTGACAAACTCAAAGCCTCCACAAATGTTGGCCGTAGGCCGCAGGATCAGGATGCACCCAGTGCAAACTTCAAAAAGCCCCACGCGTTGCTGTATTCGGAATCATCAGGCACAAGTACAAACTGTTCCGGGTATTTATGCCGCAGATTGTGCACGTAATATGCTCCGCCTCCAGCTATGATAAGCCTGTCCGCTCTTTTGAGAAAGCCGTCCCACCCGGAATTTACCTCCCGGCTGAGCCAGTCGGAGTATGCCTCTGTGGTTTTTCTGATACACGTCGATAAATCCTTGGATGCGCCATACAGCGATACGTGGCCCTTCTGAAGCACCTCTTTTACGACCTGCTCGCACAGATTGAAATTGAACTCCTTTTGCAGATACGTCTTGAGATCTTCGCAGATCCGGCATATTCCGGCATCCTTCAGCATGCCTGACCATTCCCTGTTTGGCCTCCCTTCTATGACCGCCAGCACATCCACGGTATTGAAGCCAATATCGAGAACAAGTACATTCTGATTGATGCGGTCAGAGAGTGGTCTTCCGTGATCATCGAGCATGTAGTCGAACAATATGCCCTGGCCCTGGGCTCTGACCTCGATATTGTCGAACTGTATTGTATTGCCTGACACATTGTAGGCTGACAAACGCCTTTGAAGTTCGTGCCTCTTGGGGTAATAGGCCAGAGGAATGCCCAGGCAGAGTCGTTTTTTGGCAGAAAGAAGGTCAGCAAGCTGGAGTGAAGCGGGTTCTATAATACCGGCCATTGCTTTATAAGCCAGCAAAGGAGAATATGTCAGAAGAAACTCAATACCTCTTGTGGCAAACACATTCTGAGATTGGAGAGCTGTATTGCCCACCACGAAGGTGCGACCGTTAAACTCATATTCCTTTTGCTCGGCCAGGTCCCCAATGATTCCATCCTTTGCATATGCTATTGCTGTGGGGTATTTCAGCAGAGCAATAGTTTCGCGGCCCTCGTTATCCACTATATTGGCAACAATCTTTACGTCGCCAAAGCCCACGTCAAGTCCGATATTAACGTTCATGACTCTCTCCCTTCATATAGAGTTGTCTTAGTCTTGCGAGGCTGCCAGGAGTTTTGTCAACGCGGTCAGATTAGCTCCTGACACGGAGCGACCATCATCGGCGATGAAGGTAGGCACACCACTTATGCCGATTTGATGAATCAGCTTTTTTGCCTTTTCGATCAAAAGATCACCTTTTTCGCATTGGTAATCGTCTGTATTGCCCTTTCTCCAACTGTCTTTTTGATAGTCGTCGAGGGTGAAGTTGCGACATACAGCCTCAACGCATTTTTTCCCGCCGTAAGGGCTGTGCACGCTGTAGAGAATGACGTTAATCCGGGCATTATACTTATTGGCCAGATCCTTTATCCGGGACTCGACTTTATGACAGTACGGACACAACGGGTCTGTGATCATATAGACGTTGGTTTTCGTGACCCTTGGTCTGTATATGAAGGCTACAACCCTGTTGAATTTCGATCTGAGAGAAAGGAATACGGATTTCTTGATCCGGATAGTTTTATTTTGGGAGATATTTTGGCCATCCTTGTATAAATGCCCCAGAATCATGGAATCACCAGAGACGTAACACGGTAAATACCGGCCGGTTTGTGTTTTAAGTATGACTTCACATAACCCGAGGTCTTTGATTGGCTCTCTGGATACAATTGAAGCGCCTGATAGAGAGTCTCCCTTGAGAATCTTTGAAATTGCCGAGAGATCGATTTCCGAGCACGTGTCGCCACAAAAACATGGTGGGACCGTAAAGATCGATAAAGCCATGAAAGCCATCATCGCCGGGACCGCATGGCAGAATCGCCGCCACGGCCATCGTACATTCCGTAGTTTCATGATAAACCTCCTTTGTTGTGCGTCCACGGTGCCTGAATTGCACCTTAACTGGCGCTGAGTTGCACCTAAAGTGACACTGATGGATGCCTTCAATGTACTTTCGGGTCAGGCTCAGGTCACTTGCAGGTCGCTTTCACATCACCTGTTTTGTCCTTCTGTTTTTATAATAGGCACGGGGTGAAATTCCGGCAGTTTCAGAGGAGGGTTATTATTTCTGTAGAAGATACCCTCGGTATTTTCCGGCATTTGTGAATGCCGATGGTAGTGGTCTACCTCATAGCCGGAATGAGCGTGGAACAACGGAGCTTGCGAGATCGCCCTCGTAACCGCCCCGATAAAGAGTAGCGTGGTAACGGGCCACATTTTCAGCTTTCGGAAATTGTGGTGGCTAATGCGGCGAATTGCTCCGATTGCGGAGGCCAACCGGCGCACGCGGTGTAAGAAAGCAAGTAAAGAAACGATGCACCACAACTGTGTCTTAACGCAGCCATCTTTGGGCGGGCATGTAGAATCCGCCTGGCGGACCTTTAAAGGGCCGGATAGCAGCGCAAGGCACTGATAATGGCGGCTTTTAGCTTCTTTTGTTCAGGCGGGATGCCTGACAAATCAAGCAAGAAGCTGCTTAAGCTGGCCTTGATTGAAGTTAACGCGGGATGCGGACTGCAATCGAGGTTTTTTTGTTTTGAGGCGTTATGCCCGGACAGGGTGCAGTAGCCGTCAGTTTGGCGGCGAAGCGGAAAAACTGACGGCTACGGGTTTTTTCCGGCTGTCATGGATTGTAACATGCTGGATTTGTATTGGAAACTGGTCGTAAGGCAGGCCGGGGCAGGGCAGCGGATAGCACAAAGGCTAACCCGTTGAAAATGTTAGTGGAAGTGCCATCAGTCACCAAGTCCAAAAAACACAAATTGACAGGGTGCAAGGCTTGCAGCCTGTCCTGACTTCCTTTTTTCCACGCTTAGGCGTGTTCACATATAGCGAATTATGCATCCGCATTATCCTGTTTGCGCTGTCTTCAGGCAGTGCAGGGACGCTATCTCAGATAGTGAGCGGGTGGATCGCATTGACCTTTTTTGATCGAGGACTACCCGGTTCCTCAATTCGCGTGAGACAAAAAGGAGGTACTTGATATGACAAGAACAGATCCTCTGATCACAGGGGCGATCAAGGCGATAAAAGCAGCAAAAAACGGCTCGGCAAAGACCCAACATAATCATATCCAGGAGGCCAAGCGTTTCACGGAAACCCTTCGCCAGCTTGGATATGGGGTCCGGCAATGGAAAAACATCTCAAACAAGCATGTCGGGGCCGTGGTATGCGAATGGAAAAACGCGGGGTTGGCGACAGGCACAATAAAGGAATATCTTTCCGGGGTGCGTGCAGTGACCCGTTTTTTCAAGAACCATCGAATAGCCCTCGAAAACTCGGCTTTCGGGATCGAGAACAGGGTATATGTCTTAAATCAGGACAAATCGGTTCCAGGGGCGGTCTATGAGCGGATTATCGCTGATTTGAAGGCCAGCCCGGAAATCAACGACAAGCGGGTGGCTGCGCAGTTACAGCTTCAGCGGGAGCTAGGGCTAAGGAAAGAAGAAGCGTTCAAGTTCCAGCCAGCCCGGGCTGTGATGCGGGACGGAACCGTGTTTATCCAGCACGGCACCAAAGGGGGGCGTGAACGGATAATCCACCACGTGTCGGTCAGGGCAAGGGAGGCGATAGCATATGCAAGGTCGGTGGTCAGTGGGAAAAACACAATTCCAAATGACATGACCGAAGCCCAATGGGAGCGCCAGTTCTATAAAACGATCCGTTTACACGGACTATCGCACAATTCCTGTGGCGCATCATCCCACGGCCTCCGGCACGCATATGCCCATGCCCGATACGAACAGATCGCCGGTTTTGCCCCCCGGTGCAAGTTCGAAAGTCACGAATCATTTCGTGCGAACGCTGAATCCGCGGCAGGCGACGATTGGTCGAAAGCCGATCGAGACGCCAGGCAAATCATAAAGGCCGAGCTGGGCCATGGCCCGGATCGGGACGATGTCATGGCCCAGTACCTGGGTTCCAAGTAAGATTTAAAAGCCGGTCCATGGCGGGACCGGCTTTTTTGTGTTCTTTTTCCATTGGCAGCCCTTGCCGCGCTGGGCTTGGCGGCATTTCCGCTAGCGGCCTTCCTGGGCCGCTAATCTCCGAAAATTCTGGTGAGAACGGGCTGAGAGGCCCTAGAAACGACCGGATCATTTATTGACAGATTGCGTAAGGTGTACCATATTGGTTTCATGATTGCGGCGGGGGACACCGTTTCAGCCTCGGGAACCATGCAAAGTTGGGCGGTAACAGGAGCGGTGTGTTCGGTTTTGCATTGAAAATGCGCCTAATAAACGGCAAGGGTTTGAAATAATTCAATGTCTCGTATGACTCTCAGTCGGAAGGTCGTGCCGTTTTACGTGAGCTTGAGTGAGGCGGAAATGAAGCGTTTTCGGCGCTTCATTTTGCCCATTTTGGGGCGTTTTTACCCAGTTTGAAAATTCCATTGACTGACCGTAAGTGCGCATGATATAAAAGATTTTAGTGAATTAGCCGGCGTAGCTCAGGGGTAGAGCAACTGATTCGTAATCAGTAGGTCGCGGGTTCAAATCCCATCGCCGGCTCCAGGGGAACAACAAAGGGGTTGACCGATAAGGTCAACCCCTTTTTTGTCTGGCTACACTGCTGATCCAGGCCTCTATTATCTTTTCCGGTAGGCGGGAATATCGGGAATAATACTTGAGGATCTCTTTCAATGACGCATTTGGAAAGAATATCTGTCGCCCTTATTCACAACAAAACATATAGGAGGTCGGTTTTGAGAAAATCATTTCCCATGAAAGGAAGTCGTTCCCCGGAATATTTGGCCGGAGCATACGAACAACAGTCTCCAATATTAAGCCCGGCCGGATGACGTCCCCCCTTCCCTCCCAAACAAAACAACTTCTTTCACGGGCAGACCTCTTTATTCTGTTCTTTTTTGATCGATGTATGTTGGAGCTGTCTTTGGCGACTTGCCACCTTTTACTTTGTGGTAATAGGCATAAGTCATCGGTTCCCCATCTTTAAGCATTTGAGCATCAACCACCTTCCCCACAAAGACAACGTGCGTTCCCACGTCGACAGTGTTAATAACTTCTGCCTCTAAGTATCCGATGGCGTTCTCCAAAACGATGGGCGCACCCGTTACTCCAATCTTGTAATCTACACTTTCGAATTTGTCGATTTCCCGGCCGGACTTGAATCCAAAACGGCCGATAAATTTCATAGGGGTTTCCGTGGAAAGTATCGAAACGGTGAACAGTTTGCTTTCAAGAGTAAAGTCGTGAGTCAAATTCTTCTTATTTATGCTTACGGCGATTGTGGGAGGTTTTGATGTTATTTGAAAAACCGTATTGGCAATCTGTCCATTAAACCTTTTGTCCTTTTTTGAGCTGACAACATACAGTCCATAACCGAGCTTGTGAAATGTATTGGGCTCCATTTTTTTCTTTTCAGTAGTCATCACTCCGTATGTTCCCTGCATCAAAGTTTTTCCCATATGATGCAGTCGGCCAGACAATTTTTGATAGCGTCTTCTACCTCTTCTTCCGGGTACCCAGGAAGTTCAATCACCTCGATATAGCAGACGTCGTTTCGCACAAAGACAGTTGGACACAATTCCAAACATGCATCACAGTCAACGCATTCACCCAGATCAATTGCCGGCACCTTCATCACCTTGCCTCATCTCCTAATCGGCAAGGGCCTGGGCTATCTTATTGCCGAGCTCATAGCACGCCCTGATGCCCTCCTCATCCGGGACATATTGTATCTTCAAGCCAGGATCGATCAGTTCAAACTTCATCGCATCGAGTTCCTTGTTGATCAATTTAACCGCTTCACCGCTCCATCCATAAGACCCAAAGGCAGCGCCGATCTTCTTTTTGGGCTTAAGACCTTTCATGTAGGAGAGAAAATCGCTTACCGTGGGAAACAGCCCATTGTTCAAAGTTGGCGAACCGACAATTATTGCCCCGGCATCAAGGACTTCGGTCATAATGTCACTTCGGTGACATCTCCGCAGGTGCATGGGTTTGGCATCCACGCCTTCCTGGCCAAGGGCATCCACAATGCACTCGGCCATGGTTTCGGTGCTGTGCCACATGGTATCATAAATGACCAGTGCCTTTCTTTTCGGTGCCTGGTTACTCCACTCCACGTAGGCATCTATGATCTTTGAGGGGTCCTGCCGCCATATGATACCGTGATCAGGGCAGATCATATCCAGGGCCAAACCCATCTCCGTAACCTTGTCTACCAATTTGAGTATCAGAGGAGAATAAAGAAGCAAGATATTGGCAAAGTATTTCTTGGCATGGCCCATAACGGCATCGTCGGTCTGGTCGTCAAACCTTTCAAGCCCTGCGTAGTGCTGCCCAAAGGCGTCGCTGGAAAAAAGGAGCCTGTTCTCATTAACATAAGTAAACATGCTATCCGGCCAGTGGAGCATCCTGGTCTCTATGAAGGTGAGAGTCCTTTTCCCCAGGCTCAATTCCCCGCCATTTTCCACCGGCTTGTAATTCCATTTCTGGGGAAAATGTCGGGTGAGATTTTTGTGACCCATCTTGGAACAATAGAGAGGTTTATCCTCCCCTATTTTGTGCATCACCCTTGGCAGGCCACCGGAGTGGTCCATTTCCGTGTGGTTGCTGATCACGCAATCTATCTTCCTGGGATCAACGACTTGACTGATGTTTATGATAAGCTCGTCGGCAAACTCTTTTTTCACGGTATCTATCAGGGTGATTTTTTCATCCATAATCAGGTAGGAGTTATAGGTGGTTCCCTCATAAGTAGAATACCCGTGGAAATCCCTGGTGTTCCAATCGATGGCACCAACCCAGTAAATGTCTTTCAAGATCTCTACAGGTTTCATTTCTGCTTCCCCTGCTGTTTTTTTCTGAACTTCGGTTTTTTCCGGTTGCGCGTTATGTTTTTTCACCCCGCAACTCGTAACACGTAACCCGCAACGCGACTGGTTTATCTCTGATTGATAATATGATTATAAGCCGAAAGGGCTGCCTTGGCCCCTTCGCCGGCAGCCACTATCACCTGTTTGAAGGGCACATCGGTCACATCCCCGCACGCAAAAACACCGGCAACGCCGGTGTGGCACCTCGAGTCTATTACAATCTCCCCTATACGATTGGTCTCCAGGGTATCGACAAGCAACCCGGAATTTGGCAGCAAGCCGATCTCCACAATGATCCCCTGCACATCAAGCTTGCTGACTTTGCCGGTCTTCAAAGATTGCATCTCAATCCCTTCAACGGCCGAGTCTCCCATAATCCGAAGGATCTTGTATTCGGTGAAAACCTCAACATTGGGCGAATTCATAACCTTATCCTGTAGTATCTCATCACCGGTCAGGGGGGTCAGGGATACCACGTAGACCTTACGGGCTACCTTCACAAGGTCAATGACGGCCTCAAGAGCTGAATTCCCACCGCCCGCAACTGCAACGTCAAGGTCTGCAAATAGAGGCGCATCGCAGGTAGAACAGTACGTCAAACCCATGCCGATCAATTCCTTTTCTCCCGGCACATCGAGCGGCCGAGGACGCTTTCCGGTGGCGATGATTACCGTCTTGGCAAGATACGTCTTCGCCTCGCTCGTGACGATCTTCTTTATCTTCCCGGTCAATTCCAGATCTGTCACCCCAACCCCTACGACCTTTTTCAGGCCGTACTTGTCTACGTGCTCTTCAAACTTTGCAATGAGATCGGCAGTCTCTATGTAGCTAAAACCGAGGTAGTTATCCACATCATAGGTCCACGCTACCTGTCCGCCGATGTCTTTAGTGATAACCAAGGTTTTTAGGACTTTTCGGGCTGCATAAACAGCAGCGCTCAAACCGGCAGGTCCCCCGCCGATGATGATAACATCATGAAGTGGTGGAACAGGCCCTTTTTCAGCCAGCCCAAGCCTATGACTCAACCGGCCGGTGGCATCCAGATTGACCAGATCACTATATCCGCCTATGGGTTCGCCGTCGATCAGGATCTGCGGCAGCGTACCGCTGCCGGTTTTTTGTCTCATCTGCTGCCATGCCTTCGATCGCGGCCGTGCCTCAATCTCTTCAAAAACGACCCCCTTTTCTGCCAGGAACGATTTCGCCTTGGAGCAAAAAGGGCACCCCTCTGTCGAATATATTATTACGCTGGCCATGATCGCCTCCGGCTTTGCCTTTTAAACCTTAGAACTCTGGGCAAGGCATTTCAGGGCCAGGTCAAGACGATCACGGTCAAAGCCCACCATCACCTCGTTGCACACCGATATGACGGGGACCCTGAGACCGCCGGATATCTTTTTCATTTCCGCAAGCGCCTCCCTGTCTTTGCTAACGTCGTAGCTCGTGTATGCAACGCCCTTTTTCGAAAGGAACTCCTTTGCCCTCTTGCAATAGGGTCAAGTCGGGGTCGTGTAGATCTTTACTTCTTTACTCATTGCAAACGCCTCCTTACGCTCGTCCGTCGACGGCCTCACTACTCCTTTTCGAACTCGTCCTTTGTTGCTCCGCAAACAGGACAGGTCCAATCATCAGGCAGGTCATCAAACTTTGTCCCCGGCTCAATCCCATTGTCCGGGTCTCCCTCTGCAGGATCATACACATAGCCACAGACTGAACACACATACCGATCCATGATCTCCAGCCTCCTTCTTGCGCCAAATCACTTGTTCCCGGATTCCCCAACCTTCTCGACAACCTTCTGTAATTTTACCGAAACCTCCTCGGCAATCTTTGTCAACTTCTCACTTTCGATTGTTTCGAGAGCAACCACGGGATTGATAGCCGAAACATAGGATTTTTTGTCATCGGTTTCATAGACAATGACGTTACAAGGCAAAAGAAGCCCCACGTCAAGATCAGCCTCCAACGATCGAAGCGCATATGGCGGGTTGCAAGCCCCTAATATCACATACTTTCTAAAATCTTTATCCAACTTCTTTTCCAGAGTCGCCTTCACGTCAATTTGTGTCAGGACCCCGAATCCCTCTTCTTTTAACGCGCCCGTGACCATGGAAATCGCATCTTCATAGGATGTGTCCAAAACAGCGCTAAAGGCATATTTTTTGACTTTCTTCATGTCGACATCCTCCCAACCCGGATAAACCGGAATTAAGGGTTCGCGTAAAAATAAATTTACATTTTCAGGAGTCGAGGCGCCGGCATGGCAAGACGCGAGAAGGGCGAATAGCAGGCTATTTAAC
>JABXJW010000458.1 GCA_013375395.1 Desulfobacterales bacterium
AAAAACAAGTCGCAAAACAAGAATTCCCAGTTCCATAACCAATTGTTATTATTCGACTTATAACGGGACAGTACTGATTTGATATATTGTTAGGATAAAAGGTCAGCAGAGTAGTTGAGCGAGTGTACATAGGGAGTGTCAGGTAAAATAAGCTCCAATAGAAAGTTTGAAAAATGACGATGCCGAGACAACAAAGAGAGGAAGGGCGCGGTCCTCACGGGTCAGACGGAACGGCCAGTTCTCCGGACAATAAACGGCTACCAAAGAATACGCCGGGGCCTCTTGCAATAAACGACGCTTTCTCCAATATGGTCTTCCGAGACCTCACGGTTGCTCAGCGCGATGCGATCAAAGCGGCAATAAAGTTGGCACTGCGGAAGATAGGCGAGGCCAAAGCCGTACTCGTAGCTGCGGGGAACAGGCCATCAGGAAGAGTGATGCGCTACTTCAAAATCACCGGAACGACTGATGCTGACCTGAAAGCGCTCGACGTCGTACTCGAGAACTACAACATGATCGCCGGGGCATTACTGGGCCATGAGAAACTGGTGTTGGACGGTGAGAAAACGGGCCCTTACTTTGGTATAGGGAAGTTACTGGGACACGAGGTCGCAGCCTACGTCTGGGGCAATGAGAGGCCAGAGCCTGGTGAAGAGGGTACCGTCAACATTGTAACACCAGAGTTTAGTCTAAGGTCGCTGGAGAACAAGGCGCGGGCACTGATTCACGAGGTAAGTCACAAATACGCAGGTACCGTGGACGTGAAGTACATTCAAGGCCAAGGTGGGGGGAATTTGGATACAGCCGATGCTGTCCGTAATGCAGACACCTATGCATACTTTGCCATTCCAGATCCTCGATCTCTTTCCATAAAAGCCAAGCGTAATAATAGTAACAAATAGCTCGTGCAAGCGAGATTTTCGAGGCCGGACTCACATGGCGTAACCAGATTTTCTGGCAGGTCCACGCGGCCAATTTTTCACCATTGAAGAAATTCTTATTACCCACCGATTTGGATAGCTTTTTTATCAAATTGCAAAGTTGGCCTAATTCACATTTTGTTGGAGTTTGGCGGACTTTTTTCAGTAAAACAGGCCATTGCTAAAAAATATCTTATTTTTCAGGGACAACTAAGATAAAAATTGGTTGACATAGTGGAGCATTTTAGCTAAACAACCTGTTTAAATGTAGTAAAAGTAAACATTGTAGCAACCTGATGAAAGAAGTTCCAATGTGGGGCATTACTTTATTAACATACGCCAAGACGGCGAGAGGGAACGGCAATGGCTGAAATAAATCGCGCATCTCTATTTGGCAAGCTCAACAGTTTGGGCTACAAATCCATCGAAAGTGCTACGGTTTTCTGCAAACTGCGAGGCAATCCGTACGTGGAATTAGGGCATTGGCTGTACCAGATTCTGAAGTTGCCCGATTCGGATCTGCACCATATTATAAAGCACTTCGAAATAGACCCGTCCAGACTTGCCAAGGACATGATGGAAGAGCTGGATCGATTGCCGAGAGGGTCCACATCGATTTCAGACCTGTCTTCTCATCTTGAAGAGTCTGTAGAGCGAGGATGGGTTTTCGGTTCC
>JABXJW010000105.1 GCA_013375395.1 Desulfobacterales bacterium
GGGGAGGGTGTGACGTTGGTGACAGCTATGTCGTGGACCCCTAGTGGGTACTCGAAGAAACCGTCGCACGCCTCATGAGCTATCGGATAAGTTTTACCCCCCACTATAATTGTGTAGAGTTCCGTGTAGTCGAAGTGTAGGAGGGTTGCTCCTTCAATCTTGACTCTGAATTCGATGGTGACTAGTACTCCGCTGCCGACCGCTCCTTGCGGTGGGTAGGGAAATTTGAACGTGCAGAGAGCATTTACGATGCCCGCAGTGTTGTTTGGTTCGGAGATAAAAATGGTGTTTTCGATGTTCTTGAGGAAGGGACCTTCATAGATGTGATATACAGTGACATTTTCGTAGAATGGTGGGACTGGGATCGGCTTTTGCTCAATATGCGATTCGACCTCTAGGACGTTGGGGTCGAAGCTTAAGGTAAACTCCCAGCCATACAGACTTTGTCCTGCAGTGATGCCAGTCACGGTTATGCTGACATTAAAGGTTTCGTCGGGCGCCGCCGTACTTATTGGAGGATCCACATTCACCTTCGGCCCAGGCGAAGCCTCCACTATGCCGACGCCTTGTACAGTTATGCACGCGAGAAGCAGTATAACAAGCGTTATCCACGATAAACTTGCTCTCCTTTCTCTCATTCTAATCCACCCCGACATGGTCAATCTCTATTATTATCTAGATCAACGTGATTTATCAAGCTTACCTTCGTCATCCCGTTATTTAGAGCCTTCAACGAATTTTCGATTCATAGCAGTGTTGAGAAAGAGAGGTAAGAACGTCATGCTTTCGTCGACCTGCGTCTCCTTGTATACAGAAATACTACAGAAAACATGGTTGCGACCGCAATTATAATGGCAACGAAGAGCGGTGTAGGGAACCCGGGCAATGGCGCGGTCACGGTGACAACAACGTTTGTGTACGTGTTGTTCGTAGTGTCTGTTTCCTCATCAATCCCGCTTGCCACAGCGGTTATTGTGTAATCGCCTTCAGCTACATCTTTTGTGTTCCAGCTGAAGCTTAATGTTTCTGAGTCTCCTGGAGCCAAATCGGTTACGGTCTTCGTATCAATGGCGGTAGAGTCATATAGGACAGTGACATCGAAAGTCTCAGTAGCGCTACCCTCATTCTTAACTGTCACGTTTATGGAGACAAGCTTCCCAGCCGAAACCGAAGTTGATGAAGGCGTAACCTCGATGAGAGCTATATCATGGGCCAGTTCAATAGCGACCTCCTGATCAGCGTAACCCACGTTATCGACTGGATCATCTTCATCTGGAAGAGGACTCGCCTCCGCCTTTATAGTGTAAGTGCCCGCAGCGACGCCTGTTGTGTCCCAAGCGAAGGTTAGGTGTGTGTCGACCCCGTCTTCCAAGATTACGTTTACTATTGTATCAATGACCGCTGAGTCATAGTAGGTAGTAACGTTGAAAGCCTCAGGAACGTTGCCTTGGTTTTCAACGGTTACGTTGATTGACACGGTTTCCCCGGGTGGAACCGAGGCTGGAGAAGCCGTAACACTAGTGACCGCTATGTCGCGCGATAGAGGATACGCAAAGATGCCGTCCTCCACCATATGTTCTATTGGTGGGTGTCGCTCAGCGAGTGGGAGTGTCTCATCATATGTGCGGAGTGCTGTACCATAGAAGTCTAGGGTGGTTTTGCCTACGGCTTTGACTTGGAAGGTGATGTTGCATAGCACTCCGCTGCCAGTTGCTCCTTCCGCTGGGTATGACAGCCAAAATGCGTCGCTAACGGATACGTTGCCTCTACGGTTGTCCCAATCCGGAGGCATCACGTCCCACGAGGTGGAGGAGCTAATGTCCGAGAGAAAGGGCCCCTCCATAACGCCAACCACTTCTAGAATAGGAGGAATCCAATAGATTGCTTCTATTTCTGCTCCTAGGCCTGGAGCTGTTCTGAATGTTATGGTGCCCGTAGTGTCACCTACAATGTATTGCGCGTATTCATATGTTGCTTTTATTTCTGCTCCCACGCCTGGCGGGTGTGTGAAGTTTATGTTGCCTGTAGCGTAATCCATCATGTAGTGCGCATATCTCGCCACTTTAGTTCCATTCACATAGACCTTCTCCGAAAGTGGATCAACTGGTTTTCGGGTTGTATAAAACATGTTATTCGCCCCGTCACCAGTCCAAATATCCGTTACTTCCGTAACTCTGGGCATGAAGGTTTGATTCACATAGATCTTTTCCGCGCGCGCCGCGCTCGCATCCGATTCATAAAGAATTGGTTTTTCAGTTGTAACAAATGATTTTGTCACATTGTCACCAGTCCAAGTGTCCTTTTTAGGGTCGTTGAAGCTCACACAAGCCGCCCAGCCGTACAGACTCTCTTCCTCACTGATGCCAGCAACCGTTATGTTGACGGTGAAGGTTTCGCCAACCTCTGCCGTGATTACTGGAGGATTCACGGAAATAACGGGCATCGGAGAGGCCGCATCTACAACTGCCACTGTCACTGCTATTGTACCAACTATAAGAGAAATGATTACGAACATCAGTAACACGTTTCCTTTCACACCAATCCCTCTCCCCTTCTCTCTATTCGAACTCAACCATCATTACTAATGTAAAAAGACGTTTATGAACTTTTACTTTTCCATTCGAAATATGACTGGTTTCCTATTGTTTCGTACGACCAACCTTAAGCAGCTTCAGTTCCGTGCGGTCTCTTCACACCTAAAAGTAGCACTGATATAATTCTTTAATTACAACGTGACAAAAAGGTGTGGAGAGTTAGGAAACGAGCGCTCTCTAGATTCTTGTCTATGCTCTCCTTCTCCTGAAGTAGAACACTGCAAAGGTGCAGACTACAACTGCACCTACAACGCCAGCAATGAGATGTAGCGGAATTGGTGGACCAGCGTTGCTGAAGGAACCATCCTCCGTAGTGTGGTCTATCGGATAGTCATATTGATTAGGTGCTTCGCCTTTAACCGTATGGAGCTCCATGTCTGTTTCCTCTTTAAAATCCAAACCCGATGGGCCTCGGCCTACAACTTTGAAAGTGACGACGGCTAAGGTTCCACTGCCAACCGCCCCATTTGGCGGAAATCCGTTCCACTCAGTTGAAGGCATAAACAATGCTCCCATGTCTACGGTGCCAACTGTGTTGTCCATATTCGGAGGCAGCCACACTGCTTCATAGCCAGTGTCCTTAAGGAAAGATCCCTCAGTCGCGTTGACAGCGTTTATGATGCTAGGATTAAAGGTTATTCGGCACTCCCAGCCGTATAGACTTTCTTCCTCAGTGATGCCAGCAACCGTTATGTCGACGGTGAAGGTTTCGCCAACCTCTGCCGTGTTGTTTTTGGGTTCCACACGAATCACAGGTAATTCAGGAGAAGCTGTGTCTATGCCAGCAATCGCTATACTAAGCATAAACACTGTGGTTAAGAATAGCCAATGCATGTTCTTTCTCATGTGGCTTCACCCTTTCTCTCGTTATTCCCTTGTATATGACTATTGCTGAAGAGGTTTAAGAAAGTATCGTTTTTTGCATTCTTAAAGGGTAAATTGTATGTTTATCTTTCTCCAAAGTGAATGCCAACTAGAATGATGTCGGCTACACCTATTTTGCCGTCTTTGTTTAAGTCGCAGATCGGGCCCCAGACAGGGTCCCATGTAGGGTATTCAGTGAAGATGATGCCTGGCATGGCTACTATCATGAAGTCGTCGAGGTTAACAACTCCGTCGGGAATGGGTAATATAACCCTGTCATACATTCCACATATGTCGCCTCGGATTCTGATTTCAACTGGTTCGCCAGCCTCCTTGTAGTTGTCGTCCAGATCGGTTTCGTTGGTAACGGCGGCTACAGTCGCGCTTATGGTGTAGTTGCCGCGGGGGACACCTGTTGTGTTCCATTTGAATGGAGGGTACATTATGTTGGTTTGTCCTGGGGATAAGAAAATTGTTGTTGATCCTATTAGAGTTGAGTTGGCGTGGCATAGTACTTCGAAGGTTTCGCTGTATGTTCCTTGATTCTGAGTTGTGACTTCAATAGAAACGTTTTCGCCTCGAAGTGCCATAGTTGGGTTGGTTTCGACTCTGATTACAGCGACATCATGACATGGGGAGGTTATAGTTGTTCTATAGTAAATGTCGAAATTTGCGAATCTCGTTGAGGTCCACACTACCCAGATGGTTCCGTCTACGGCCGCCGTGACTGATGGTAGAAAATCGTCTGATTGGTCTGTAGTTAGTTTTGTGTCAGGAGTCCAGTAAGCGTCATAAACCATGTAGTATATGTTGGCGTCATGTCCGTTTCTATCTGAATCCCAAACAATCCAGATAGCTCCGTCCCCATCCTGGGCAATTGAAGGGTTCAAATCACTGCCCGTATGCCATGTCCGCCTTATGTCTTTGGACCAAGAAGTGCCGTCAAAAAGCTTGTAATATACATCTCCGTTCGGGTCCGTTTCACTAAGCTTTGTGAAGACAACCCAGACCATGCCTCCCATAGCTTGCATGATTGAGGGGTACCGATCGTCCGCATCTTGGTCTGTGGTCACTGGCGTCTCGTTGGACCACGAAGAACCATTAAATACCTTATAGTAGATGTCCACATCATGCTCGTTTCTATCCGACTCCCAGACAACCCAGATGTTGCCGTCACTGTCTTCCATAATTGCGGGATGACAGTCCCAGTATGAATATGTGGTCAACTGGATGGCATCGGACCAGGAGCCGTCATAAACCTTGTAGAAGAGTTCAAGGTTATCCGTTCCCGTTCTATCCGAAACCCAGACAACCCAAATTTTACCGTCACTGGCTCCTAAAATCGCGGGATGACCGTCGTAACTTGAGTTTGTGGTTAACTGGGTTGCATCGGACCAGGAAGAACCGTCATAAACCTTGTAGAAAACTTCCATATTACCCGTTCTGTACGAACTCCAGACAACCCAGATGTTGCCGTCGATTGCCTGGGTAATTGAGGGGGATGAGTCAGAGTCGTCATCTAGGGTCAGCCTAATGTCTGCTGACCATTCAACCGCCTGGCTTGGCGGCGCAAATACACCTGTTGTGATTAAGAGCAGCGTTAATATCAATATCACGGTGGTTAGGGTATTTTTACGGCTCATTTTGAGTCCGCTCTTTTAACGGATATAAAAATAAAAAAAGGGGCGATGTTTTTGGTTTTTACTCGACGAGGGTGATGCGGCATTTTCCGCTGTTGTCAAGGGTGTCCTCTTCGAAAGTCAGTATTGTCAGATCTGCCTTTATGAGGTAAGACCCTAGGTCCAGTCCGCTTGTATCCAAGGTGAACGTTTCGGTTCTCTTTTCCTGTTGTTTTAGTGTTACCGTTCTCTTTTCAACTAGCCCACTCATCGTGAGCCCCTTGTATGTGACGGTGATGTCGAAGGTTTCGTCATAGTTTCCGCCCTCATTGTCAATAGTTACATAGATTTCTAAGAGGTCTCCTTTCTGAACTCCGTTCGTGGCATTCGTGGTCACATCAAGTACGGCAATGTCGTGTTGCGCCCCAAGTACTTTGAAGCTGAAGTCTTTCGCGGCAAATCCCTTCTCGAAGTTGCCAGAGTCGATTGGTTTGTGGTAGCATGTGGCAAAGACTTCGTATTTGTGGTTGACTGAGAGGCGCGCGTTGGACCAATATGTCCAGTGGGGTCGCATGACCCGCCAGCTTGTGTCACGTAGGTCCATGATCGCATCTAGTTGGAGTGTTTCTCCGGGCTCTATGATTTGGGAGCCAGTGGTGATTTCCCCGAGCTTTCCGCCGCTTTCACGATCGAATATAACGAACTCGACGTAGACCCAAAAGCGTTCTTCGGTTGGGTTTCCTACCAGCCCAGACAACCCTAGTTCTCTTCCTTTGGCGACTTCGTTCCATTCATACTTTTCAGGCCAAGCGTCAAGTATGTCGGGGAATTCTCCACCTTCCATCCATTCCACGACGTCTATGGTGCAAGAGTCGGTGTCGGTTGCGCCGTCGTTGTCGGTGACGGTTAGGCTGACCGTGCAGGTTCCAACCTCATTGAAGACGTGGTCAACAACCACGCCACTGTCACTGCTGCCGTCGCTGAAGTCCCACTCGTAGCTGACGAGCCAACCATCCGGGTCATTACTGAGAGAAGCATCGAAGGTTATTGGCTGCCCAACTACTGGCTTCACCATGCCAGGGTGGCTAACATCGAAGCTGGCAACCGGTGGCTCATTTGCTAACCTGTTGTCGAAGAGGCCGTCTGCCGCTGTATGAGGTATATAATCAACGTACTGATGAGGTGGTTCGCCTTTAACCGTGGAGAGCTCCGTGTAATCTAAATCTAGGACACATACTCCGATGCCTATGACTGTGAATTCGATGGTGGCTAGGACCCCACTACCATCCGCTCCTTCCGGTGGCCACGCTCCGGTGTCTGGGTCAAACTCCAGCATGGCAAGCGCATTCGCTTCGCCGAAGGCGTTGTTTACTTCGGGGACAAACATGGTTTCATAGCCGGTGTCGTTAAGGAGGGGTCCTTCGTAGACGTGGTATACAGTGACATTTTCGTAGAATGGTGGGACTGGGATCGGCACTTGCTCAATATGCGATGTGATATTTAGGACGCTGGGGTTGAAGCTTAGGGTGAACCCCCAACCGTAGAGGTCGTTTACGTTGGTGATCGTTATGTCCACGGTGAAATTGCTAGGGTAGTATATATCTTCGACCAACGGTGGATCCATCTCCATTTTAGCCGCTGCACCAAACGTCACCGTAACTGCCGAACCAGCGCTAATCAACAGCAATGCAATGAGACATGTCCATAACAGGTTTTTTCTTCTCATTCTATTCACCACTCACTATGATGGGGGATATCCTGGAGACCAGTTGTAATATTCTGGTGGCCACTGGTGAAACGCATTGACACCGATTTCCATGAGGTCGCCAACGCCGATTTTGCCGTCTTTGTTCACGTCGCAGGGTGGACCCCAATCGCCTGGTGGGTCAGGCCACGTTCCATCGGGGTTTTCGCGTGCGAAGACGATATCAGGCGTAGATACCAGCATGAAGTCGTCGAGGTTAACCCACTCGTCAACCACTCCCGGCGTGTAGTCGTCGGGGTCGCAGACGTCGGGCCAAATGTACTTCCTGAAGTAGAGGGGGTTAGGCTCTAGGTATACGTATTCGCCGGGAACGCGGTTAACCCTGCCCACAATGTTGTCTTTGTAGAACCTGAAGGGTCCGGTGCCTATCACTGCGTCGTGTTCTTCAGGGTCGTAGGCTGGAGATCCGTCCACTCCTGGACCGTACTCCCACACTTTATGGACAGGACAATAGCGCTGAACTTCGTCCGACCATATGTGCTCTGGGAGTATATAGACTGAGCCAGCCCAGTATGATGCCAGCCAACTTTTGACGTTAAAGCGAATCTCAATAGTTTCTATTCCAGGCTCAGGAGTGTCTTGATGAATTATGGCTTCTTCGAAGTCTTTCAGGTAAGCATAGTAGGTCGGCGACTTGGTCGCTTTACCAAACTCACAGGTGAATTTAATATCCTCAGCTGTCATGGGTTCGCTGTCTTGCCAGAGAACGCCTGGTAAGAGGGTGAAGTTAACCGCGCTGCACTCGCCCTCTGTTGGGTGTATCCATGTTCCAGGAGTAAAGTCGCTGCACAACCATGGTTCGAATTCAGACAGGTCCCATGGATTAAACTTCAATGGGGTTTCGTAGATCTGGTTGAGGATTATGCCCTCGTACCAGTACATGGAATCCAGGGGATCGAGCAAATCAGGGTTAAGATTCAGTCCTATCCTTAGCGAGCCGCCCTTTTCAAAGCCTTGGGGATGTGCGTTGAGCTGGCTCCAACCACCTCCGTAGGTGTGGAAGCCGTCACCTGGGAAGCAACACATGCCCTCCCAAGGCTTGGTTGCATACTTTATTTCTCCAGGGAAACTTCCGTAGTTTGTTCTGCGCGCGTTATAGCCAACATAGGAGTAGACTGGTATAACGACGGCATCGTCGTGTATAATATACTGCATCAGATCGCACCAGTGCCCAACACCTGGATCGTCACCCTTTATGAAGTGTTCAGCCGCTAGGTCGAACTCCTTGTTGTGGTAGCGATGTTCGTTGTCCGCCCACGCAGTGGGATATATGTCCTTTCTTGACATGAACCATTCGGCGTAGAAGTCGGGCAACGGGTCCCAAGGCCAATATTCTATGTATACGTCATAGTCATATGACGACCATACCTTATTGACGACCGTGCCGTAGCTCGCTATGTAAAGCTTGTGGGGAACCCCTAGCAAATCCATGTCGAAGCTTATCAGCTGACCCAAATGCACCCTGTGGTCGTCGTCTATCCTTGTATAAAACTGTAGAGTAGGCAACTGTTCCTCGTCGTCCGCAACTGCGCCATGGCTAGGCGAGTAGTCCATTGTACCGTCACCGTCCCAGTCTTTGAAGCCTCCTGCTTCAAAGGCTGCTTTAGCCACCACTAGATCGTAGGCATAACTCGGTGTGCTGGGATTCTCCCAACTTTTCATCGCCGGCCAAAACAGAGATGGAGTAATCGCTGTTCCAGCCCCTTCCATGTAGGCGATCTGGGTTGCTCGATCCACCATGTGGGCTAGACCCCTTCTGAACTGTCTAGCATCCAAGCATCTTTGACAAGGAGTGCCATAGTCAACATAGACCATATCTGAAGTTCCCACCGGAAGATCTGATTTCATTGTGCCGTCACTCCACAGGGAGAGGTTATGATTACTGATGTAGCCTGCTGGATAACTGGACCAAGCTTCAGGAAACTGATCACCGTGGCCTAAGGGCCACCGCATGGTGTTAAGGGCAAGATAAATGGGTGCAAATTCTCCGTAGTCTCCCATTACAATCTCAGGATCTGCAAGCCAATCGTCCCATTTCTCCGCTGGTGCGGCCCAGTCCATGATGTCGATAAGTCCAGCCTCAAAGTCCCCAACCTCTGCCACAACACCGCCCGAAACATGGAAGATAAGCCTGTCAACTCTCGGTCCGTACTTTTCGAATGGTCCATCGGGAGCCGGTACTGGTCCGCCTTGTGAAAACACTGAAGTTTCATTGAAAGTTGTCAACATTAACGCTGAAATCATCACTAGCATAAACACTATAGTCTTTGATTTCAAGTTTCTTCCCATTCTCCTTTCTTTTTCGGTAGTTATATCTTTCAGTTTGGATGATTTAAAAGTTTCTCTCTACTAACGGAATCGGGCTAAAACTTAAAATACCTCCTTCTTTCTATAAAATTCTACCACTAGGAAGGAGACCACATGGGTTTACGAACATACATTTTAAAAAGAATAGTCTATTCATTTGTTCTCTTATTCTTCGTGATCACAATTAATTTCTTTATATTTATGCTGATGCCGGGAGACCCTGTGTCAATGTTGGCCAGCCAGATGAGACTAAGGGAGCCAGAAACTATCAAGGCCGTAACAGAAGCATTTGGACTTGACCGTCCAGTACCCGAAAGATACGCGAAGTACGTGATTAACATGCTAACAGGGCAGTTCGGATACTCCTATGACACAAGGAAACCCATTATTGGCGATATAGGTTTGCGTCTCCAAAATACTCTTGTGTTAGTCCTCCCTCCTGAGATCTTGGCCGTAATCATCGGCATTGTGCTAGGAGTTGTGGCTACTCAGAAAAGGGGCAAGCTGATCGACAACGCATCTGTAATAATTTCCTTACTTACATACTCTCTACCCGTGTTTTGGATAGCAATGATGCTTATACTAGTCTTCTCCTACAATTTGAATTGGTTTCCATCAGGCCACACTATACCTGACTATTGGGCGTATATGCCTCCTCAGACCATCTGGGAAGACCTGGGAATTCGACTGTGGCATCTTGTTCTACCATGGATCACCCTCTTCCTCCTCTCCTATGGAAGCTACCTTCTCTTAACAAGAGCCACGATGTTAGAATGTATTACCGAAGACTATGTGCTCACCGCTAGAGCGAAGGGCCTTAAGGAAAGAACCGTGCTGTTTAAACATACATTGAAAAATGCTTCACTGCCCATAATAACAGAAGTGGCCATAGTGTTCGGCTTCACGCTTGGGGGGGCAATAATAACAGAACAAGTCTTCAGATACCCAGGACTAGGAATGTGGATTTGGCGGTCAATAGAAACATTCGACTATCCAGCCTTGCAAGCAATCTTTTACGTAGTAGCTATATGCGTAATTATAGCCAACTTAATAGCAGATCTTCTTTATGGAGTCATAGACCCTCGAGTGAAGTACGGGTGAGACGTGTTGAGTAGCCGAAAAGCTAGACTTTCATTTGAAATCAAAAGATTCAAAAATTTCATGCGCATCTTCATACGTAATAAAAGAGGGATGCTCGGTATAGTGATTCTTGCCTTCTTTATAATATTAGCCGTAGCCGCCCCTCTAATAACACCCTACAACCCCACATACCTCCCTCGCCACCCAACGAACCCTCCAATAGCATACCGCTACACCAAACCATTCTGGTACAAATATCTTCCCTTTGGGGAAGAATTAAGCGAAAATGTTGACCCAATGAAGGACCCGCACTTAAACACCGCTACCTCCCTTGAAGACCTAGAATTTACTACCAACTCAACCACTCAGAGCGTTTCCCTGCAATTTATCTCCGACATAGGAAGAGAAACGGAAGAGGAAAAGAAGGGATGCGCTGCCATAGTGTTTAATCAAGAGAACGATGAAAAACCCCTTGAGGAAGTCACAGCAAACCTAACCAAAGTGTTCTACTACCCCTACAAAGCCTCGGCCTATCGATTCGTAGGTCAAGTGGCTGTGTTGGTTAATGCACCCGAAGACGTACTCGTTACAATCGATGTCGTCATCGAGACCGAGAATGGTGAAAAAAGACTTGAATGGTGGAGTAAAACGTTCAACGGCAGCGAAACAACATGGATAACCCCCAAGCATAACCCCCCAGCAGAGTGTTTAATAGATTCTTCTTCTGCTGAACTCTATTGGTTACGGGAAAAGTTTGGCTCTGAGTGGGAATCAAATCCAGCAAAAACGATGTTCTCAAAACCAGGCAACTACAGATATAGCCTTGAAATAATGTTTAACGACACTCGACGCTCCAATGAAGAAAAGGCTGAAGCCACCGTCTACATCGACGATTTTTACATCCGACTTTTCGGCTCTTCCTTCGGCCTGCTTGGAACCGATAACGCGGGGCGAGACATATTTACACAGCTTGCGTACGGAGCAAGAATATCACTCCTCGTCGGCTTACTCTCAGCGGTCTTCTCCATAGTTATCGGATTACTCATCGGATTAACTGCAGGCTACATGGGCAAGCTCGTAGATCAAATCCTAATGAGGTTCACAGACCTGCTCCTTGTTATACCCGATACACCACTATACATCGTGTTGATGGCAGTCTTAAGCCCATCAATATGGACCCTCATACTGTTAATCTCCGTAATCGGATGGACAGGATTTGCAAGGCTTGTAAGATCAAGTGTACTCAGCCTCCGAGAGAGACCTTTTATTGAAGCAGCTAAAGCCGTTGGAGCCGGCAGATTCCGCATCATAATGAGACACATCCTTCCAAACGTGATGAACCTAGTCTACGTCACGTTGGCGATGTCGGTTCCATACGCCATCACATCCGAAGCATGGCTAAGCTGGCTGGGTC
>JABXJW010000459.1 GCA_013375395.1 Desulfobacterales bacterium
CGGGTATAACGTGCCGTCGGTGTTAGCCAGTCGGCGGATGGTGAGACTATCATGCAGGGGATCGATGAAAGTCCCATTGCTCCGGGTCATCAAGGCGGTCAATACCTCAAAACGAAGGGTATTGACATTCTGCTGGACAACGGTCTTAATATGACGATCAAGTTCTGCGACGGTCATATAGGCCATATCCACATCGTTTCCCACGATCATTGCCCCGAAGTCCTCCAACGGGAAACTGACATCCCACTGGCCGACTGCTTTCACTGCACCATAGCGACCGTCAGATCCACGTCGCTGCAAGTATCCACTTCCAGGCAGCTTGTACCGGAGTTTGAATTCTTCCGTATTTCGGCTTACGAAGATAGATAGGAGGCGGGAAACCTCCTCATTGACTCGATCCACGTATGCGGTCGCCGCCTCGAAGATCACCCGTTGGCCGGCCGTCGCGTTGAAAACGTAATCCGAGTCCGAGATATTGAGATGTCCGAATATTCCACTCATAGTTTATTCTCCTTTACTCCGCTTACTCCGCTGCTAATGCCTCGGAGAAGATTATCTGGATGCGGCATACTTTGGTTGCATCCTTATCCGCTAAAGCTGTTACACGGCCCAGGTAAACATCACCAGTGCCTAATGCGGTGTCCATCTGGCCTACATCGTCGGACAGATGAAGCAAGGCACCACAGTTCAATGCTGCTATGGTGAAACCATATACTTCACCATCCTGTAGAACATCGATTGCCTGTCCCGTGCCCCCACCATTCAGAGCGATTCCTCTCACTTGTTCAAATAGGTATCCAAGTCCGCTAGAGGCATCAGCAGGATCGACTGAGCCATCAGTGGCTTGTGCCACAACCTGGCCCTTGGTGATAGTCGAACCAGCAAGGTAGGATTTGACAATTGCCTTGATCGGATCAACCAACGCAACTTGTGCTGCTGTTACCTCAATTGCTGCCATCTCATCTTCTCCTATGTCACTAGCGCTTCGGAGAAGATAGTCTGGATGCGGATGACATTGGTCGTGCCCTTATCGGTAAGGGCTGTAACTCTGCCCACATAGGCGGTTACAGTGCCAATGGCACTGCTGATTCTGCCCGCTGTGTCGTGAGCATAAAGCAAAGCACCACAGTTCAGCCCAGAGACGGTGAACCCGTACAACTCGCCATCTTCGCAGACATCGATAGCTGCCCCTGTGTTGCCAGCATTGAGGGAAACGCCTACGATCTGTTGAGCCTTATAATCGGCCGCGGCACCACTTGCAGGATGGATCACGCCAGTGGTGTTCATAGCCACAAGCTCACCTTTAGTGATCTCCTCCCCAGCAAGATAAGTCTTGACCCTTGCTTTCAGAGGATCGACCAACCCAATCTGTGCAACGGTCAAATCAACTTCGTTTGCCATTTGAATCTCCTTAAAGTCTTATGGTAATAGGCGCTTCGTCCGCCTTATCACCTGAAGGCTTGCCTTTCCCGGAAGGCGTGCCCAGGCCATCACCTTTTTTCTGATCCGCCATTGGCAACCGGCCACTCTCGGCGAGGGCTTTAAGCGATTTCTCGAAGCCGGTCACCTTGCCAT
>JABXJW010000460.1 GCA_013375395.1 Desulfobacterales bacterium
TCCCGAAGACGGGAGCTTAAAGACTATTTTGGGCGTGACGCAAGGTCACTTTTTCATCCATTTAAGGGTTGGAGAGTCAACCGCCGATAACAGGAGACGAGAAGCATGATGTAAAGTCTCCCTGAAATGCTCAAAGTCTATAATATTCCTATAGTATTCAAACGGCATACCGCCTCACAGGGTTTCTAGATTTTTACGTTTTGGCGGGTGTCAATTCCGCCTTTAGTAATTTTAAGGTGCCCCTGGGCCGGTTTTCCTTTCAGTCAAACCGGTCCATGGACAAAGATATTCTAGCCGGCCGGCCGGCCTCGCTTTAGTTATGGGGGTAAAGGGTTTTAGTTCTAAAGACCTGCGGCCTGGACGCAAGGATCTCCATCCAGAAAAACCCGCCTCCAGGTCAATCCTTTTATGAAGGGTAAACCCCACCAACCCTTTGAGCTTTTCTTTATGAAGCTATCTCCGGAGTGATTAGATGGTAGGAATAGGGAAGGTTTAATCAGTATCTTCCTCTCTCTCCTTCGCCTCCTCAATCAGGTAAATCCGTTGTTCCTCGCTCATCACCACTAGAAACTTATTGACCCTTGGAGCTGACTCACCCGGGATGCCCGGGCGCCCTCGAACCACATAGTACAGCCACTTTCTGTCATCCAGCTCGGCTATGTATCTTTTCACATTCCTTTCACTGACGCCCATCTTGGCAGCCTTTCTCCTTTTCTCCTTTGTGCCCGACATCATCATATCGGTCCGTCTCCGCACCAAGAGTCCCTGAGTTTGCGCTATACCGGTCTGAACGTAGCTGTAAAGACTCTCTCCGCTAGGAATCTTTGCGTATGTTCGATATATCCTGTAAACCTCTTGAGCCCCAAGGCTCATAGTGTAAAAGGTTGGCTCATTTAGTAATTCCGCCGGCAGATACGCCAGTTTCAGCTTGCGGCCAACGCTGGGCAGCCCCTTCTTTTTCTCTATAAGCCTTAGATGATCCCTCCGCCTCTTTTCCTCTTGATAACGCACCGGCTTAGGTTGTTCGATCCGGCCAGGATGGTAAACCTCACCCAATCCCCCAATGCTGTCAGCACTCACCTTGACCGTACTAAGTACGTCATTCTTGATCTTAGGAAACCGGTCCTTTTCCAGGTTCACACAGAGCACAATAAAGCCAATATCACCCCAGTAAATGGCCTCCCCAGGCTGCTTAGCTTTACCGTAAATAGCAAAGTTAATGCTTTCCTGGTCCACCTTTCCCAGCATGTCAAGAAGCGCCTGACCCATCCATAGATCTAGACGTTCTCCTCCCAACCACACGCAATCAAGAACCAGGTCCGACAACCCACGGTCCGGGTTTCCCAAGTCCTCAAACCATCCGAAGTATTCAAGGGGATCAAAGGTCCTCCTGCTCCTCTTAGCTTCAACCGGCCTTCCCCGAACGACCATAAAGACGTA
This sequence comes from Desulfobacterales bacterium, assembly GCA_013375395.1. Taxonomy (GTDB): domain Bacteria; phylum Desulfobacterota; class Desulfobacteria; order Desulfobacterales. The sequence continues at coordinate 1,441 of JABXJW010000460.1, forward strand.
GACTATGCGGTTTATAAAATCGAATACGAAGATAAGCTCTTGACTCTTGCTCTTTAGGTAGGATACCTTGAACATCTCTGAGTTCCTTTCTGCCCGTCAGGGCATTAAGGGTTTAAAGGGCGTACTTGACAGG